>JAGOAI010000014.1 GCA_017983965.1 Rhodoluna sp. | reverse complement strand
GCGTCGCCAATCCATTCGAGCGGGGTCATTTTGCCTACTTAACTAGCGGAAACATGATGGTCTCGCGAATGCCAAGACCGGTGAGGCTCATCAACAGGCGGTCGATGCCCATGCCCATGCCGCCCGAAGGTGGCATGCCGAACTCGAGCGCGGTCAAGAAGTCTTCGTCGAGCTTCATGGCCTCAGGGTCGCCAGCGGCGGCCAGGGTGACCTGCTCAACAAAGCGCTCGCGCTGAACCACTGGGTCGACCAGCTCTGAATAGGCGGTCGCCTGCTCATAGCCACGGATGTAGAGATCCCACTTCTCAACGACCCCAGCCTTGCTGCGGTGGTTGCGAGTAAGCGGTGAAGTGTCAACCGGAAAGTCGATGACGAAGGTCGGCTTGACGAGGTCGGTTTTTACGAAGTGCTCCCAAAGCTCTTCGACATATTTGCCGTGCTGCGGGTGGTCGATTTCGATGTCAACAGACTTCGCGAGCTTCTTTAGTTCTTCGATTGGAGTGGTCGGTGTGATTTCAACACCGGCGGCAGCCGAGAGCGATTCAAACATCGAGATGCGATCCCAGTTTCCTGAGAGGTCGTTCTCGGTGCCGTCGTCAAGTGCAACAACGTGAGTGCCGAAGACATCCATGGCTGCGTTTTGAATCAGTTTCTGAGTCAGGTCGGCCATGCTGTTGTAGTCGCCGTATGCCTGGTATGCCTCGAGCATCGCAAACTCTGGCGAGTGGGTGCGGTCTGCACCTTCGTTTCTAAAGTTGCGGTTGATTTCGAAAACGCGATCGATGCCACCGACAACTGCGCGCTTCAAGAAAAGTTCAGGTGCGATTCGCAAGAACAGTTCGGTGTCAAACGCGTTTGAGTGAGTCTTGAACGGGCGAGCACTCGCTCCACCGTGAATGGTCTGCAGCATCGGAGTTTCAACTTCGGTGAAACGCTCCGAGTCAAAAGTGTTGCGAAGGGACTTCATCACCTGTGCACGAATCTGCACAACCTCGCGCGCGCGATCGCGAACGATTAGGTCGATGTAACGGTGACGCACTCGATATTCTTCACCGAGTTCATTGTGCAGGTTTGGCAGCGGGCGAATGGTCTTGGCTGCAATCTGCCACTCGTCAACGAGAATCGAAAGCTCGCCGCGCTTCGAGGTGATTACCTCGCCGGCAACAAACAGGTGGTCACCAAGGTCGATTAGTTCTTTGAACTGGTCGAGGCGCTCTTCGCCAACCTTGTCGAGCGAAAGCATCGCCTGAATGCGCTCGCCGCCGCCAGCCTGAAGGGTGGCAAAGCAGAGTTTTCCGGTGTTGCGCTGAAACATCACGCGGCCGGCAATGCCGACCTTGTCGCCGGTGGCTACGTCGATCTCGAGGTCTGGGTAAGCCGCGCGAACCTGCTCGATGGTGTGGGTGATTGGCAGGCTGACCGGGTATGCATCGCCGAGTTCGTTCAAACGCTCGCGCTTAGCTAGGCGCACGGCAATCTGCTCAGGCAGATCCTGCTCAAAGTCGTCTTGCTGGTTGAGTTCGTCGCTCATCCGTGGCCCCTAAATGCTGATGCTGAGATTGTCGATAAGTCTGGTGCTGCCCACTCGCGCCGCCATGATTAGCAGCGCCCGACCAACAAAACCGGCTTCGATTGGCTCGAAAGTGGCTGGGTCGACCAGGGCAACGTAGTCAAGTCTAACCGCAGGGGCTGTTGCCATGACCTGTTCGGCTGCGGCCACACGGGTCGCGGCGTCACTCTGGGTAGTCTCTGCCGCCCGCAGGGCTCGCGATATATTTTGAGCCAGCTCGCGTTCGTCGTCGCTGAGGTATCGATTGCGGCTCGACATCGCCAAGCCGTCTTCTTCTCGAATGATCGGTGCGCCAATCACCTGCATCGCGTTCCATCGATGGTTTGAGTTTGCGACCATGCGGCGAATCAAGAAAAGCTGTTGAGCATCTTTGTTTCCGAAAACTGAGACGTCTGGTTTCACGAGGTCAAACAGTCGGGCGACGACGGTTAGCATTCCGTCGAAGTGGCCTTCGCGCGCTGCCCCTTCGAATGTTTCGCCAACCGGGCCGGCGTGCTGAGTGATCTCGTTGCCGTTTGGGTAAACATCTTCGACGCCTGGAGCAAAAAGCACATCAACATCGACTGCTGAAAGTTTCTCTGCATCGCCTTGAAGTGTGCGCGGATATTTATCGAAATCTTCGTTTGCGCCAAACTGCAATGGGTTAACAAAAATCGAGACCACAACAAAGTCTGCTTGCTGATGTGCAATTTCAACGAGCGAGATGTGCCCGTCGTGAAGAGCGCCCATGGTTGGCACAAATGCAACGCTCTTGCCGTGTTGTCTTGCATCAGAAACTGCAGCGGCGAGATCTGCAGCTGAAGAAATGATTCGCATTAGCCCAGCAACTCGCTCGGGTCGATCGGCTTGTGTCCGGCAGCAATTGCAACTTCGACAGAACTTCTGACCACCGGTGCCAAAACGCTTCGCGGGTCATCGATGCCGACTGACTCGAGCAAACCGATTGCTTGGTTCACCACCATCGCCGAGAAATTAGTCGCGACCGAAATTGCTTCGAAGTAGATTGCGCGGTCATCCTCGCTAATCACGATTGGCTCAGCGCCCATTTCGATAACCAGCGCTTGCGCGATTGGCAGCGCAACCGTTGGCGCAGAAACCGCAAAGTAGCTCTCGCGAATTCGAGCGAGGTCGATGCTTGTGCCGGTGAAGCTCATTGCTGGGTGAATAGCGAGCGGAATCACTCCCTGCTGAGCGGCCGAATTAAACACCGAATAGCCAAACTGGCCGGCAGTGTGAGCAACCAGCTGGCCGCTTCGCCAGAGCTTTGCCTCAGAGATGCCGCCGATTGTGGCCTCGAGCTGATCTGCCGGAATGGCAAAGAGCACCAGGTCGGCCAGCTCAAGCAACTGCGGCAATGTCTTGACCAACGCACCAGGCAGCATGGTCTCGGCTCGCTCGATGTTCTGCGGGCTGGTGCTGGCAATGCCAGCAATCATGTGGCCGGCAGACGCCAACGCCTGCCCAAGCACCGTGCCAACCGGGCCGGCACCAATGATGGCTACCGAGAGCCTGCCCTGGGTCACGCTGGGTTCGCTTCTATCGAAGATGACTCTTTGGCCTTGCCTGAGTTCTCGCCATCGTCTGGCAACTTGCAAGCCTTTTCGATGAATAGTGCGACGGCGATCAGAACGACCGACTCAACAAGCGCGACGAGATTGCGCCAGATTGAATCGGCAATAACCGGCTGTGAGAGTTGCATGAAAACCAAGCCGATTGCCGTGCCAAGAAATAGCGCACCGGCTATTGATGTCGCCTTTGCCAAGACGACAACGCGCATTGCATAAAACGGGTCGAGTCGCTTTGGTCGAACACCGCTTGTTGCAAACTTTTGTAATTCGCTGCGATATTTGAAAACCGGAATCGCAATTGCCAACTCAATGATTGCAATCGATGGCAGTGTGATCAAAACGGTGTTTGTGGCAATTGGAATGCTCGCACCGTTTTGCAACATCAATCGAACCAAAACATAAACGACAGACCAAGACACAACGGTTGGCATTAGCAACGACAAAAATTTAGTCGGCTTCAATTAGTTCACCTGCCAAACATCTTGCTTCACATTTTCGGCGAGCTCGCGAACTAAACCGTGACCAGGCAGAACCGCCTCGCTATCGAGTTGTGACCAAGGCACCAAAACAAATGCGCGCTGATAAGCGCGCGGGTGCGGTAGTTCAAGTTTTTTCGATGACTTCACGACGTCGGCATAGGTCACGATATCGATATCCATGGTGCGCGAACCCCAGTGCTCGATGCGCACTCGACCGAGTTCAGACTCAATTCGGCGAACCTCTTTGAGAAGCTTCTTTGGCTTCAACTTGGTGTCGACTTTGAGCACGGCATTTATGTAATTTGGTTTGCTTTCGTCGACGCCGGCAGCTGTCACGGCAAACGACTCGACCATTGGTGAGACGCCGCGCACCTTGATGCCTTTGGTTTCGCCGAGTGCTTCGACCGCGGCACGGATGTTCGCCTGGCGGTCGCCGAGGTTTCCGCCTATGGCAAGCACGGCTGGCACCGAATGCTTCTTCATCAGCGCTTGGCCTTCACGGTCACCGAAACGTCAGCAAACTCATGCGAAATCGGGGCATTCGGCTTGTGCACGGTGATTTTGGCCTTCTTGACGATGCCGGTTTGCTCGCCACCGCCAAAGTTCATGACAAGAGCGAGCAGGCGGCTAGCCAGGGTTTCGAGCAAGTCAACGGGGTTTGCCTTAGCGTCGGCAACTAGGGCATCAGACAACGCGCCATAGTTCACGGTTTGGGCCAGGTCATCGTGGGTCGCGGCGGCTTCGCCGTCGATCCAAACATCTGCGTCGATAAAGAAGTCTTGCCCATAGTTGCGCTCGAACTCAAAGACTCCGTGGTGTGCATAGACCTTCAAGCCACGAATGCTGATCTTGATAGGTGATTGCTGCATGGCTTAACTCTGCCCTATGCGACCGATTCCCGGAAACAAACGACCGACTTTTTGAGCGTAATTCTTGTAATTCGCAAATTTCTGCATGAGCAGTTTCTCTTCGAAGCGCGCCTTGAAGTCGAGCAAGACGACGAGTGCCAAAAACGCTGCAACCGAGATCAGCGAAGCCGACTTTAGGGTTAGGGCGATCGCAATCAAGATCAGTGCTAGATAAATCGGGTGACGAACAATTGAATAGGCGCCGCTGGTCTTGAGCTCAGCCTTATCCAGAGGAACCGGGTTTGCGGTGAGGCTCTTGCCGAGTTTTGCAAACGAAAGAATAAGCAGCGCGAAACCGAGTGCAAATGAGCTGTTTGCAATGAAAGTTAGACCTTCACTCGCCGACCACAGATTGCTCGCTGGAGTCAGCGCCAAGACCGCAATCAAGAGAAACTGGCCAAAGACAAACAGGTTGCCGACTTTTTTATCGTTCATAAGTCAATTGTGCTTTAGTCTGCGGCGTTGCGCAGCGCTTCGACAACATCGATGGCGTCGGCCGTTGCTATCACGTTGTGAACACGGATGCCCCACAGCTTGCGCTGCAACAGCAGCGCGGTGAGCACGGCCGTGGCAACGTCGCGTCGCGCGTTGCTAACTTCGCCGTCTTCGTCGGGTTCGAGCACGCCAGCGATGAATCGTTTGCGCGATGCGCCAACCAAAATCGGCAAGCCAAGTTTTTCGAGTTCGTCTAGTCGAGCAACTAGGTTCCAGTTTTGTTGCATGTCTTTTGCAAACCCAAGCCCTGGGTCGATGATGATCTTGTCGCGAGAGACTCCTGCCGCAATTGCAGCTTCGACTCGCACAGAAAGTTCTGCGGCAACATCTCGAGCAACGTCTTGATAGGCGTTCAGGGTGTTCATCACATCGCTGAAGCCGCGCCAGTGCGAGATCACGAGCAGCGCGCCAGTTTCGGCAGCAACGCGAAACATGTTTTCGTCGGCAAGGCCGCCAGAAACGTCGTTGATGATTGTCGCGCCGGCTGCAACTGCCGCTCGAGCGGTTTCTGAGTTCATGGTGTCGATGCTGACGCGAGCGCCGCTATCGATGAAAGCCGCATCTTTTGTGATTCGCTCGATGATCGAGAGAACTCGTCGTTGCTCTTCTTCGATTGCAACTCTCTCGGCACCTGGCCTGGTTGATTCGCCACCGATGTCAATGACGTTTGCCCCGGTGGCGAGCAAGAAGCGCGCGTGGTTCAGTGCATCGTCAACAGCAGAGAACTGACCGCCATCGCTAAATGAGTCTGGGGTGACGTTCAAGACACCCATGATTAGCGGTCGGTTAAACGGCATGGCTATTTGGCAATCAGTGCCATGACCTCGGCACGTGCAATTGGCTCTGCGTAGCTGCCTCGAGCGGCCATGGTCACGGTGTTTGCCTCTGGTTGCCTTGCCCCGCGCGAAACCACGCAGTGGTGACGGGCCTCGACCACGACCACAACACCAGCCGAGCCGGTTCCGGCTTCGATTGCGTCTGCGATCTGGGCGGTTAGGTTCTCTTGAAGTTGTGGTCGCGAAGCCACGATCTCGACAACCTTCGGCAGGCGACCCAGGCCAACAACCCGGCCAGCGGGCAGGTATGCGATGTGAGCAACGCCGGTGAATGGCAGCAGGTGGTGTTCACACATCGAAACGAATTCGATGTCTTTGAGAATTACAACTTCGTTCTGTTCGGCGGCGATGGTTTCGCCGAGAGCAGCTTTTGCATCAACACCGATTCCGTTAAAGAAAACGGCGTATGCCTCGGCTACCCTTTTTGGTGTTGCCAGCAGGTCGGCACGATTCGGGTCTTCGCCGATTGCTGAAAGCAATTCGACGACAGCCGATTCGATGCGCTGCTGGTCAACCATTATTTCTTCTTAGTCGTGCGTGAAGCTGTTGAGCGCTTGGCCGCTGGCTTGCGAGTTGGCTTTGCTGCCTCTGTCGCCGCAGCCTTCTTTGCAGCACGCTGCTTCGAAGCGGTTGAACCCTTGGTTGGAATCGCGATTGGGCCCTGCTTAGAAACCGGACGCAACTTGCTCGATAGCCACTGCTTGCGCTTTGGCAACTTCTTGATGTTCTTGAATAGAACGGCGATCTCTTCTTGGTTCAGAGTTTCGCGCTCCATCAATTCTTTTGCGAGTGCGTCAAGAATTTTGCGGTTAGCGGTTAGCGCCTTGTATGCATCGTTGTGTGCTGCCTCAACAATTGCGCGAACTTCTGCATCGATTGCCTGAGCAGTTGCCTCAGAGTAGTCGCGCTGCTGTGCCATGTCGCGGCCGATGAAAACTTCGCCGCCGTTGCCATAGCTCACTGCACCGATTGAGTTGCTGAAACCATATTGAGTAACCATCTGGCGAGCAATCGAAGTTGCCTTCTCGAAGTCGTTCGATGCGCCGGTGGTTGGGTCGTGAAAAACGATTTCTTCGGCAACGCGGCCACCCATTGCATATGCAATCTGGTCGAGCAGCTGGTTGCGAGAAACCGAGTAGCGGTCTTCGATCGGCAACACCATGGTGTAACCGAGCGCGCGACCACGAGGAAGAATCGTGACCTTGGTGACCGGGTCGCTGTCGTTGGTAGCGGCTGCAACCAACGCGTGACCGGCCTCGTGATAGGCGGTGTTCAGGCGCTCACGGTCTTGCATGAGGCGTGACTTCTTCTGTGGGCCGCCAATTACACGGTCGATAGCCTCATCGAGGGTCTCGGCCGTAATCTTCTTTTCGTTTTGACGGGCGGTCAACAGGGCCGCCTCATTCAAGACGTTCGCTAGGTCTGCGCCAGTGAAGCCCGGGGTGCGACGCGCAATCAGCGCAAGATCGACATCTTCTCCGATTGGCTTGCCCTTTGAGTGCACGGCCAAAATCTTTTCGCGACCGGCGAGGTCTGGTGCGGTTACGCCGATCTGACGGTCGAAGCGACCTGGGCGCAAAAGCGCAGGGTCGAGAACGTCTGGGCGGTTGGTTGCTGCAATCAAGATGACGTTGGTCTTCGATTCGAAGCCGTCCATCTCGACGAGCAACTGGTTAAGTGTCTGTTCGCGTTCGTCGTTGCCGCCGCCGATGCCAGCGCCGCGCTGACGACCAACCGCATCGATTTCGTCGACGAAGATGATTGCGGGTGCTGCTTGCTTTGCCTGGTCGAACAAATCGCGAACGCGAGATGCACCAACACCGACAAACATTTCTACGAAGTCAGAACCTGAGATCGAGAAGAATGGAACACCGGCTTCGCCGGCAACTGCTTTGGCAACTAAGGTCTTACCGGTTCCCGGAGGGCCATAAAGCAAAACGCCTCGCGGAATTTTTGCGCCGACCGCTTGAAACTTTTCTGGCTCTTTAAGAAACTCTTTGATTTCTTGTAGTTCTTCGATTGCTTCGTCGGCACCTGCAACATCGGCAAAAGTAACTTTTGAAGTTTCTTTGTTAACGAGCTTTGCGCGTGACTTGCCGAATTGCATTACGCCTCGACCGCCACCACCGCCGGCACCAGACATGATGAACCAGAAAATCGCACCGATGATTAGGAATGGAAAAATGCTGCCGAGCAGTGCGATGTACCAAGGAGTGTTTGGCACTTCGTCGTTGTAACCCTTGTCGAGGGTCGCGGCGGCAATTGCGTCAACGACCTGCTTGCCGCGATCGCTGACATAGAAGAACTGAACATCTTTGCCGAACTTAGGGTCGGCAACTTTCAGCGTGATGTCTACGCGTTGGTCGCTCTCGAGCACCTTGATGCTCTGGGCCTTGCCATCTTGAATCATCTGCATGCCGACGCTGGTGTCGATCGTTTTCACGTTCGAACTGCTGATCATCGATGAGCCGATAATCAAAACGATTACGGCAGCAAGAATCCAGACAAATGGGCCACTGAGAAGCTTTTTTATTTTCACCGGATAAGGCTACCTGCGGGCTCTGACGTCTGCCAAAGTTGTTCGCCGTAGGCGTTAGGGCTTAGCTGTAGGTTTTTGGGTCGAGAATCGCGACACCAGGCAGGGTGCGGTAGTTCTCGGCGTAGTCGAGGCCATAGCCGACCACGAACTCGTTAGGAATGTCGAAACCAACCCAGGCCACGTCGACCTGAACCTTGGCGGCATCTGGCTTGCGAAGCAGGGCAACGATTTCGACCGAGGCAGCGCCGCGGGCCTTTAGGTTCGAAATCAACCAGCTCAGGGTTAGGCCTGAATCGATGATGTCTTCGACAATCAGAACGTGGCGGCCGAGCACGTCGGCATCCAAGTCTTTAAGAATGCGAACCACGCCAGAAGATTGGGTGCCGTGGCCATAAGACGAAACTGCCATCCAGTCCATTTGCACCGGAATCTGCATCGCGCGAGAAATGTCAGCCATGAACATGACAGCGCCCTTGAGCACGCCAACGAGCAAGACATCCTTGCCTTCGTAGTTCTTGTCTAGTTCGGCGGCCAACTCGGAGACCTTCGCCCGAATCTCTTCAGGGGTGACCAGCACCTTGGTGATGTCGTTTGCAACTTTGTCGAGATCCACTTAGCAGGCTCCTGGTTTGAGTGTCTTAGCCGTTTTCAAAACGATTTGTCGTGCTGTGCGTTCTACTCTAACCCCTGGCAAGGCCAGCGGTTTCTGCCCGTGCCAGTCATCGACCAGGGCATCAATTGCACGGATGTGAACCCGCGCGAACTCAGGTGCCTTCAATACGCCGAGTGCCAGCGCAATCACGCGGTGACGAATTGCAAGCGGCATTGCCGCAAATTCGTCGACTTCGATTTCGAGCGAGGTCGCGCGAATTTTTACGAACTCATTGAAGTAGTGCTCGGCTAATTCCGCGAGCGCGGTTTCGTCTTCGCGCAGTTGCTCTGCGGTTCGGCTCAGTGCATCGGCAACACCCGGGCCGAGTTCTGCTTCGAGCATCGGCAGCACATTGTTGCGCACTCGCACTCGCGTGAACTTAGGGTCGCTGTTCTGCGGGTCAATCCATGGGGTTAGCCCGCTGTCTTGGCAAAAGGCCACCGTGGTCTCACGCGAGATTGCGAGCAGTGGTCGAAGGTAGCGGCCGTTCAACTCGGCCATGCCGTTGAGCGAGCGGTTGCCCGAACCTCGGGCTAGGCCGAGCAGCACGGTTTCGGCCTGATCGTTTAGCGTGTGGCCGAGCAGAATGAACTTTGCATCGAATGCTGCTGCGGCTTCGTCGAGCGCTTCATATCGAGCGGCGCGGGCGGCTGCCTCTGGCCCGCCAGCTTTGCCCACCTTTACTTCGCTAACCATCGCCGGCGCTGCGCCGAGTTCGGTCAGGGTTCGCATGGTCTCTTCGGCCACTCGCTTGGTTGCCGACTGAAGCCCGTGTTCAACGATCACGGCACCAACGGCAACCCCGGCGCGGCCACCTTCAAAGATTGCCGCCGCCGCGAGCGCGAGTGAGTCTGGCCCACCTGAGCAGGCCACCAAGATTTGGTCGCCGGCGACTACCCCGTGGCGCATCCATGCCTCACGCACTGCGCGACGAACGTCGGCGATTGCGGGAGTTAAGCGTGGACGCTGTGGCATGCCGACCTATCTGCATTGGGCTATCGGTAAAGTTGTTGCTAACAAGCCTATTGAGGAGCAACATGCCATACGAAGTAGTCATCGAGATTCCACGCGGAAGCCGCAACAAGTACGAGGTCGACCACGAGACCGGTCGCGTTCACCTAGACCGCGTTCTCTTCACACCTTTTGTCTACCCAATTGACTACGGCTACTTCGACACCACCCTTGGTGGCGATGGCGACCCGCTAGACGCTCTAGTGCTTCTCGAGTTCCCTGTTTATCCGGGTGTTGTTGTATCGGTTCGCCCGGTTGGCGTGCTTCCTATGGAAGACGACGGCGGCATCGACGAGAAGGTCATCTGCGTTCCTGCCAAAGACCCACGCTGGGCACACATTCAAGACATCAATGATGTTCCTGAGCAGACCAAGAACGAACTTCTGCACTTCTTCTCTCACTACAAAGACCTAGAGCCAGGCAAGTGGGTCAAGGTTGGCGAGTGGGCAGGCAAGGATGTTGCCGAGAAGCTAATCGCTGAAGCCATCGAACGCTACAAGCACTAATGCCTCTCGACTACCGAGGCAAGACCGCTCTGATCACCGGAGCCAGCTCTGGTCTCGGAGTTGAGTTCGCGAACCAGCTTGCTGCTCGTGGCGCCAATCTCGTATTGGTTGCTCGACGCAAAGATCGCCTGCAGGCAGTCGCCGACGCGGTCAAGCTCACATACAAAGTAGATGTGCAGATTGTTGTTGCAGATCTTTCTGAGATCGACGCCGCCGCAAGTTTGTTCAAGACCCTCAAACGCAAGAAGATCGAAGTCGATGTTTTGGTTAACAATGCAGGCTTCGGCACATTCGGTGAGTTCAACAACGAAGACATTGAAAAGATCAGCGAAGAAATTCGGCTGAACATTTTGACTTTGGTCGAACTTTCAAAGTTGGCTCTGCCGTCAATGTTGCAAAAGAAACACGGCGTGATTCTCAACGTCGCAAGCACAGCTGCGTACCAGTCGATTCCATACATGACGGTCTATGCCGCAACCAAGGCATTCGTGCTTTCTTTCACAGAAGCTCTTTGGGGCGAACTGCTTGGCACTGGCGTAACCGCGATGGCGCTTTCACCGGGTGGAACAAAAACCGAGTTCTTCGAAGTTGCGAGCAACGGCAAAGCGCCAGATGGTTTGGGCAAATTGCAAACCGTTGAGCAAGTGATTGCTGTTGCCATGAAAGCACTCGACAAACCAACCCCACCACCTAGCGTCATCTCTGGTGCGTCAAACTTTGCGCTCGCAGTTTCAGGCAGATTCGTTCCGCGCAAGTTGCTAATCAAAATCGCTCGAAGCATGTTTCAGTCAAGGAGATAACTGTGAACCTAGAAACCTCATCAATCGACGTAGGCATCGTTACTCTGCTCGACAACTACTTCGAGCTAATGCACAGCCAAGACATGAGTCTGTTCGACAAGGTCTTTCACGAGAGCTCTTCGCTGTTTGGTGTTCCAGATGGCGCGCTGAACATTCGCAGCGCCGCGGTCTACAAAGACGCAATGCTGAACCGTCAGTCTCCTGCCGAAAAGGGCGAGGCTCGTCGCGACGAGATTCTCTTTGTCGACCAGCTAAATGACTCGCTTGCAGTTGCCCGCGTTCAGCTCGAAATGTTGGGTGGCGTCATGCAGGACTACCTGAGCCTCATCAAGGTCGACGGTGAATGGTTCATCATCGCCAAGACTTGGGCTCGCGTAGCTGACGCTAAGCCCTAACCGCTAAGGAGCGCTCGGGCGGCCAGCGTATGGAAACATTTCGCCCCAGCGAATAGGTACGATTCGCACGGTTCGCGCTGGGTTCGGTGCCTCAAGCATCATGCCGCCACCGACATAAATCACAACGTGATATTTGTCGCCGTCGAACGCCGACTCAACCGAATACCAAAGCAGATCGCCGACCTGCATCTTGTTTAGCGGAACCAGCTTGCGTGCCTGCGCCATGGTTCTGAACTGGTTGGTTGCAGAGTGCGTGCCGATGTAGATTCCGGCAGCGGCGTATCCGGCTTTTGTAATTCCAGAGCAGTCCCAAACGTTCGGGCCCATTCCACCGAGAACATATTTCTCGCCGAGCTGTGCTCGCATGAAATCAAGCGCGACGTTCACCTTGTTGCTGTTGGCATCGCCAACCGTGTAGAGCTCGGGTGCGTCCATCTTCGCGCTGCCGGCGTTCTGACGACGCTCTGCCGCCAAACCTTCAGCGCGCTGTCTTTCAAGTTCGGCAGAGGTGTTTTGCAAAATCGCAAGTTGCGCATAAAAAGTTCTGTTCAACTGAACGTTTTGGTTAACCAAAGACTGTGCGGTGTTTGCGGCAAACTGTGCCGCGTCATATGCGGTTTGCGCGGTTGCCTTTCGCGCAGCGAGTTCAACTTTTGCCGCTTGCAATTCGTCGGCGAGTGACTGCGCATACTTTTGCTTTGCAATCGACCGCAAATAAATAGTGTTGCTGCTCTGAGCCAACTTGTCTTGCGCACCGAGCTGATAAAGCAGATCGCTCGCCTGGTTCGAATTCAAAAACAAATTCAACGATGTGCCGGCGGTACCGCTGCGATACATCTGGCCTGCGATTTGCCCGAGTTGACGCATCGCCTGATTTGCTTGCGCCATCGCTGCGTCTGCTTGCGCCTGAAGTGTTGCTACCTGCGCTGCTTTCTGGTCATAGGCATCTTTAGCGATGCTGTATGCCTCACCCTTAATCTGAGCTACGCGCTCTGCAGCATCTGCCTTGTCAGAGAGGTCAACGATGATCGCCTCGATGCGCTTGATCATCGCCTTCTTGGTTGAGACCTTTTTCTTGGCTGCGGCGACTTCGGCGGCTGAAGGGTAAGAAGGCACCGGAGTTGGCACGGCCCAAGCGTCTGGGCTCACATAAGAAGTAGTCAAGAGCCCAAAGATTGCGACAAAGGCCAAAATGGCGCGCGAAATCCGTGAGGTCATGCATCAAATTTACGTTGCCACCCCTGATTCAAGGCTGAGCGAAATCTGCGAATCGGCTTCGGCTTGCGGTTTCACCTCAAAGCCAAGTAATCTTGACCCTTGGTGCTATGAAGTATCGACTTTGTAGGCCCCATCGTTTAGTGGCCTAGGACACTGCCCTTTCACGGCAGCAGCACGGGTTCGAATCCCGTTGGGGTCACCACAAAGCGATGTGATTAGCGTCATCTGGTCCTGTAGCGCAGTTGGTTAGCGCGCCGCCCTGTCACGGCGGAGGTCGCGGGTTCAAGTCCCGTCAGGATCGCCAAGTCACTGGCCCTTCGAGAGAAGGGTTTTTGACTAAGGCGCAACGCAAGTTGCGCTGGGCTCTGTAGCTCAGTTGGTAGAGCGAACGACTGAAAATCGTTAGGTCACCGGATCGATGCCGGTCGGAGCCACGAAAGCACTCTGGGATTTCACGCCTGGGGTGCTTTTGCTTTAAGCACGGATAGGTTGAAGGTGTGCTGACAGTAATTCTCGGATTCACCACCGCCTTGGTTTATGGCTTTGCCGATTTCTTCGGCGCACTTGCCTCTCGCAAGATTTCTTCAATCACGGTCACCGCTGTCAGCGGATTCATCGGTTTTATTTTTCTGTCATCGCTCGCGCCATTCATCGGTGCGACTTTCTCGCAGCAGGCAATCGTCACAGGTGCAGCAGCCGGCATCGCTTCGGCAATCGGCATCAGCGCACTCTATGCATCGCTTGCCATCGGCCCAATTAGCATCGTCTCGCCGATGGCGGCCGTGTGCGGCGCAATTGTGCCAATGGTTTTCGGGTTTTTTCTAGGCGACCGATTTGGTTGGACGGCACTGGTCGCGATTGCGTTGGTTCTCGTTGCGGTGGTTCTCGTTGGGTTCGTTCCGGGAGTCGACGTGAAGCGACCTAGCGCAAGAGGTTTGCTCTATGCCGCAATTGCTGGCGCAGGCATCGGCACGATTCTGATTGTGCTCAAGTTCTCGCCTGCAGACAGCGGTCTAGCTTCAATCATCGTGATGCGACTGGTGAGCGCTCTCTTTCTAAACCTCTTTTTAGTTGCCATCTGGCTCAAGAATCGCAAGTCAGCGAAAGGCACTAAAGCCAAGGTGCCAAACAAATTCTGGTGGGGCGTTGTCGCTGCCGGCATCTTCGATTCGAGCGCAAACATCTTCTTCACTCTCGCCCTGCGATCGGGTTCGCTTTCGGTGGTCAGCGTGCTCACTGCGCTTTATCCGCTTGGCACGATCATCCTTGCTCGATTGGTTCTAAAGGAGCGCATCGCCAGGTTGCAGATGGTTGGAGTGCTGCTGGCGCTCGGTGGTTCGGCGATTCTTGCCGTAGCCTAAAGCAATGACAAAAACCCCAAATCGCTGGATCGGCCTCGTCTTTATCTCGATGGCCATCTCACTGGTCATCATCGATGGCACCATCGTCAACACAATTTTTCCGGCCATCATCAAAGACTTGGTGCTCACAAGCACCGACATTCAGTGGGTTCAAGAAAGCTACGTGCTCGTTTTTGCGTCTCTGCTTTTGGTTTGGGGTTCGCTAGCAGACCGCATCGGTCGCAGGCGCATGTTGATCATCGGTCTTGCGATTTTCATCGTTGCTTCGGTTTGGGCCGGAACAACAGACAGCGCACAATCGATGATTCTTGCGCGAATCGTGCAGGGCTTCGGCGGTGCAATGGTTTTGCCTACGACGCTGTCTTTGGTTAACGCAAACTTTCAGGGCAAAGAACGCGGAATCGCATTTGCCGTTTGGGGTGCGACCATCGGTGGAATGGTTGCGATTGGTCCGGTTCTCGGCGGTTGGCTGACCACCGTTGACTGGGTTCTCGACTTTGGTTCAGTAGTTGTCGACACCTGGCGCTGGGCATTCGCAATTAACTTGCCGCTCGGCATCTTGGTGATCATCGGTCTCTTAATTTTTGTAAGCGAGTCGAAGCAAGAGCAGCGTGCGGGTGGTCTCGACATCGTCGGTGCACTGCTTTCAGTTGTCATGTTCGGCACCTTGGTCTTCGGTCTAATCGAAGGTCGCGTTTATGGCTGGTGGAACCAGACCGACACCGCCTTCACGCTTGGTGACTTCACTTGGCCAACCGACACGATTTCTGTAATTCCCGTTTCGCTAATTGTTTCGGTAATTTTCACCGTGATTTTCGTTTTGTGGGAGCGCTCACGCGAGAAGGCAGAGAAGAATGTTCTGCTCGATCTTCGACTTTTCAACGTTGCTTCTTTCAGAAACGGTTCGATTGCGGCCCTCATCATTTCTATGGGTGAGTTCGGTTTGCTTTTTGCTATTCCACTTTGGTTGCAAAACGTTGACGGCCTAAACGCGCTTTCGAGTGGTTTGGTTTTGCTTTGGCTCGCCGGTGGTGCGTTCTTGGCTTCGGGTGTCGGTGGCGCGCTTTCTGGTCGAGTCACGCCAGTTACCGCGGTTCGCGTCGGAGTTGCGCTTGAAATGGTTGCCGTTTGTGGCATCGCCATTGGTGCTGCAACAACCACCGGATGGCAAGGCATCGCCGGCTACCTCTTTATCTATGGAATCGGTGTCGGTCTTGCTACCGCTCAGCTAACCGGTGTGATCATGGTCGATGTGCCAATGGACAAGATTGGCCAGGCTTCGGGTTCACAGAGCACCGTTCGTCAGATCGGTTCAGCACTCGGCATCGCCGTTCTCGGAACCACCCTGTTCACAAGCACTCAGCTTGCCGTGACCGAAAACATCCAAGGCCTATCGGTTTTCCAGGGCGCTCCTGAAGCACAGGTTCAGGTGTTCGCAGAGAACACTTCACAGTTGGTTGTCGATTCGGCCGGAGCAATCTTGCCGAGCATGCCGCAGTACTTGCAATCAATTGGCATGCCAGAAGATCTTGCAACTGACATTCAGATTCAGGCTCGCGAAGGTTTCACCGAAGGCGTTAAAACCACCGGATGGGTTGCCGGCGGATTCTTGGCCCTCGGATTGCTCTCGACCTTCAACCTCGGCGGCCGTCGCAAGAAAGTAAACGTCAAGAAGTAGCGATGCAACTCACACCGCGCGCGATATCGCTGACTTTCGTTGGCGGCGCGTCTGGCACGCTCTTGCGCTGGTTGCTCGGTGACATATTCGACATGGTCACCATGCTTTGGGTCGCCAACATTCTCGGCACCGCGTTGCTCGGCTTCGTCAACGGTGACGCCTGGTTCAACACAGAAAACCGCAAAGCATTTTGGGCAGTCGGTTTCTGCGGCGGCTTCACGACTATGAGCGGCATCGCCCTTTGGCAGTTCTATGGAACCTTCAGTTGGCTCGCGATCGTGGTGATGTTCGCACTCGGCTTGCTCGCCTACTTTGTCGGCTTGAAGTTAGGTTCACGGATGGCCACGAAATGAACTCGCTAGCTCTCGCTCTTGGCGTCGCGCTATTCGGCGGCTTTGCATCGGTGCTTCGACTCGCGCTAAGCCGCTGGACAGGCTGGTTGCCTTGGGGAATTCTTTTTGCGAACACCGTCGCTTCGCTGCTAGCCGGCTTCGAGTTGATCGGCAGTCAGTCGGCAAACCCACTGGTTGTCGCCGGCATCTGCGGCGGGCTTTCGACCTTCAGCACCTTCGCTGGGCAGACGGTTGAATTCGTTCGGGCGAAGCAGGTGTTCAAGGCCGCAATCAACCTGGTCGCCAACCTGCTCTTGCCCTTCACAGCCGCGCTCGCGCCCTTAGCCCTTGGGGCTGCTCTGCTAAACTAACGGCAGATTTTGTTTCTAATTAGTTCCCGAGTCGGTTTTGGCTCGGCCTGAAATTCGTTAGGGGGCTCGCCATGGGGCGTGGCCGTCAAAAAGCTAAGAACACCAAGGTGGCTCGCGAGCTGAAGTACTTCAGCCCAAACACCGACCTCACCGCGCTAGAGCGCGAAATTGGCACGACTACCAACGATGACCAATATGAAGACAAGTGGGCAGACCTTTACGAAGACGAAGCCAAAGACTCTGAAGACGCCGAGCAGTCTGACGAAACTGCAACTGGCGACTCGACCGAAACTTCTGGCGCAGATGCAGGCGACTCAGGTTCATCTGACGGTGGCGCGGGCGGCGCTGACTAAGCGCTCTTAGAGCAAACCGGCCGCAGTTGCGCGGTGAACAATTTCTGCGCGGCGATGTGCGTTCAATTTCTTCGATGCATTCTGCAGGTGAAACTTCACCGTGCTCTCACTCAAGAAAATTTCGTGGGCAATCTGTTTGTTGCTCATGCCTTGAGCGACAAGTTTGATTACAGACAATTCACGGTCGGTTAGGTGTTCGGTTGCCCCGCGAGTCGAACCAAGACCCCTGGCAACCATGTTGCCAACGCCTTTGCCAAGAACGGTCTCGCCGTCTTGCACGGCCTTCACGCCTTTGCCTAGTTCGTCAGCCTTGACCTCGTCTTTGCACAGATATCCGTTTGCGCCTCGACGCAGCGCCTCAACCACGATGAATTCGCTGAGCGTCTGAGCAAGAATCAAAATTTTCGTTGCCGGAAAACGATCAACAATTTCTTCGCAGAGTTTCAAACCGCGGGTTGTGTCATCGCCAAGGTCGAGGTCGATGATCAAAACATCCGGGCTGTGTTCATCAACTGCATCGAGAGCAGCTTCATAGGTGGTGGCCTCTGCGACAACGGCCATTCCCGAATTTCGTTCAAGAATCGACCGGATGCCCACTCGGGTAATGACGTTTCGGTCGGCAACAACTACTCGCGTCTTGGCGTTAGGCGAGCGCCTGCCAAGCGAGACATCGGTTCGAACATCAGCGTTCATATTTCGAAGAATACGCCCAAAACTAGCCACCTGTCCATATGGCTAGGTGGCCAACTAGCCGTTCTGATTGCTTACGGCTAGTAGCGGGGTTTGGCCTGTTTTCTAGGGGGTTTGCAGGCGTAAATTGCCAACTATGAACGCTGACAACGGTGTCGGCTTCGAAAGGACAGAGCAATGAGCGTTTACGCACAACCGGGCCAAGCCGGCTCGGTAATGGAATTCAAGCCTCGTTACGACCACTGGATCGGCGGAAAGTATGTTCCTCCTTCATCAGGTCAATACTTCGAAAACGTCACCCCGGTTACCGGCCGCGTTTTCTGTGAGGTAGCTCGAGGCAACGCAGAAGACATCGACAAGGCACTCGACGCTGCACACGCAGCAGCGAAGACTTGGAACAAGACCTCTGCAACCGAGCGCGCAATCATCTTGAACAAGATTGCAGACCGCATGGAACAGAACCTAGAGAAGATTGCAGTTGCAGAAACCTGGGATAACGGCAAGCCAGTTCGCGAGACCATGGCAGCAGACATTCCACTTGCAATCGATCACTTTAGATACTTTGCAGGAACCATCCGTGCACAAGAAGGTTCAATCGGTGAGCTTGACCACGACACAGTGGCATATCACTTTCACGAGCCACTAGGTGTTGTTGGTCAGATCATTCCTTGGAACTTTCCAATCTTGATGGCCGTCTGGAAACTTGCTCCAGCACTCGCAGCAGGAAACTGTGTAGTTCTAAAGCCAGCTGAGCAGACTCCTGCATCGATCTTGTACCTGATGGAATTGATTGCAGACTTGCTTCCTGCCGGCGTTGTAAACGTCGTCAACGGTTTCGGTGTCGAAGCCGGAAAGCCACTTGCATCATCACGTCGCATCGCAAAGATTGCATTCACCGGTGAAACCACAACCGGTCGTTTGATCATGCAGTATGCATCAGAGAACATCATCCCTGTCACTTTGGAACTTGGTGGAAAGTCACCGAACATTTTCTTCCGCGACATCGCAGACGAGAACGACGCGTTCTATGACAAGTGCATCGAGGGCTTCAACATGTTCGCGTTGAACCAGGGCGAGGTTTGCACCTGTCCTTCACGTGCACTCATTGACGCACCGATCTATGACAAGTTCTTGGCTGACGTAATGGTTCGCACCAAGGCAATCATCCAGGGCAACCCGCTAGACACCGCCACCATGATTGGTGCGCAGGCCTCTAACGACCAGCTCGAGAAGATCTTGAGCTACATCGAAATCGGCAAGCAAGAAGGCGC
>JAGOAI010000048.1 GCA_017983965.1 Rhodoluna sp. | reverse complement strand
CGCTTCACGTTCATACATGAACTTCTATCGCACCGACGTAGGCAACGAACCTCTAGAACAGAACTAGTTTCATGAAGGTTTTGCGTGCTCCTCAACGAGCGCCCGGTGCGCTGCTGGCTATTTTGCTAGCACTCGCATTGACACTGACTGCTCCCCTAAGCGCTCGAGCTCACGCTGACCTACTCTCTTCTGACCCTGCAGCAGGTGCAGTTCTCGACGTGATTCCTGAGAGTGTGAATCTTGAGTTCGCAGAGAACATATTGATTGTCGATGGCTCAGAAGAGGCGAACCAAATCTTGGTAACCGGCGCAGCCGGCGAACGTATTGATGATCAAACAGTTGTTGTCTCTGGCGCGAACGTATCAACTCGGTTAGATCAGTCAGCCCCAAGTGGAAGCTACTCGGTGGTTTATCGAGTCGTCTCGGCAGACGGTCATCCGATTGAAGGATCTTTCTCGTTTTCTGTCGGCGAAGAAGATATGAATGTCATTGCTCCGGCACCCTCAACTGAAACCGGTCACTCTTCGCAAACACAAGACTGGACAATCGTTTTCTTGTCGATTGTCGGCCTGGCAACAGTTGGAGCCCTGGCCTTCATTTATCGTCGAAAGCGCTCAACAAACGCAAAGTAATGTTCTACAATTTGTAGAGTGAGTTATCTCACCTACAACTAAGGAGAAAAATGTTCAAGAAGGCACTTATCGCCTTGCTAATGGTTCCGGCCATGGTCTTCTCGCTTGCGGCCTGCGCCCCTGCTGAAACCGGCAAGGTTGAGGTAACCGGCGCTTGGGTTCGAGCTTCAGAGTACTCAGACCACGCAGGCGGAATGACCGGCGTATTCATGCAGATCACCAACAACAGCGACAAGACCGTGACCCTAATCGGCGGTAGCAGCGAAATTGCACCGATGATTGAGACCCACCAAGTTGTTGATGGCGTCATGAGCAAAAAAGAAGGCGGCATTGAAATCAAGCCGGGCGAGACAGTTTCTCTAGAGCCAGGCGGTTTGCACGTAATGCTCATGGGCCTAACCGAAGCAATCTTGGTTGGCACAAAAGTAAACCTCACTTTGAAGTTTGATGGTGCAGATGACATTGTTCTGCCAGAGATGATTGCTAAGACCAGCGAGTCAGGCGACGAAGACTACGACCCGTCACCAATGCCTATGCCAGAGTCAAGCAACTAATTCGCAAAATGCTCACTCGCCGTCAAATTATTCTCGGATCGCTAGCCACCGCTGGCGCTGCCGGAACAGTTGCGACGGCGAGTGGTGCAGCGGTTGCTGATGCATACAAGCGCGGATACACCGAGGCAGCCCTGGCCAATGAAACGGCGCTAGCTAAGCGCAAGACCAACTGGGCGGGCAAGCACCAAGCAGGCATAGAGAGCAAAGCCCAAGCTCATTCAAACTTTCTTGCATTTGAATTATTGCCAGGCGTCAGCAGCGACGACATGCTGCGCTGGATGGTTTTGCTAACCGATGACATCTCGCGGCTGTGCAGCGGTCAGTCGGCGTTGGCAGATCCTCATCCTGAACTTGTCGTTGGCCCAGCAAACTTGACCGTGACGCTGGGATTCGGGCCGACCCTTTTCAAGAAACTCAACCTCGAAGCAAAGGCTCCGGTCGGTTTCGCCGAATTGCCAAGTTTCAAAATTGACAGGCTCGACGAGAAATATTGTGGTGGCGACGTGCTTATCCATGTTTCAGCCGACGATCTTCAAATTCTTAGTCACGTCACCCGAATTCTGATTCGCGACAGTTCAACCTTTGCAACGTCAAAGTGGATTCAGCCCGGCTTCACCAACGCCATTGGAACCAGCACAGAAGGCAAAACTCAACGCAACCTAATGGGTCAGGTTGATGGCACTGACAACCCCGATCTCGGCACCGAAGATTTTGACAACCTCGTCTGGATCGCCGATGGTCCAAACTGGGCGGTTGGTGGCACGCAACTGGTGCTTCGCCGCATTCGCATGAATTTAGACACCTGGGACAAACTCGGTCGCGACGCGAAAGAAGATGTCATTGGCCGACACCTAGACACCGGCGCCCCATTGGGCAAGACCAACGAATATGACTTTCTCGACTTCAACGCCAAGAAGCCGAATGGGCTAGATGTCATTCCGACCTTTGCTCACGTGCGCAGGGCTTCTGCCGCTGACCTTGGCGAACGCTTCTTCAGGCGCCCATTTAACTATCAAGTTCAAGGCGATAAGCCTGGCGAACTTGAATCGGGCCTGCTCTGGACAGCCTATGCACGAGACCTAACCAAGCAATACCTGCCAGTTCAGAAGCGATTGGCTGAGTTTGATCTGCTAAACCAATGGACAACTCCGGTCGGCTCGGCCGTATTCGCAATAGCCAGGGGCGTTCAGCCTGGCGAGATTCTGGCAGAAGAGCTATTTAGTTAGTCGAACTTGGCCCTGGCCGCCTTGAGCAGCTCGGGGCTGACGCGTTTAGCTGCGAACTGGTCGGCAGCAACCTCACAAAGGCGATCAATCTCGTGGCTCATCACTTTCGAAGCACGAACGAACCCGGTTAGCGTTTCGACGATGCGCACGAACCGTCGAAGGCCGTTGTGGTGAGCCTTCAGGTGGGCATATTCGTGCCAAAGCACTGCCTCGAGCTGCTGATCGGTTAGCTGCTCGATTGCGGCGCGTGATATCAGAATCTTCTTGGATGGCTTCGCGACAGCGAGGGCAAAGAAGATGTCTATGTCGATTGATTCGACCGGCACACCCTCGAAGTTTCGAAACCTCTTGCCAGGCAAAACCGGGGATGCGAACAGCTGCTTGAACTTCGAGACAATCGGATCGAGTTTGATATTGATCAAATTGATGGCGATGCCGGCCATTGCGAAGAGCAACCAAGGCAAGACACTAAAGACGACAGTCAGAAAAAGATTCTGGCGGTGCTGCTCCAAATTGGCGAAGTTATCGATGACAGACCAGACCGAAATCAAAATAGCGGTTGCAGTTGCAATAATTGCCGACAAAAAGAGAGTTAGCCAGGCGGCAATTCCAAATCGTGGTCGCTTGGTAAAAAAGCCAAGCCACAAGGGTGCGATGGTTGAAGCAATAACCACCCACTCGAGTGCGAGCGGCACTAAAACTAGCGCGGGCTTCACAAACTATTTTTCGTTGAGAAGTTTCTTTAGTGCAGCGACTGACTTCTTGCTCAGCCCCGCGGTGAAATGCGAAAGCGTCAGAGCTTGATTCGAAGAGTCGTTGATGAGCTCGAGCAATTGACGTGCGGTGTGTTCTTCGCGACTGTTGGCTGCAGCGAACAGGTTAGAGCGCCCTTCGCCAGAAGTTCGCTCGACAAGCTCTTTGTCGACTAGACGCGACAGCACCGTGAGAATTGTGGTGAGCGCAAGATCGCTGTCAACGTTGCATCGAACGAGAACTTCGTTCGACGTGAGTGGCTGGTCGGCATCCCAGAGAACATCGAGCACTAGGTTCTCGAGCTCACCCTGTTGTCTTGCGCGTTTAGTCATTGCACAATTCTACAAGTTGTCGAACTTAGTTGCTCTCTAGAACTGTTGGTCGTGGGTGCACCCGGGTGAGCAAGAACAAACCGACAACGAGAATCAGCATCAATCCCCAGATTCCCCAGATGGTCGCGTTCTTGACGCCGAGGAGATTGTTGGCAATCGTTATCGAAAGCGCCCAGAAAGTGCCAGACATAAAGCTGACGGCACGTCCGGTGAACTGGTAAAGCCCGAAGACTTCACCCTCACGCCCTGCCGGAGTAAAGCGAGACACGAAGGTTCGGCTAGATGCCTGGGCTGGGCCAACGAACAAGCAAAGCGCCAAGCCCCCGATCCAGTAAGTGATTACCCCGTAGTCATAGAAGAAGAACACGGCTGAGCCTGAAAAGATAAGTCCGACTAGCGAAGCAATGATGATGGTTCTGCTGCCGAAGATGTCATCTAGTCGGCCACCGATGACAGCGCCGATTCCAGAAACAATATTTGCGGCGATTCCAAAGATGATTACATCTTCAAAAGAAAATCCGAACGCAAGCGTTCCCAATACCGCACCAAAGGTGAACACCCCGGCAAGGCCATCGCGATAAATAGCGGACGAAATTAAGAACTTCAAGGTCTCAGGTGCTTGGGCGCGAAGGGACTTCAGCTGGGCCCAAATCGATTGGTATGACTGCCAGATAGTTTCTTTTCGTGCATTTGGATTCTTTGCAATCTCAGGAACGCGGAGCATTAGAGGAATCGAGAAAATCACAGTCCAGGCCGCGCTGAAGAGGAATACAGCTCGAATATTGACTGCATCCTCTTTGCCAATTCCCAACCAAGGTGTGCTCGCAAGAATGAAACCAGCTAGAGAAATGACAAGCAGAACAATTCCGCCAGCGTAGCCCAATGCCCAGGCATAACCCGAAACGCGGCCAATGTTTTTCTCGGTAGTGACCGACTTGAGCATCGCGTAGTAGTTAATCAGTGCAGCCTCTTGAATGACACTTCCGGCTCCATAAAGAACTAGGCCGAGTATGAAGAATTCTGCGGATGGCTTCACAAAGAAACTGGCAACCATGATGCCAACCAAAAGGTAGGTGTTGAACATCAGCCAGAACTTGCGACGACCATTGTCGTCAGACCTGCGACCGAGAACCGGTGCGATCAGAGCGAGAATGATTCCGGCTATTGCCGTCGCGATTCCAAGTTGAACCTCAGCCTGGCTCTCGATCTGTGCGACCGTTCCAGTCAAGTAGACCGGAAATATGAAGGTCTGCATGATGGTCGGGTATGGCTGCTCGGCCCAATCCCAGAGTGCCCATGCGAATGTGCCACGTTTCTTAGTTCTTGCGCCTTTGGAAGTCATAACGACAACTTATGGCAGCGCGGCCGCCCATCCGTGAGTTTTGTATAACGAATTGCCCAATTCTGAGAGTTGAGTGAACATCACTCAACTTTGGCCAAAAATGCTTGACAAATTTGAAATCGCGACCGAAACTTGAGTCAACGAGGCTCAGGTTTCTGGGCCCAACAGCAAAACAAAGGGCCACAAGCCCAAAAGAAAGAGGAACGACACATGGCACGTGCAGTAGGCATCGACCTTGGCACCACCAACAGCGCGGTTAGCGTGCTTGAGGGTGGAGAGCCAACCGTTATCGCTAACGCAGAAGGCTTTC
>JAGOAI010000002.1 GCA_017983965.1 Rhodoluna sp. | reverse complement strand
AATCAACCGGTAAGTCAAACTTGGTCAGTTTGCCGGCAAAGTAAGCCTGCAACTGCTTTTTCGCCTCGCGCAAGACCTTGCTTGAGCCGAAGTCAGGGGAGGGCTGGCCCATTCTCAGCCCGGTGATCTTCTCGTTGGTTGCCTCGATTGTGATTGGGCCAATCGGTGAATCGAAGCTAATGCTTGCGTCTGCCATTTTCATGTTCTCCAGAATAAGACAAAGGCCGGGTCTCAAAGATTCACAGAGAATCTGTTGAAAACCCGGCCAAAGCCTGAGGTTGTGAATTACAACCGACTACATCGCCTTATATGCTTCGTCGAGGCAGCCACGAAGAATCTGCTCGATCTCTACAAATTCGTCGCGACCAATAGTCAGTGGCGGTGCAAGCTGAACAACCGGGTCTCCACGGTCATCCGAGCGGCAATAGAGACCTTCTTCAAACATGCGGTGAGACAAGATGCCGCGAAGCAGCTTCTCGCTCTCTTTGTCGTTGAAGGTTTCTTTGGTGTTCTTGTCTTTCACCAATTCGATTGCCCAGAAATAACCGGCACCACGAACGTCACCAACAATCGGCAGGTCGCGCAACTTGTCGAGAGTTGCCTTGAACTCGGCTTCGTTGCGAGCAACGTTGCCAACGAGATCTTCTTCATCAAAGATGTCGAGGTTCTCTAGAGCAACCGCGCAAGAAACCGGGTGACCGCCGTAGGTGTATCCGTGAGGGAAAATGTTGGTGCCACTCTTGAATGGCTCGAACAGTTTCTCTGCAATCAGCAATGCACCAATCGGAGCGTAAGCCGAGGTCATGCCCTTGGCTAGCACCAACATGTCTGGCTCAAAGTCGTATCGCTCTGAAGCAAACATGGTTCCGGTGCGACCAAAGCCGTCGATGGTTTCATCGGCAACAATGAGCACGTCATACTTGTCGCAAATTTCGCGAACGCGGTCGAAATAGATCTTCGGTGCCGTGAAGCAACCGCCTGAGTTCTGCACCGGTTCAAAGATGAACGCTGCAACGGTGTCTGGGTCTTCGAACAGAATCATTTCTTCAACACGGTTTGCTGCCCAAAGAGCGAACTCTTCTTCGGTGGCAAAGTCGTCTTGAGCGCGGTACCAGTTGGTGTTCGGCACTCTAAAGGTGCTTGGCACGAGTGGCTCAAACATCTTCTTCATGGATGGAATTCCAGTCAGCGAAAGGGCTCCGTGCGATGTGCCGTGGTAGGCAACGGCGCGGGTTAGCACCTTATGCTTGGTTGGCTTGCCAATCATCTTGAAGTACTGCTTGGCCAGCTTCCATGCGGTTTCGTTAGCCTCGCCACCACCGGTGGTGAAGAAAACGCGGCTCAGGTTCTTCGGCGCATAAGAAAGCAAGCGCTCAGAGAGCTCGATGCCTGGCTTGTGTGCGTGCGACCAAAGCGGAAAGTAGTCAAGCTCTTTCATCTGCTTGGCTGCTGCCTCGGCAAGGCGGGTGCGTCCGTGTCCGATGTTTACCGAGAACAAGCTCGAGATGCCATCGAAGTATTTCTTGCCGTTTTGGTCCCAGAAGTGGTGACCTTCTGCCTTGGTGATGATCGGAATCTCACCCTTGGCGGTGTAGTAAGGGCTGTGGCGGGTGAAGTGAAGGAACATGTTGTCCTTCGCTGCCTGCTGCAGCATCTTTGGGGTTGCTTCAGTGCCAGCTTTGCGGGCGTCTAGAAGCGGGGTGGCGCGGTCGGCTTTAGCATTGGTCGTCCCATTCGACGGCTTGAGCGCGGTTTTTACTCCGCGAGCAAGTTTGCTCACCAGGCTCTCCTTGGTTGCCATGAAATATCACTCTTTACATTGGTTGTTGTTTTGTGTGGGGGCGCATCATCGCGTTCCCCAGTTGTAGAACTGCTTGTGCAACTTCAAGTAGACAAATGTCTCGGTTGAAGTAACTCCGGGCAGCGACCGGATTTTTGAGTTGAGTAGTTCTATGAATTCGTCATCGTTTTCACAGATCACCTCAACCAAAATGTCAAAACTTCCTGCTGTGTGCACCACGTAATCGGTCTCAGCGAGTGCGGCAATCTTTTCTGCGATTGCTCGGGTGTCGCCGGTGCAGCGAATGCCAATCATTGCCTGGTGAAAGAAGCCAAGCTGCATTGGGTCGGTCACTGCGACAATCTGCAGCACGCCAGCATCCGTGAGTTTTTGAACTCGCTGGCGCACTGCCGCTTCGCTCAAACCCACTGCTTTGCCGATTTCGGCGTATGAACGGCGGCCATCGAACTGCAACTGCTCGATGATTGATTTTGAGACCTCATCGATAGTCGCTGATTTGACTGCGGTTCTTAGCATGGTTCGATTTTGGCACTCAATTGGGCATTTCGCAAACGAATCCGTAGCGTTTTGCCGATTTTGATAACGAAAAGGTCACTAGATGGGCAAATTGTCTGCGTTTTCGCAAATCTGACCTCGAAGTAATAAGGTTTTGATATCGGAATCTTTCGCATCCCAACGACCGACCAATCGGCCGGATAGGGGTGCAGACTCAAAGGAGAGTGAGCGATGTCGCTCAAGCAGCTGAAGAACTTCGTCAATGGCGAATATGTAGATGCAAAGTCTGGTCAGACCAGCGAGATCTTTGACCCGGCGACCGGCAAACCTTATGCCACAGCACAGCTGAGCAACGAGGCAGACATCGATCACGCATACAAGGTCGCCGACAAGGCATTCGAGTCTTGGTCGCAGACCACTCCGGCAGAACGTCAATTGGCGCTGTTCCGAATCGCAGATGCACTCGAGGCGCGGGCCGAAGAGATGGCCGATGTCGAATCGCAGAACACCGGAAAGCCACGCCCGTCGCTAATCGAGAACGAAGTCTTGGTCTCTGTTGACCAGATTCGCTTCTTCGCAGGTGCTGCACGAAACTTGCAGGGCATCGCAACCGCCGAGTATGCGAAAGACCACACTTCTTCTATTCGCCGCGAACCAATCGGTGTCATTGGTCAGGTCACGCCTTGGAACTATCCGCTAAACATGGCGACCTGGAAGTTCGCACCTGCGCTTGCAGCAGGCAACACAATCGTCATCAAACCTTCAGACACCACACCTGCATCGACCCTGCTGCTTGCAGAGATTGCATCTGAATTCTTGCCATCCGGTGTGTTCAACGTAGTCACTGGTGACCGCGACACCGGTCGCGCGCTCGTCGAACACAAGATTCCTCAGATGGTTGCCATCACGGGTTCTGTGCGCGCAGGAATGGAAGTTGCCAAGTCGGCAGCACTAGATCTGAAGCGCGTTCACCTAGAACTTGGCGGCAAGGCACCTGTCATCATTTTTGCCGACGCCGACCTCGACGCAGCCGTTGCTCAGTTGACCGTTGCCGGTTTCTTCAACGCTGGTCAAGACTGCACCGCAGCGACCCGCATGCTGGTGCACGAGTCAGTGCACGACGAGTTCGTTGCAAAACTGGCAACCAGCGTCAAGGCAAATGCGACAACCGGTCAGCCTTCGCGTGACGACATCTTGTTTGGCCCGGTTAACAACGTCAACCAGCTCGATCGAGTTCAGGGGTTCATCGACCGACTGCCAGACCACGCCAAGATCGAGACCGGCGGTGTTGCCATTGCAGACAACGGCGGCTACTTCTTCGAGGCAACCGTGCTTTCTGGCTTGAAGCAGAACGACGAGCACATTCAGAGCGAGATCTTCGGCCCGATTGTCACCGTGCAGAAGTTCACAAACGACGACGAGGCAATGCGCTGGGCAAACGATGTGCAGTACGGCCTTGCTTCATCGGTTTGGACCAAAGATCACGGCCGCGCAATGCGCTTCTCGAAGGGCCTCAACTTCGGTTGTGTCTGGATCAACACCCACATTCCGTTGGTTGCCGAGATGCCTCACGGTGGATTCCGTCACTCGGGCTATGGCAAGGACCTGTCGAACTACGGCTTCGAGGACTACACGCGCGTCAAGCACGTGATGTCTTATATCGGCAACTAGCCGCTACTTCTCCACAGTTTTCTGAAAAGAAAACACGGATGCTCGCGCAAGCGACAGAGTGTTTGCGTGCAACTTCTGTGGTTCTTGC
Organism: Rhodoluna sp.; assembly: GCA_017983965.1. Taxonomy (GTDB): domain Bacteria; phylum Actinomycetota; class Actinomycetes; order Actinomycetales; family Microbacteriaceae; genus Rhodoluna. Next base: position 62,956 of record JAGOAI010000002.1, on the reverse strand, counting down.
CCTCGCTGGCTTATGGCGCGATGCTCGCGGCTACCTCGCAAAACTATTTCTTGCTTGGCAGCAGCGCATTCACGTTGGTGATTGCTGCTTTGCTGAAGCTTCGACAATCGCGGCTGCCAAAGCTGTCACCTCAAACCGAAGTCAGAGTGGTTGGCAACCGAGTTTGGCTAGATGACTATCGAATGCCGCGCGCAGAAATTCTTTGGTCACGCGAGCAAGCAGATCTGATCTTTGAGCGCCTTGCCGAATCGGGTGAACCGAGTGAGCCCGAGAAGCAATTTCTTGACGCAACCTACAAACTGTCTGATTCGTCGCTCGCGTTTGCACTCGGGTTCAATAGTCAGCGCATTGTTTTTAGGTCTCTTTCGCAAGATGGCCCGCACGCAATTTTCGTTGGCTCAACCGGCAGCGGCAAAACCGAATTGCTTCGCTCAGTGCTAAGGCAACTGCTCGCCTCTGACTCCGAAATGAAATTGGTCTGCATAGATTTCAAAGGGGGAGACGGGCTTGGTGAATTTGCTGACATGTCCCTGCAATTCGCAAGCGATCACGACATTGCAAATTCCGAGAGGCTCTTAGAAAGTCTCGAAACCGAACTTGGTGATCGTGAGCTTGGCAAAAGATCGAAGGTGCCATTAGTCATTGCGATTGATGAGCTTGGCCATCTGCTTGCGAAAATCAAGAACGCTGCGCCAGTGCTCGCAGCAATCTCTGCTCGTGGCAGAAGCGCAAACATGCACCTGATTATGACCAATCAGAACCTGGTCGGAGTCAGTCGAGCTTTGCTAAGCAACGTGGCATTGCGAATTCTGGTTGGAACGCCCGACCCCATCGATGCAACCATGCTCGGTCATGCTGCCAGGCAGACAGCCGCAAGCGGCAGTGGTTTAGCCAGCGCGCAGGTGTTAGGCCACGGCCAGCCGGCCGAAGTGTTCAGTTTCGCGTTGCCCGGTTTGGTTAGAGAACCGAAGCAGGCTCTTCTGCAACAAGACCATGAGCCTCTGCAACTCCGGCGTTCAACAAGACACCGTCGTGCGAGTTCAAGCCGAGAGCGAGGGCGCCATCGACAGAGCAGGCTTCTTGCCATCCGCGGTTTGCTATCGCGCGCACATATGGCAACGTCGCGTTAGTTAGCGCATAGGTGCTGGTATGAGGAACAGCTCCAGGCATGTTGGCTACGCAATAGAAGGTGCTCTCGTGAACCTTGAAGGTTGGCTCTGCGTGAGTCGTTGCGTGTGAGTCTTCGAAGCAACCGCCCTGGTCAATTGCGATGTCTACCAAGACGCTGCCTGGCTTCATCTTGCTAACCATTTCGTTGGTAACCAACTTTGGAGCCTTTGCTCCAGGAATCAAAACCGCACCGATAACCAAGTCGGCGTCAACAACTGATCGCTGCAGTTCGTAGGTGTTGCTCACGATTGTGCGAAGTCGGCCAGCATAGAAGTCGTCAAGTTCGCGCAGACGATAAAGGTTAGTGTCGAGCACGGTTACTTCTGCACCCATGCCGATTGCAATTGCAACAGCGTTGGCTCCGGCAACACCCGCGCCAATCACGGTGACGCGAGCTGGGCGAGTGCCAGGCACGCCGCTCATTAGCATTCCGTTGCCGCCGTTTTGGCGCATCAGCGTTTGAGCTCCAACGAGAGGAGCGAGTCTTCCGGCAACCTCACTCATTGGGGCGAGCAGCGGAAGCGAACGTGAAGGCAGCTGAACTGTCTCATAGGCAATCGAGGTGACCTTGCTTGTGAGCAGCGCGTCGGTCAGAGGTCGGTCTGCTGCAAGGTGAAGGTAGGTGAAGAGAATCAAACCCTCGCGCAAGAAACCATATTCTTTGGCAATCGGTTCTTTCACCTTTAGAACCATGTCGCCAGCCGCCCAGGTCGAAGCCGCGTCAGGGCAAATTGTTGCGCCTTCGGCTTCATACTCTGAATCGCTAATGGCTGATCCGATTCCGGCACCCGACTGAACGAAAACCTGGTGTCCGGCTTTGACTAGCTCGTGAACTCCAGATGGGGTGATGGCAACGCGAAATTCGTTGTTTTTGACTTCGGCAGGTACTGCGACCTTCATGATTCTCCGTTTCAGGGCGGCCACGTTGCCGCCAATTGCCAAGCCTAGTCTTTGCCTTGGCCTCGGCAAAAACGTCTTCTCGATTGCCAAATAAGTGTCTGTCGAGCCCCAAAATTGTGGTAGTATTGGCAACGAGCGCAGTTTGCGTCTTTGTTGTTGGCTGGGCATCGTTGCCCGTTCGATTGAAGGAGCTCCCATGAAGGACTCAATCCACCAAGACCCAATGTTCAAGCAGCTAGTGTCTGCCATTAAGTCATCGCAAGTAACTCGAAGAACAGCGCTAGCTGGACTCGGTGCTTCTGCGACTGCACTTACTCTGGCGGCCTGTGCTCCAGCGGCAGAAAAGACCGCGCTGACTCCAGCCAAAGATCTTTCTGCAAGCGAGAAGTCACTCATCTGGCACAACTGGTCGCTATACATGGATGAAGACGACAGCGGCAACTACCCAACTCTTCAGAAGTTCCAAGCTCAAACCGGAATCAAGGTTGAGTACAAAATCGAAATCGACGACAACGACACTTACTTCAGCAAGGTGCAGAAGCAGCTAGCTAAGGGTCAAGACATCGGTGCAGACGTAGCTTGCCCAACCGAGTGGATGGCAGCTAAGTGGATTCAGTCAGGCTTCGTTCAGAAGTACGACGCAGCGAACATTCCAAACAAGGCAAACCTTGCACCGGCATATCTTGGAGCAGCGCACGACCCTAACCGTGACTACTCAATGCCATACCAGGGAATCTTGGTCGGCATCACTTATAACAAGGCTGAGTACAAGAAGGCAACTGGCAAAGACGCACCAACCAGCCTTGAAGATCTTTGGAACCCAGCGCTAAAGGGTCGCGTCGGCGTTCTTTCAGAAATGCGCGACACCATCGGTCTCATCTTGATGGCGCAGGGCATCGACATCACAAGCGAGAGCAGCCTCACAGAAGATGCGTTCATGAACGCAATCGACTTCTTTGCAGGCAAGGTTTCAGACGGCCAGGTTGCTCGCATCAAGGGCAACAGCTATTCAGAAGACCTTGAGAACGGCGACACCATCGCCGCTATCGCATGGTCGGGCGACACCGTTCAGCTCAACCTAAGCGCAGAGACTGAGAAGTACGGCTTCTTCATTCCTGAGAGCGGAACCACCATTTCGGCAGACAGCTTCGTCGTGCCGATGGGTGCGACCCACAAGGCAAACGTTGAAGAACTGATCAACTACTACTACGACCCAAAGGTGGCCGCTGAGCTTGCCGCTTGGGTGAACTACGTAACTCCAGTGGTTGGTGCTCAAGAAGAGGCTATGAAGATTGACCCGGCATTGGCTTCGAACCAGTTGATCTTCCCGAGCGAAGATTTCTTGAAGAACACCCACGGATTCCGTGCGTTGTCAGCTGAGGAGTCGGTGAAGTTCTCGCAGGCCTTCCAAGACGTTCTTCTCGGAGCATAGGGCGTTGGCAACCGAGTTCATCGCTAGAGGCGCTGATCTAGAACTAGTTGGAATCCGCAAGGAGTTTCCTGGTTTCACTGCAATCGAAGGTCTCGACCTAAAGATTCCGGCCGGCGAATTCTTCGCGTTGCTTGGTCCATCTGGTTGCGGCAAAACCACAACTCTTCGTTTGGTTGCCGGTCTTGAGCAGCCAACGATCGGTCAGATTCTTATCGGTGGCAAAGACGTAACCGAAACCAAGGCATACCAGCGTCCGGTGAACACCGTGTTTCAGAGTTATGCACTGTTTCCGCACATGACTGTTCTCGAGAACGTTGCTTTCGGTTTGCGTCAGCGCAAGATCGATGACCCGTTGGTCAAGGCTCAGAAGTCACTCGATCTAGTTGAACTAGGCCACTTGGCCAACCGTCGACCAGCACAGCTTTCTGGTGGCCAGCAGCAGCGCGTTGCTCTTGCTCGCGCTCTGGTCAACCGACCATCGCTGTTGTTGCTCGACGAACCACTCGGTGCTCTTGACCTAAAGCTTCGTCGTCAGATGCAGATCGAGTTGAAGGCAATTCAGATGGAAGTTGGCCTGACTTTCTTGCACGTTACTCACGACCAAGAAGAAGCCATGGATATGGCTGACACCGTCGCGGTTATGAACAAGGGACACATCGAGCAGATGGGTGCTCCTGAAAAGTTGTATGACCGACCAAAGACTGTTTTCGTTTCAAAGTTCTTGGGCCAGTCAAACCTATTTGTCGGAAAAGCCGAGACTCCTAACGCCGCAACCGTCGCTATCGACGTGGCTGGCTCGAAGATTTCGGTTCCGAAAGAACGCGCTGAAAAGCACACCGGAACCATCGCTATTGGCGTTCGACCAGAGAAGGCTTTCTTTCACGAAGAGAAGCCAAACCTCGGCGCAGACCATAACCTCATTGGCCCTGGCGAGATCATCGACATTCGCTTCACCGGTGTTAGCAACCAGTACCTAATCGAGATTCCTAACGTCGGAAACGTCACTGTGTTCGCCCAGAACATTGGCAAGAGCCCAGTTATCGAGCTCGGTGCACATGTTTGGGTGAGCTGGAAAGTCGAGCACTCGTTCGGTCTAGCAGACCTTCCTGAGGTTGCTGCCGAGCACGAACCGGTCGCCTAGTCATGGCAATCGCAGCATTCGGGCATTCTGGCGGACCAAAGCCGCACAAGGCAAGTTCGCCATCTAAGGGCAGTGCAAAAGTGGCATTGCTTTTGCTCGCGCCGGGCTTGCTCTACCTAGCGATTTTCTACGTTGCCCCGCTTTTCTCGCTCGTGCTCACATCGCTGCAGACCATCGACTATTCAACCGGAATTCCGGTCTACCAATACGGCTTCGAAATCGGCAACTACTTCAACGTCATTAGCCAATATGGCGAGCAGGTTGCTCGTTCGTTCATATATGCATTCTTCGCAACCATCGCGGCACTGCTCATCAGCTATCCGTTGGCATATTTCATTGGCGTGAAGGCTCGTCGTTTTCCGCTAATTCAGAGCTTGATGCTGACTCTGGTTATTGCACCGTTTTTCATCTCGTTTCTCTTGAGAACTTTTGCCTGGAAGCAGATTTTCTCTAACGAATCATGGATAGTCACAACCCTGCAGAGCATCGGTGTTCTCGCCAGCGATCAGTATCTCGTGGGAACCCCGTTCTTGGTTATCTTCGGTTTGACTTACAACTTCATTCCGTTCATGACGCTGCCGCTTTACACAAGCCTCGAGCGTCTCGACGTTCGCTATCTCGAGGCCGGGGCAGACCTCTATGCAAACCCTCGCCGCGTTTTCAGAAAAGTAACCCTTCCACTTTCAATGCCTGGCATTGTTTCTGGAACGCTGTTGACGTTCATTCCGATTGCCGGCGACTACGTCAATGCATCCGGGCTATTTCTCGGAAGCACCCAGACCTCGATGCTCGGCAACGTGGTTGAGTCAAAGTTCTTGAAGAGCTATGACTACCCAACAGCCTCAGCGCTCTCGGTAATTCTGATGGGTGCAATCATGCTGCTTGTCACGTTCTATGTTCGCAAGAGCGGAACGGACGACCTGCTATGAGAAAGTTTTCGTTCGGCAAATATGCGCTTCCGGTTTACGCGGTTCTTGCCTTCACCTACCTGCTCATTCCGATTGCCTTCACCTTTGTCTTCTCGTTCAACGACTACCGCCGCAGCAACATTGCTTGGCGCGGTTTCACCTTCGATAACTGGACGAGCGTCTGCGAAGCTCAGGGTGTTTGTGCGGCCTTTGGCACATCGATTTCGATTGGCCTGATCTCGACCTTCATCGCGACGACCCTAGGAACCATGATCGCAATCGCGCTGGTTCGCTACCGCTTCAAGTTTCGCTCGGCCGTCAGCCTGTTGTTGTTCTTGCCAATGGCAACACCTGAGCTCGTGCTCGGCGCTGGCTTGGCCGCGCAGTTCTTCAACTTTGGCACCGAGATGGGCTTTACCACCATCGTCATCGCTCACGTGATGTTCTGCCTCAGCTTCGTTGTTGTCACCGTAAAGGCTCGAGTCGCCAGCCTCGACCCAGCTCTCGAAGAGGCCGCAACCGACCTCTACGGCTCACCGAGCCAAGTTTTCTGGAAGGTCACGTTTCCGCTATTGCTACCGGGCATCATGGCTGCTGCGCTTCTTGCATTCGCGCTGAGCTTCGATGACTTCATCATCACCTACTTCAACTCTGGGCCAACCGAAACTTTTCCTAAGTTCGTTTACACCGCTGCATCAAAGGGTCTGCCTGGTGAGGCAAACGTAATTGGAATCGGTGTCTTCTTGCTGGCAATCGCCATCGTGCTAGTGATTCAGATTCGCTCGTCAATTAAGGCAAAGCGTCTAGCTTCGATTAAATAGTCTCGCTCGGCTCGGCTTTTGCGCCGGTCAAAAGACGCAAAACTCTCGGATAAATAAACCGCGCGAAGAACGCTGTGAATGTGCCGATCATTGAGCCGAAAAATAGATAAGCAGGCAACCAGCCAAGGTCAATGACTCCACCAATGCTTGCGAAGACGAGAGCAAAACTCAAAGCGATTGCGGCGATTCCGATTAGCAAATAAATCGAAGCACTCGATGCCGTTGACGCATTGGGTTTCACCAACCAACGCTCTACCGGATAGGCCACCACGAAAATCGCCACCACCATGATTGCCTCACTGAATGCAACCAAAACAAATGCACTGAAGAGCCACTGAGCGAGGTCAATTGGGCCAAGTGCTGAAAAGGCCGCCCAAATCAGGAATGGCGAGAACACTACGTTCGAAGAAATTAGTGCAGCAGCGAACCTGCGCCAAAAAGTTTCAGGTTTTGGCAAGTTACAGTGAAGCGATGCCGGCGGCTAGAACGTCGATAGCTTCGTTTAGCTGTGCGTTGGTGATGGCCAACGGTGGCAAGAAGCGAATTACGTTTCCGAAGGTTCCGGCGTTCAAAACCAAGACACCGTTCTGGTGGCAGAACTTCACAACTGAGTCAACCGCTGCAGAGTTCGGGTTCAAAGTGCCTGGCTCAACGAACTCGATTGCGATCATTGCGCCGCGACCACGAACTTCACCGATAACTGGGTGCTGAGCCTTTAGGCCTTCGAGGCGAGGAACCAAGATGGTTTCGATTTCGAGAGCGCGCTCAAGAACTCCGCCGGCTTCGATCTGCTCGAGAACCGCAACCGCAGCCGCTGCTGCCACTGGGTTGCCACCATAGGTTCCGCCGATGCCACCGGCGTGTGATGAATCCATGATTTCTGCGCGACCGGTAACCGCTGAGATAGGCATTCCGCCAGCGATTCCCTTAGCGATGGTGAATAGGTCAGGCTCGAAGCCTTCTTCGTAGTTGGTTGCAAACCAGCGACCGGTGCGGGCGATTCCTGCCTGCACCTCGTCGGCAACCATCACGATGCCATTTGCCTTTGCCCAAGCAGATAGCGCAGGCAAGAAGCCAGGTGCAGGCACGATGAAGCCACCTTCACCCTGAATTGGCTCGATGACGATAGCTGCCAAGTTGGCACCGCCAACGCGCTTCTCCATGTAGTTGATTGCGCGCTTTGCCGCCTCTTCGCCGGTGATGCCACCGTCACGAAGCGGGTAAGACATTGGAACGTGGTGAACACCTGGTGCAAACGGGCCAAAGCCGCTGTTGTAAGGCATCGCCTTGAAGTTCATGGCCATGGTCAGGTTGGTGCGACCGTGGTATCCGTGGTCAAAAACGGCAATCTCGCCACGACCGGTGAACTTGCGGGCAAACTTGACGGCGTTTTCGACAGCCTCGGCACCCGAGTTGAACAGTGCGCTGCGCTTCTCGAAGTTGCCTGGGGTGTGCTTGTTTAGCAACTCGCAGACGCGCACATATGGCTGGTATGGAGTCACGGTAAAGAGTGTGTGGGTGAGCTTTGCCACCTGGTCTTGAACGGCCTTGACCACTGCATCGTTGGTGTGGCCGATGGTGGTTACACCGATGCCGGCTCCGAGGTCGATGAAGCGGTTGCCATCAACGTCAGTTAGCAGCGCCCCGTGGGCGTGGTCGATATAAACCGGAAGAGCCGCACCAACTCCGTGCGATACCTCTTTTAGGCGCTTCGCATGCAGTTCTTGCGATTTTGGGCCTGGAATTGCAGTTACGATTTGGCGTGAAGACGCAGCTGAAACTTCGCTCATAAATCCATACTACGCCTGCGATTGCCAAGGCTGATGGCAAGATTGAACAATGCGGCGCGTAATTATTCTCGGATCAACCGGGTCAATCGGAACCCAGGCTCTCGAGGTCATCCGTGAAAATCGCGACCGTTTCGAGGTGGTCGCGCTCGCGGCTGGCAAGAACGCAGACTTGCTGGCTCAACAAGCTGCCGAATTCGGGGTGCCAGCAAATCGAGCCGTTTTGGGCGCAGATGCTGCCACAACTCTTGTCGCAGAGACCGACGCCGATGTCGTAGTCAATGGCATCACCGGTTCGATTGGCCTGAGGCCAACTCTGGCTGCCCTAAAGACCGGCAAGACGCTCGCACTCGCAAATAAAGAGTCACTAATCGTCGGTGGCCGCCTGGTTGTCGACGCTGCCGCTCCAGGGCAAATTGTTCCTGTTGATAGCGAACACTCGGCTCTTGCCCAGTGTTTGCTCGCCGGCGAAAAGCGTGAAGTACGCAAGCTGATTCTGACTGCCTCGGGTGGCCCATTTCGCGGCTACACTCGCGAGCAGCTGACGCTGGTTACACCGCAGCAGGCGCTCGCGCACCCGACCTGGGTGATGGGCAAGGTTGTCACAACCAACTCGGCAACGATGGTCAACAAGGGTCTCGAGCTCATCGAGGCACATCTTTTGTTCGACATCGAAATCGATCGCATCGAAGTCACCGTGCACCCGCAATCGGTGGTGCACTCGATGGTTGAGTTCTTCGACGGTTCAACCATGGCGCAGTGTTCGCCGCCAAACATGAAGTTGCCGATTGCACTTGGCATGTCATGGCCGAATCGAATCACGGATGCCGTGCCGGCTGTCGACTTCACCAAGGCACATCAGTGGACCTTCGAACCATTGAACGAAAACGTCTTTGGAGCTGTTCGCCTTGCACGTCAGGTTGGCAAGGCGGCTAGCACCTATCCGGCGGTTTATAACGCTGCAAACGAAGAAGCGGTTGAAGCTTTTCACCGAAACAAAATTGGTTTCAACCAAATCGTTGATGTCGTGCAGCGGGTCGTTGATGCACACGACCCCGACTCAGAGTTGACGCTTGAAGCGGTTCTTGCCGCCGAGGTCTGGGCTCGCGACCGGGCCGTGGCACAGATGGCGAACGCATGTTGATAACTCGCAGGCAATTGTCAGAGCGCATTTCTAAGGTCGAACTATGAGCGAAATTCTTTGGTACATCGGGGGAGTTGTCTTCGTCGCGATTGGCATCGGCTTCTCAATCGGTTGGCACGAACTAGGGCACTTGCTGCCAGCCAAACTCTTTGGCATCAAAGTTCCGCGTTACATGATCGGCTTTGGCCCAACCCTTTGGTCGCGCAAGCGCGGCGAAACCGAATACGGCATCAAGGCCATTCCGCTCGGTGGCTACATCACCATGATTGGCATGTATGCGCCAGCCAAGCCAGGGGCTAAGCCGCGCAAGGGCTTTGGCGCTGAGGCTATCGAGGGCGCTCGCGAGGCCCACAACGAACACGTTGGCCCTGGCGATGAAAACCGCAAGTTCTATCAACTGCCTATCTACAAACGCATCATCATCATGTTCGGCGGGCCGTTCATGAACCTAATTCTCGGAGTCGCCCTGACGTTCGCTGCCTTCGGCGGAATCGGCACATATGTGAGCTCAACCAAGATTGTCGAGGTCGCCGATTGCGTGCCTAGCGACTTTGTAAACCAAGTTTCATGCGCCGACACAGACGCGATTGCACCGGCAAAGCTTTCGGGGCTAATGCCAAATGACACAGTCTTGAAAGTTAATGGCAACGAGGTTCGCAACTGGAACGAAATCACCGAATATGCAGAAGCGAACGCCGGTGAATTAGTTTTCACAGTTCAGCGCGGCAACGAGCAACTCGATCTAGACATCACTCCAGCAATGGTTGAACGACCAGTTTCAACTTCGAGTGGCACTACCGAGATGCAAATCAAGCCATATTTCGGAGTTGTGCTCGACTCGGTTCGACAATCGCAAGATGTTCAAGACACCTTTGCCTATTCGGCAAGCGCAGTTGGTTCAACCTTTGAGTTGATGGCAACACTGCCCGTTCAGGTTGTCACATTGGTTGGCAACACCATCAGCGGTGAAGAGCGCGATCTGAACGGCCCGATTTCGGTAATCGGAATCGGTCAGGTTGCCGGTGAAATCGCAAGTGATAGCGACGCCGATTGGCTAGACAAGCTCGGCAGCGGTCTCATGATGTTGGCCAGCCTCAACTTCGCGCTCTTTGCGTTCAACATGATCCCACTGCTTCCTCTCGACGGCGGTCACATCGCAGGTGCGATCTACGAGTCAATTAAGAAAGGCATTTGGCGTTTGTTGCGCAAGCCAAACCCTGGGCCAGCAGACACGGCACTGATGATGCCAATCACCTACGTTGTCACCATCGCCTTGATTGCCATGAGCTTGATCTTGATTTTGGTCGACGTCATTAATCCAGTTTCACTTGGCTAAAGCCTGCACGGCGAAATAACTAACCAGCGGTTGCTGTTTATGCTTATACCGAACGAAAGCGAAGTAAATGGTTGCGATTAACTTAGGCAAGCCAAAACCACCGGTTTTGACCCCAAGACGCAAGACCCGCCAGATCATGGTCGGCAAGGTCGCAGTCGGCGGCGACGCCCCGATTTCAGTTCAGTCGATGTGCACAACCCAGACCACCGACGTCAACGCCACCCTGCAGCAGATCGCCGAGCTAACCGCTTCTGGTTGCGACATCGTTCGTGTTGCGGTGCCGAGCCAAGACGACGCAGACCGACTTCCGCTTATTGCCAAGAAGTCGCAAATTCCGGTAATCGCCGACATTCACTTTCAGCCGAAATACGTTTTTGCTGCAATCGACGCGGGTTGCGGTGCGGTTCGAGTAAACCCGGGCAATATTCGCCAGTTCGACGACAAAGTTGGCGAAATCGCAAAGGCTGCCAAAGAAGCGGGCGTTTCAATTCGCATCGGTGTAAACGCTGGTTCGCTCGACCCACGCTTGCTCGAAAAATATGGCAAGGCAACTCCAGAGGCTCTTGTCGAGTCTGCAGTTTGGGAAGCCTCACTATTCGAAGAACACGACTTTCACGATTTCAAAATCTCGGTGAAGCACAACGACCCGGTGATCATGGTCAAGGCTTACGAGATGCTCGCAGAGCGCGGCGACTGGCCACTGCACCTCGGTGTAACCGAGGCGGGCCCAGCGTTTCAGGGAACCATTAAGTCTTCTGTCGCATTCGGCGCACTGCTCAGCAAGGGCATCGGCGACACAATTCGAGTTTCGCTCTCTGCGCCACCGGTTGAAGAAATCAAGGTGGGTTCGCAAATTCTTGAGAGCCTAAACCTTCGCCCGAGAAAACTTGAAATCGTCAGCTGCCCATCATGCGGTCGCGCACAGGTAGACGTTTACACTCTGGCAAACGACGTAACCAAGGGTCTCGAAAAGATGACCGTTCCACTTCGCGTGGCAGTCATGGGTTGTGTAGTTAATGGTCCTGGTGAGGCACGCGAAGCTGACCTCGGTGTTGCATCGGGCAACGGCAAGGGTCAGATCTTCGTGAAGGGCGAGGTCGTCAAGACTGTTCCCGAAAGCGAAATCGTTGCGACTCTCATAGAAGAGGCAAACCGCATCGCTGCCAGCATGGATCCAGCTCTCGTCGGCAGCCCAGAAGTAGTCGTAGCAAACCCAGCCAAGTAGCGCAGGGTAATATTTGGCTTATGCCAATCCGCCTATCATCACTGTTCCTGCGCACGTTGCGCGAAGACCCAGCAGAAGCTGAGGTCGAGAGCCACAAGCTATTGCTTCGCGCGGGCTACATTCGCCGCGCTGCGCCGGGCGTCTACACCTGGTTGCCGCTTGGCTTGCTGGTCAAGGGCAAGATCGAGGCCGTGGTTCGCGAAGAGATGAACCGCGCTGGCGCTCAAGAAGTTTTCTTTCCGGCACTTTTGCCACGTGAGCCTTTTGAGGCAACCGGCCGATGGACCGAATATGGCGACAACCTATTTCGCCTGCAAGACCGCAAAAAGGCCGACTATCTTCTAGCGCCAACCCACGAAGAGATGTTCACTCTGTTGGTGAAAGATCTCTACAGCTCATACAAAGACCTGCCAGTTTCGCTGTATCAAATTCAAAACAAATATCGCGATGAGGCTCGCCCACGCGCCGGCTTGCTTCGCGGTCGCGAGTTCGTAATGAAAGACGCTTACTCTTTCGACATCGATGACGCCGGACTCGAAAAGTCATACCAATCACAGCGCGATGCATACGAGCGAATTTTCTCTCGTCTCGGTGTCGAATATGTAATCGTCAAGGCAGACGCTGGAGCCATGGGCGGCAGTGCATCTGAAGAATTCTTGTCACCAAGCCCAATTGGTGAAGACACGTTCGTGCGTTCAGCCGGCGGTTACGCAGCAAACGTCGAAGCAGTAAAGACCGTTGCGCCTGCGGCCATTTCATTTGATGGTTTGCCTGCCGCGGTTGTGCACCCATCACCAAACACTCCAACCATTGCAACTCTCGTTGACCTTGCCAATGCAAACGTCAAGCGCGCAGACGGTCGCGAGTGGACTGCAGCCGACACTCTCAAGAACGTAGTTCTGGCATTGACTTCTCCAGAAGGAAAACGCTCGCTAGTCGTGGTTGGTGTTCCTGGCGATCGCGAAGTAGATGCCAAGCGTGCAGAAGCCGCCTTCTCTCCAAACGAAGTTGAGCCAGCTAACGAAGAAGATTTCGAACGCAACCCAGAACTCGTCAAGGGTTACATCGGCCCGGTTAAGAACGGCAAGGCCGTTCTCGGCCTCGAGGGCTCATCGAAGATTCGCTATTTGCTCGACCCACGCGTGGTTGATGGCACAGCCTGGATCACCGGAGCGAACGAGCCAGAGAAGCACGTCTTCGACCTAGTCAAGGGTCGCGACTTTGAGGCAGACGGCATGGCCGACATCGCCGAAGTTCGCGCTGGCGATCAGGCTCCAGATGGTTCGGGCCCGCTCGAATTGGCTCGCGGCATCGAAATCGGTCACGTCTTTCAGCTTGGCCGCAAGTATGCCGAGGCGCTCGGACTTCAGGTTCTCGACGAAAACGGCAAGTTGGTGACCGTAACCATGGGTTCTTATGGCATCGGTGTAACCCGCCTGGTTGCGGTGCTCGCCGAGGCTAACCGCGACGACAAAGGCTTGATCTGGCCAGAAGCCGCTTCACCGGCCGACGTTTACATCGTTGCTGCCGGCAAAGACGACCACGTATACGAGGCCGCCGAAAAGCTTGCTGCAGAATTCGAAGCCGCGGGCAAGACCGTAATTCTCGACGACCGTCAAAAGGTCAGCCCTGGCGTGAAGTTCAGCGACGCCGAGCTCATCGGTGTTCCGCACGTTGTGATTTGCGGCAAGGGTCTAGAGAACGGCGAAGTTGACCTCTGGAATCGCCGCTCTGGCGACAGACGCTCGGTCGCACTAAACTCGGCTGTATCAGAGTTGGTTTAGTCTCGTCTTTGACGAGTTTCAACTAACGCTTTTTATAACTAACTATCGGCCGGGAGGCAGCGCTCATGGACATCGACCTTGGAATACTTAGAGGACTTGAACGCGAAAAAGAAATCCCGTTCGTCGAATTAGTTTCAATCATCGAAGCAGCTATTCTCGCTGCCTATTACAAGAACATGGGTCTCGACCCGAAAGAGCACAAGGCTCGTGCCGTGCTCGATCAGAAGACCGGTTCTGTTCACATCTTTGAAATCATCTGGAACGAAGAGACTCGCGAAACCAGCGAGAACGATGTCACTCCAGAAAACTTCGGTCGAATTGCTGCATACTCCGCGAAGCAGGTAATCGCTCAGCGCCTGCGTGAAATCAACGACGAAGGATTGCTAGGGGAGTTCAAGGGCAAAGAGGGCGACATCGTCACCGGCGTAATTCAGCAGGGCCCACGCGCATACATGATTCACGTTGACCTCGGAAGCATCGAAGCTTTGCTGCCACCAGAAGAGCAGGTGGTTGGCGAGGAGTACACCCACGGCAAGCGCATCCGTGTCTTGGTTACCGGAGTCAATAAGGGAAACCGCGGGCCACAGGTCACCGTTTCACGTTCACACCCAACTTTGGTTCGCAAGTTGTTTGCGCTTGAGGTTCCTGAAATCGCAAACGGCACCGTCGAAATCGTGCAGGTCGCTCGCGAAGCAGGCCACCGCACCAAGATTGCAGTTCGCGCCCACGAAGACGGCATCAACGCCAAAGGTGCTTGCATCGGTGAGCTCGGTCAGCGCGTTCGAGCCGTCTCGGCCGAGTTGAACGAAGAGAAGATCGACATCGTCGACTACAACACCGACATCTGTGAGTTCGTCTCTCAGGCGCTTTCGCCAGCCAAGGTTTCGAGTGCCTACATCATCGGCAAGGGTGACCCTAAGGCCAGCGGTGACGCTCGCGTTACCCACGTTCGTGCGCTCGTGCCTGACTACCAGTTGTCGCTTGCCATCGGCAAAGAGGGGCAGAACGTTCGGTTGGCAGCGAAGCTAACCGGTGCCAAGATCGACGTTCAGCCTGAGAGCATTCTCGAGGGCGACGACTAGTCAAAGCTCAGATGCCGAAATTGGCACTGACTTTATTGGCATTCGGCAGGTAGAATGAAACCCGTTAGAACCTGTGTTGGCTGTCGCCAGCGCGCCAATCGAACAGATTTGCTCAGGGTAATCGCCGGCTCAGAAGAGCTGATATTCGATTCCCTTGCCAATAAAGCTGGGCGAGGCGCCTGGATTCATCCAAGTTCAGAATGTCTTCAAAAAGCAACAGAGCGCGGTGCATTTGCCCGAGCGTTGCGGTTGAAGTCGGGTCTAACTCTCAATCAAGAACAGGCAGAAACGATGATGGCAAAAAATGGTTAGCTCGAAATGAGTTCCCTAAAGCTTTAACGGCCTGCCCTGTTTGGGGAAGGCCCCAGACAGGAGAAACAAGTGGCGCTTCCACGCGTATACGACATAGCTAAAGAACTTGGAATCGATTCCAAGGTTGCACTAGCAAAACTTCAAGAACTCGGTGAGTTCGTCAAGAGTGGTTCATCCACGATCACACCTCCGGTAGCTAAGAAGCTCCGCGAGGCGTTCCCAGACGCAAAGCCGAAGGCCGAAGAGCCAAAGAAGCCTGCGTCTAAGGCAAAGGCAGCTGCCGAGCCCGAGGTTGCTGAGACTGCGGCACCGGCTGCACCAAAGCCAGGCAAGGCTGCAAAGCCTGCTGCCGAAGAGCCAGCTGCCGCACCAGAGGCTGCAAAGCCGGCCGACGCTGCGCCGACCCCAAGTCTTCCTGCACCGGTTGCCGGCATTCCTCGCCCAGGCAACAACCCATTCGCTTCAAGTCAGGGCATGGGCATTCCTCGCCCAGTAGCTCGCCCAGGCAACAACCCATTCGCACCTTCGCAGGGCATGGGTCGCCCAGGTCAGAATCGACCTGGTGGTCCACGTCCGGCTGGTGCCGGTGGCCCTGGTGGCGCAGGTCGCCCAGGTGGTCCACGTCCGGCAGGTGCCGGTGGCGCTCCACGTCCAGGTTTCGGTAGCCCACGTCCGGCTGGTGCAGGCGCTGCACCCGGCGGCGCACCAGGTTTCTCACGTCCGGGTGGTGGCCCAGGCGCAGGTCGTGGCCGCGGTGTTGGTGGCGGAACCGCCGGTGCATTCGGCAAGGGTGGCGGCAAGGGCAGCAAGGCTCGCAAGTCGAAGCGCGCGAAACGCGAAGAGTATGAGCAGAGACAAGCACCGAGCCTTGGTGGCGCAGTTGTTCCACGCGGAGACGGCACCACGGTCATTCGCTTGCGTCGCGGATCAAGCATCCAAGATTTCGCAGACAAGATTGATGCAAACGCAGGTCAGCTGATCACAGTCTTGTTCCACCTTGGTCAGATGACAACCGCAACGGCGTCACTTGACGAAGAGACATTCCAGATTCTCGGCGTTGAGCTCGGCTACAAGGTCGAAGTTGTTTCGCCAGAAGACGAAGAGAAAGAGCTGTTCGACAGCTTCGGTCTCGACATTTCTACCGACTACGAAGACGACGAAGACGATCTAGTTATTCGTCCACCGGTAGTTACCGTCATGGGTCACGTTGACCACGGAAAGACTCGTTTGCTCGACTCGATTCGAAACGCAAACGTTCAGGCCGGCGAAGCTGGTGGAATCACCCAGCACATCGGTGCTTACCAGGTGCACGCAGTGCACGAGGGCATCGACCGTGCAATCACATTCATTGACACCCCTGGTCACGAGGCCTTTACCGCTATGCGTGCCCGTGGTGCTCAGGTAACAGACATTGCGATTCTTGTTGTCGCAGCAGACGACGGCGTTATGCCACAGACAGTTGAGGCGTTGAACCACGCTCAGTCTGCTGGTGTTCCGATTGTTGTTGCTGTGAACAAGACCGATAAAGAAGGCGCTAACCCTGCCAAGATTCGTCAGCAACTTACCGAGTTCAACTTGGTTGCTGAAGAATACGGTGGCGATGTCATGTTTATCGATGTTTCTGCTTTGACCGGCAAGGGAATTCCAGAGCTTCTAGATGCAGTCTTGCTAACCGCAGACGCCGCTCTTGACCTTCGTGCGAACCCAAACCGCGACGCTCGTGGTGTTGCCATTGAAGCGAACCTAGACAAGGGTCGCGGTTCGGTTGCAACTGTTCTTATTCAGTCGGGAACCCTTGAGGTTGGCGACTCGATCGTTGCAGGTGCGGCTCACGGCCGTGTTCGTGCGATGTTCGACGAGAACGGCGACGCAGTTACGTCTGCTGGGCCAAGCCGCCCGGTTCAGGTGCTCGGATTGCAGTCTGTGCCTCGCGCCGGTGACACATTTGTGGTTGCCGAGGACGAGCGCCAGGCTCGCCAGATCGCTGAAAAGCGTGAGGCTGCAGACCGCAACGCCCTATTGGCTAAGACTCGCAAGCGCATCAGCCTTGAAGACTTCACCAAGGCGCTCGAAGACGGCAAGGTTGAGTCTCTCAACTTGGTCATCAAGGGTGACGTCTCGGGTGCTGTTGAAGCTCTTGAAGATGCATTGCTCAAGATTGAAGTTGACGACAGCGTTCAGTTGCGCATCATCCACCGTGGTGTTGGTGCAATTACCGAGTCAGACGTCAACTTGGCTACCGTCGACAACGCAATCATCATTGGTTTCAACGTCAAGCCTGATAACAAGGCTCGTGAGCGTGCCGATCGCGAAGGCGTCGACATTCGTCAGTACTCAGTTATCTATGGAGTGCTCGATGACATCGAATTGGCGCTCAAGGGAATGCTCAAGCCAGAGTACGAAGAAGTTCAGGTCGGAACCGCAGAGGTTCGCGAACTGTTCAAGTCTTCAAAGGTCGGAACCATTGCTGGTTCGATCGTTCGCTCAGGCTCGATCAAGCGCAACGCTTTGGCGCGCGTTCTTCGTGCCGGCAAGGTCATTGCCGAAAACCAGAAGATCGATTCGCTAAAGCGTTTCAAAGATGACGCAAACGAAGTCAAGACTGACTTCGAGTGTGGAATTGGTTTGAGTGACTTCAACGAGTTGCAACTCGAAGACATCATTGAGACTTACGAGATGCGCGAGAAGCCTCGAGTCTAAGCATGGTTGATCACGCTAGAGCGAGAAAACTCGCAGAACGAATTAAGGTTTTAGTGGCCGAAGCTCTTGAGCGCGCGGTTAAAGACCCAGACCTGGGCTTCGTCACTATTACCGACGTCAAGGTAACTCCAGATTTGCAGCACGCCAAGATTTTCTACACCGTCTATGGCAGCGAAGCAGAGAAGGCGCAATCGACAGAAATCATCGAGCGCAACAAGGGGCTAATTCGCCGCGAAGTTGGTCGTGGTCTTTCGATTCGCTTGACGCCGACGATTGAATTCGAGTCTGACGAAATTCCAGTGATTGCCGCCCACCTGAACGACTTGCTGAACGAAGCTAAGAATCGTGACGCTGAAGTGCAGGCGATGGCTAAGACTGCCGAGTTTGCTGGCGAAGCCAACCCTTATAAAGAGCCAAAGAGTCAAGAAGAAGACGACTAATGTCTTCTGGGCTTGTGCTTATTGATAAGCCACAGGGCTGGACTAGCCACGACATCGTGGCCAAATTGCGCGGAATCGCTGGCACTCGACGGGTTGGCCATGCTGGAACGTTAGACCCGATGGCTACCGGCTTGCTCCTGCTCGGCGTCAATGCCGGCACCAAACTGCTCACCTTCTTGGTTGGCGAAGGCAAGACCTACGAGGCAACCATTCGCCTTGGCGCAAGCACAATCACCGATGACGCCGAGGGCGATTTCGTTGCGCTCGCCGACGCATCAAAAGTTCGTGCCGTAACGCCTGAGCAAATTGAAGCTGCATTAGTCGAGCTTCGTGGCGACATCATGCAGGTGCCATCGTCGGTCAGTGCAATCAAGGTCGATGGCGAGAGAGCCTATGCCAAAGTGCGCGGAGGCGACGAAGTCAAGCTAGCTGCACGACCAGTCAAAATCGGAAAGTTTGAAATTACAAAATCTCCTCAGGTTAACGAAACCGAATCAGGAGTCTTTGTTGATTTTGATGCCGTGATCGAGTGTTCAAGCGGAACCTACATTCGCGCATTGGCCAGAGACCTAGGTGCAACACTGGGTGTTGGCGGCCACCTGACCGCACTTCACCGCACTCGAATCGGAAAATACAAGATTGAAGACGCTGCAAAGATGCAAGACATCACTCGTGACAACCTGGCAATCACTTCGATGTTCGACTCGGTTAAAGATGCATTCGAACTTCGTGAACTCACTGACCAAGAAGTAATCGACCTGCGACACGGAAAACGCATTGCTGCCGAAGGTGCATCCGGGGCAGAAATTGCTGGCGTGCACGGCGAGCAGTTGATTGCAATGCTCGAACCGGTGGGCAGCCAATTGAAATCGTCTGTGGTGTTTGCGGTGAGTGCCAATGATTAGTTGGCTGTTGAATCTGCAATATCTGGTGGCAGGCCTAGCTGCACTTTTTGTCGCAGTTCTCGCATTCGCAAAGCGAAAGCCGAGTCTCGTCTCGCTTTCTGCACTCGCGCTCGTAGAACTTGGCTTGGTGGCCCAACTCGTGGCAAGCGTGACTTTGGTCGTTGGGGGAGCCAGGGCCAAAACTGACACAATCGAGTTTTTTGGCTACCTGAGCGTTGCGCTGTTGATTCCTCTGGCGGCAGGCTTTTGGGCCCTGGTTGAGCGAAACCGCTGGTCGACCATGGTTTTGGCGGTCGCGGCGGCCACGGCGGGCATCATGTTGGCCAGAATGCAGCAAATCTGGCTTGGTTAGCCGCCGAATTAACCTTGCGTTTACTTTCTGACCAGATTCTCTTCACGTGACGCTCGCAAGATTTAGGCATGGCCCAAGCATCTGAATCTTCTAGCGCAACGAAGCGATCATTACGAGCCAAACCATTTTCTAAGGCCGACAGGGCTTTCTATAAAACCGCAACTTGGGCGGCAAACTCTTCAATCGTTCTGGTTACTCTAATTTTTGCATTTTTGATGTATCGCTCTTGGCCGGCGTTTGAAAGCCAAGGAATTGCATACATTTTTGGCTCAACTTGGGACAACAGCCCAGAGAACTTCGTAATGCAGATTGGCCCAATGCTCTGGGGCTCGATTCTGGTGTCTGCTCTAGGAGTTGTGCTTGCAATTCCGATGGCAATTTCTATTGCTTACTTCATTGTCTTCATGGCGAACAAGAGAATTGGCAAGGCAGCCACCGTTCTGATCGACCTTCTCGCGGCTCTTCCTTCGGTCGTGCTCGGTCTATGGGGGCTTCTAATCTTTTCGCCGGTGGCTGCAGGCTGGGCAGAGATGCTGCACAGCAGCCTTGGCTTCATTCCAATTTTTCAAAACTCTTCGGGCAACTTTTTGCGCTCACCGTTCATCGCTTCTTGGGTGGTGGCGGTAATGATTGTGCCGATCATCGCTTCGGTGACTCGCGAAATTTTCAGTCAGCTCGACAGAGAATTAATCAGCGCTTCTCTTGCTCTCGGCGCTGGCCGTTGGTCAACTTTCAGAAGAGTCATCATGCCAACCTCAAGCGGCGGCATCGTCGGCGGCATTTTGCTTGGACTAGGTCGAGCTCTTGGTGAAACCGTCGCAATCTTCTTCGTTTTGAACTTGGTGTTTGAAGTCAACTGGTTCAGCGTTCTCGAAGACCGGGGCGGATCTGTCGCCTCTATGATTCTTGCCAAGTTTGGTGAGGCCAGCTCTGACGAAGTCTCTGGTTTGATGGCTGCCGGCGTGGTCTTGTTTGTGGTCACCCTGTTCGTAAACATGCTCGCGTCATACATCGTCGCAAAGGCACAACCATGGAGAAGGTAGCCGCAATGCCGATTGACCCAACTCCTGTTGCAAGGCCTAAGAACGCCGAACCTTGGAAGCAGGTTTCGCTCTCTGGAGTTATAACCATCGTTCTTGCTTCGGTGGTGCCTGCCGCGATTGGTTTGCTAGCCATCGTGTTGGGCCTGAAATTTGAACTCGCACTGCTATTGGTTTTCTTGCCAATTCAGTTGGTTCTTGGCGTTATTGCCGGTCGCAAGATTTCGGGCAAGCGCGGCCAGGCCGATGCGATTCTTCAGGTTCTTGTTGTCTTTTTCGCGATGACCGTGGTTGTGCTTCTAGTCTCAGTGGTTTGGTCTGTTATCGAACGCGGCTCGGCAGCTCTCAGTTGGCAGTTCATCACTCAGAACAACGTCTACATTTCGGGCCAGACCTCACTTGAATACGGTGGTCTCGGTCACGCGATCATCGGAACAATCTTGATTGTTTCTCTTTCGACCATCGTCACGGTCCCATTGGGAATCGCAACGGCAATCTACCTAACCGAGACTCGCGGTCGCACTCGTTCAACCGTGCGCACGCTGATTCAAGCGCTGAGTGGGTTGCCTTCGGTTGTGGCCGGTTTGTTTATCTACGCGATGTTTATTGTTTCGGGTGTCACTCAGTACGTGGGTTGGGCCGGATCGCTCGCACTAATTCCGCTTATGTTGCCAACGGTCACCAGAGTTGCAGAAGAATCTTTGCTCTTGGTGCCTCAAGAACTTCGCAACGGAGCTTTGGCTCTTGGCTCATCGGCTTGGCGCGCATTCTCGCTAGTCACCATGCCGGCTGCAAAGTCTGGTCTAATCACCGCAGTTCTGCTTGGAATCGCTCGCATTGTCGGTGAGACCGCGCCGCTCTTGATTACCACTTTCGCCGCGAACAACACCAACCTCAACCCGTTCAACGGTTCGATCGCAACACTGCCGACCTATCTCTACACGTTCATCTCGAGCAACTTTGACACCGCGGTGCAGCGTGCCTGGGGTGCGGCTCTCGTCATCTTGATTCTGGTGGCCATTCTCTTTATCGCAGCGCGCGTTATGACTCGCCAAAAGACAGCAAAGAAAGTTGGAAAGAAATGACTCAGCTAGTTGCAGAGGACATCAACGTTTGGTTTGGCGAGCGCCACGTTCTCAAAGACGTGAACCTGCTATTCCCTGAGCGCGAAGTAACCGCGCTGATCGGCCCATCGGGTTGTGGCAAATCAACTTTCATTCGCACCTTGAACCGCATGCACGAGTTGATTCCTTCAGCTGGTCTTGGTGGACGAGTTTTGCTAGACGGCATCGACATTTATGACGCCGGAGTCGACCCGGTTGAAGTTCGACTGCGTGTTGGCATGGTGTTTCAAAAGCCAAACCCGTTTCCGACAATGTCGATCAAAGAGAACGTTCTGTCGGGCCTAAAGCTTGCCAACCGCAAGAACGACGACCCAAACGGCCTCGTAGAAACCTCTCTTCGACGCGCTTCGATCTGGAACGAAGTCAAAGATCGCCTTGACGACCCTGCTCTTTCTCTTTCTGGTGGCCAGCAGCAGCGCCTCTGTATCGCTCGCTCGCTTGCAATGGACCCAGATGTATTGCTCATGGATGAGCCTTGTTCAGCACTCGACCCGGGTTCGACCCGTCGAATCGAAGAGACCATTCTTGAACTCAAGGATGAAATGACCATCGTGATTGTTACCCACAACATGCAGCAGGCGCAGCGCGTTGCCGACCAAACTGCCTTCTTCTTGGCAGAAGACGGAAACCCAGGTCAGGTAGTTGAATTTGGTGCAACCGACCAGGTCTTCAACCAGCCTGTAGACCTGCGCACCAACGACTATGTCAACGGCCATTTCGGCTAACCCAATTGTTAACCTTCACTTCACGCTAAATCAAGACAAAGACTCAAATCTGTTTACTAAGTTGCCGTTCACTGAACAAGTAAGCAGATCGCTAACAACTAAGGAGAACAAATGCGTCGCTCAGCAAGCGCAATAGCTACCGTTTCAGCCCTCGTGGCATCTGTAGCTCTAGTAGGTCCAGCATCTATGGCCGCAGAAACCATCACTTCAGGTGGATCGTCATATGCAAACAGCATCATCACAACGTGTGCTGCCGCTTACAAGACTGACACCATCACTTATGCATCAGTTGGCTCTGGCACTGGCCGCAGCAACTTTGCAACCGGAACTTATGACTTTGGAGCAACTGACGCTCCTTACTCTTCAAGCGACAAGAGCATTCCAAGCAACTTCACCTACGTTCCACTAGTCGGTGGCCCAATCGCAATCGTGTTCAACGTTTCTGGAGTTAAGTCACTAAACCTCACAGCTAAGGTTCTCGGCGGAATCTTGAACGGCCGCTATGCAACCTGGAACGACGAAGCAATTCAGGCATTGAACCCAAAGGCAAAATTGCCAAGCTCGAAGATCAACGTTTACTACCGCTCGGGTTCATCAGGCACTACTCAGGCACTCGCAAACTACCTACTGGGTAACGGCGCATCTGGCTGGAAGAACAACGGAACCTGGAGCACCGCTTCAAGCCAGAGCACTCCAGTTGGCAGCAGCGCTGCGAACTCACAGTTGCTAGTTGAGGGTGTTACCAAGACCACAAACTCAATCGGTTACGCTGACCTCTCAGACGTAGCATCTAAGGGCTTGCCTTTCGCAGCATTGCGCAACCCTCTAGGCGACTATGTTCTTCCTTCGGTCAAGACTGCGTCTGCATTCTTGGCAACCCAGAAGGTGCTGACCAACGGCGTTCTTGACATCGACTACAAGAAGTCAGTGAAGGGTGGCTACAACGCTTCGCTCGTAACCTACGCAGTGGCTTCAACCGCTTCGAAGAGCGCTGCCAAGGGTGCTGCTGTAAAGAAGTTCCTAACCTACGTTCTAAACAGCTGCGCTCCATCTCAGGCTCCTAAGCTCAACTACTCGCCACTATCGGCAGCGTTGAAGGCTAAGGCTCTTCAGTTGGTAGCCAAGGTAAAGTAACCACAGGTTCAGACTCTTGGGGCATCGGTTAACCGGTGCCCCAAGGGTGTTTTTATTGAAAGGATCGCAAGTGAAGAAATCGCTAGCCACCATCGCAATCGCGTTAGCCGCCAGCCTCAGCCTCACTGCCTGTGATCCTCCGATGCCCCCAGAGGTTCTTGCAAGCCTTGCCGAGCAGACATACACCTGCGAAACCGGCGACACGCAACTGGCTGCCATCCCGGTTGTTGCTGCCGTTGCGGCAGATTGGCAGATGGGCGTCGAGATGAATTGCCCAGGCATGACCATTACTCCAGTTGAAGTTGCCACAGACGCAACCGCGCTTCAAATTCACGAGTCGAATCAACTCGCCACTGGCTCAGTTTTCAGCTCGGTTCCTTTTGCCGTCGACGCTGTGGTTCTGGCCGCAAGCCTTCCTGACATCACGAACGTAAATCTTTCGGCATCAGTTATTGAGAAAATCTCGTTGGGTCAAATCACTAATTGGTCAGACCCAGCAATCGCAGAGTTGAATTCAAGTTTTGAAATGCCAGATCTAGCAATTGCATTCGGCAGCGAGCTAACCGCTACTGAAGCCTTGCCGCTTGCGTCATGGCTCTCTCGTTTGCTCTCAAAGAATTTTGAATTCGGTGCAGCGCCGGCAACTCTTGAAGAATCTTCAGACGGATCACTAGTGTTGACCAAATTTTCGAGAGCCTCAGAGTTCACTTCGACAATGGTGGCTATCGTCACCAAAGAAACACCAGACGGTGTTATTCCAGCAGGCGAGTCAATCACCACTGCGGCAACAATGTTCAAGGGCAAAAGCGAAAACGGCATTTTGGCTTTGACTTTTGATCCTAAAGCGACACCTATTGCACCAGATGGCATCAATGAGGTTCCTGCTCCATATGAAGCTGTCAGCATTATTACTTTGAGTCTCGTTGGTGAAGACACCCCGGCGACTCGAGCCGCAGCTCGATATGTTCTTCGTCAAGATAGTCAAGGTTCGCTCGGGCTCTCTTATGTGCTTGCGCTCCCTGAGTCACTTCGTGCAATTGCTTTGGCAGAGGTCTCTAAGGGTCTGCCGATGCCAACCCTGGCTCCAGAAGGCAACTAGCGAACGCTCGCTTAGGCTTGACGGGTGAGCACAAAACCCAACCGCGGCATCGGCACGCTTCTCATTGCCGTCTATGCAATATTCGCCATCTCGGCGACGGCACGGGCTAGCTACCAGTTGGCAACCAAGTTTGACGAGGCACCCCTTGCTTACTCGCTATCGGCACTCAGTGCAGTTGTCTACATCATTGCGGCAGTCGCACTAGCCAAGACTTCAGATCGAGCAGCCCGCGTGGCCAAGGCTGCTGTGCAGTTCGAACTGGTCGGGGTTTTAGTGGTCGGCACCTTGAGCTTGGCCCTGCCGCAGTTGTTTCAGCACCCATCCGTGTGGTCATGGTATGGCTTGAACTATGCCTGCTTGCCTCTGGTGTTGCCGATTTTCGGTCTGCTCTGGTTAAAACAGCGTCGATTGGCTAAATAGAATTTCAAACATGCTGCAGTTCAATTCACTCGTTGACGTGCCAAAAGACTTTGGCAGCACCGCCGTCACAATCGGCAAGTTCGATGCCGTGCACCTCGGCCATCAGTTTTTATTGCATGAACTTGTCGAGACTGCAAAAGAACACGCGCTTAGCTCAGTCGTCGTAACTTTTGATCGTCACCCGCTGAGCACACTGCAACCGGGTCGCGCACCGCAGCCAATCATTGGGCAGCTGCAAAAGCGGTTTCACCTGAGCGAAGCCGGCGTCGATGCTTTGCTCACGCTCGAGTTTGACGAAGCTCTCGCAAATCTTTCGCCAGAAGAATTTGTGAAGTCGATTTTGGTCGACAAACTGAATGCCAAATTTGTTCTAGTCGGCCACGGATTTCGCTTCGGCGCAAATGGTGAAGGCACTTGCGAGCTTCTAGCGCAGCTTGCAGAGAAATATGCATTCCGCTTCAAAGAGCTCGCGCCTTTTGAAATCGACTCAAAAGTGGTTTCGGCAACTCTGGTTCGTGAGCGACTCGACGCAGGTGACATCGCTGGTGCCGAGAAATTGCTCGGACGTTCTCATGTGACGACCGGCAAAGTTGAGCACGGTCTAAAGATCGGCCGAACCATCGGGTTTCCAACTGCAAACATCGCGCGCGACTGCGAGGGTTACCTTCCGCTCGACGGTGTCTACGCAGGCTGGATGCACGTCGATGGCCAAAAACTGCCAACGGCAGTTTCGATTGGAATCAACGAGACCTTTCAAGCAGTGCCAAGGCTTGCCGAGGCATTCGTGCTTGATCGCAAAGACCTCGATCTCTACGACAAGATCGTGAACCTCGAATATGTGGCGTTCATTCGCCCAGCAGCCAAATTCAACGGGGTAGAAGACCTGGTCGAAGAGATAAATCGCGATATCGAGAAGATTCGAATCGAGCTAAAGCTCGAAAAGCGCTAACCCGGGCTGGCATCCAAGGCCAGATTGGTCTAGACTCGACAGGTTGCCGTGTATCGGCCGCGGATCAAGAGAGCCAAAACATCCTGTTTTCGGCGCCGCGCAGCAAGAACTGAAGGAGCAAAACTATGGCATTAGATGCAGCCGTAAAGACCGCGATTATCAACGAGTACGCAACTCACCCGGGTGACACTGGTTCTCCTGAGGTTCAGATTGCTGTTCTCAGCAAGCGAATCAAAGACCTAACCGAGCACCTAAAAGACCACAAGCACGACCACCACAGCCGTCGTGGCCTTTTGATCTTGGTTGGTCAGCGCCGTCGCCTCCTTGGCTACCTTCAGAAGGTAGACATCGAGCGTTACCGTGCATTGATCGAGCGTCTAGGTCTACGTCGATAACTTTCGGTTATCGATTGACTTCGCAGATAAAAGCGTAAATCTTTCCAAAATCGCCCAGGGCATGCTCTGGGCGATTTTGCTTTCTCGAGAACCTAGGTAAATGTCGGTCTCGCTGCTACCCTTGAACTAGAGCGCTTAGGCAGGTTTGCTGATCTCCGGTTGAAGACCTTGAGAATAGATTCTCAAGCTTTTTTACTGCAGATCAGTTACCGAAATCATTCGGGGCATCCCTCAAAGTGTGGGCAAGTTAATTTGCCATGGCGCTCACGCACGCAACAAGTCATCCGTGATTTGTCGCGCGCACGAGGATAAAGAGGAGGCCCGAGTGGGTCACGAAATTGAAACAATGAGCGGAACTCAGTATGAGACCGCAGTTATCGACAACGGAAAGTACGGAAAGCGAACCATTCGCTTCGAGACTGGCCGTCTAGCTCAGCAGGCACAAGGTGCAGCGAGCGTTTACATCGACGAAGAGACCATGTTGTTCTCGGCTACCACTGCAAGCAAGCAGCCGAAAGACCAGTTTGACTTCTTCCCGCTAACCATCGACGTTGAAGAGCGCATGTATGCAGCCGGCAAGATCCCTGGCAGCTTCTTTCGTCGTGAAGGTCGCCCAAGCACCGAGGCAATTCTTACCTGCCGCTTGATTGACCGCCCATTGCGCCCATCATTCGTTGATGGTCTTCGCAACGAAATTCAGATCGTCGTTTCGGTTCTAGCAATCGAACCTGACGAGATGTATGACGTTGTAGCAATTAACGCAGCTTCAATGTCAACCCAGCTTGCTGGTTTGCCATTCTCTGGACCAATCGGTGGTGTGCGTGTTGCACTAATCGACGGTCAGTGGGTTGCATTCCCTAAGCACTCACAGCTTGAGCGCGCAGTATTCGACATGGTCGTTGCCGGTCGCGTAATCGTTGAGAACGGCGTCGAAGACGTTGCAATCATGATGGTTGAAGCAGAGGCTTCAGAGAACGCCTGGAACCTAATCAAGAACGAAGGCGCAACAGCTCCTTCAGAGTCTGTGGTTTCTGAGGGCCTTGAGGCTTCAAAGCCATTCATCAAGGAGCTCGTTGCTGCACAGTCACGCCTAGCAGCAAAGGCCGCAAAGCCAACCGCTGAGTACCCAGTCTTCTTGCCTTATGGCGACGAGATGTACAACGCTGTTTATGCAGCAGCCGCAGACGAACTTTCAAAGGTTTACCTGATTGCTGAGAAGACCGCTCGCCAAGATGCTGATGACGTTCTAAAAGAAGCAACCAAAGCCAAGATGGCTGCTCAGTTCGACGAGACCGTAATGGGTCAGTTCTCGGCTGCGTACAAGTCTGTAACCAAGAAGATCGTTCGCACCCGCGTTCTAAAAGAGGGCGTTCGCATGGATGGCCGTGGCCTTCGCGACATTCGTCCGATCACTGCAGAGATTCACGTTGTTCCTCGCGTTCACGGTTCTGCAATCTTCGAACGTGGCGAGACTCAGATTATGGGTATCACCACTTTGAACATGTTGAAGATGGAGCAGCAGATTGATGCTCTAACTCCAGTCACCAGCAAGCGCTACATGCACAACTACAACTTCCCGCCTTACTCAACTGGTGAGACCGGTCGTGTTGGCACTCCAAAGCGTCGTGAAATTGGTCACGGTGCGTTGGCAGAACGTGCGCTTGTTCCAGTTCTTCCTGCACGTGACGAGTTCCCATATGCAATTCGTCAGGTTTCAGAAGCGCTTGGTTCAAACGGTTCAACCTCAATGGGTTCAGTTTGTGCTTCGACTCTTGCATTGCTAAGCGCAGGTGTGCCACTTCGTGCACCGGTAGCCGGAATCGCGATGGGTCTTATCTCAGACGAAATCAACGGCAAGACCGAGTACGCAGCTTTGACCGACATCCTTGGTGCAGAAGATGCACTAGGAGACATGGACTTCAAGGTTGCCGGAACCAGCGAGTTCATCACTGCGATTCAGCTCGACACCAAGCTCGATGGAATTCCTGCTTCGGTTCTTGCAGGCGCGTTGCTTCAGGCAAAAGAAGCACGCTTGAGCATTCTCGCAATCATGGCTGAAGAAATCAGCGAGCCAGACGAGATGGCGCCAACCGCGCCTCGCGTTATCTCGGTGAAGATTCCAGTTGACAAGATCGGTGAGGTCATTGGCCCGAAGGGCAAGATGATCAACGAGATTCAGGCCGAGACCGGTGCAGACATCTCAATCGAAGACGACGGAACCGTTTATATCGGTGCAACCGACGGACCTTCTGCAGATGCCGCCAAGTCACGCATCAACGCCATCGCGAACCCACACGTTCCTGAGATCGGCGAGCGTTTCTTGGGAACCGTCGTGAAGCTAGCCACCTTCGGTGCGTTCGTTTCACTTGTTCCAGGCAAGGATGGCCTACTGCACATCTCTGAGCTAAAGAAGATGGCTGGCAAGCGCGTTGAGAACGTTGAAGACGTTCTTGAGGTCGGCCAGAAGCTTCAGGTAGAAATCACCAAGATCGACGACCGCGGAAAGCTATCGCTAAGCCCTGTCGTTGAGGGTGACGGCTCAGCTTCGTCTGACGAAGAATAAAACTAGGCTCGGGTCATGTCTGAAATTTATTTTCCGCTAGACCAGAACGAGCTTTCGTTCACCGCTTCGGGTGGTAGCACGGTTCACCGTTCTATCCTCCGAAGCGGTGTTCGCGTTTTAACCGAACACGTGCCCGGTGCGCAAAGCGCTAGCGTCTCTTTTTCAGTAGCGGTCGGTTCTCGCGATGAGACAAACGGCCACTTCGGCAGCACTCACTTTCTTGAACACCTGTTGTTCAAGGGAACCAAACGCCGCACAGCACTAGACATCGCGATTGCATTCGACAGCGTTGGTGGTTCTTCAAACGCTTCAACCGGCAAAGAGCACACGAGCTATTACGCTCGCGTGCAAGACAAGGCTCTGCCACTGGCCGTCGACGTAATCGCAGACATGCTGACTTCTTCACTCATTGATCCGGTCGAGTTCGAAAACGAGCGCACTGTGATTCTCGAAGAGCTGGCGATGAACGATGACGACCCGCAAGATGTCGCGCACGAGGCTTTCTCTGAGGCAGTGCTCGGCGATCACGAACTTGGCCGACCAATCGGTGGCAACAACGAAACCATCACTGCCGTTTCGCGCGATGCCGTTTGGCAGCACTACCAGCAGAATTATCGACCACAAGATCTCGTCGTTGCAGCGGCCGGGGGAGTTCACCACGGGCACTTCGTTGAGATGGTCGAATCCCAATTGCGTGCAGCGGGCTGGAACCTCGATGTTGATGCAGCCCCGATTGAGCGCAGAAGCAACATTGAAGCCAAAATCACTCGCGGCAAACAACTTCAGGTGATCAACCGCCCGATCGCCCAGGCGAACATCCTGGTTGGAATGCCAGGCATCATCGGCAACGACCCAAGACGCTTTGCCATGGGCATTCTTAACACCGTTCTCGGTGGCGGCATGTCGAGTCGTTTGTTTCAGGAGATTCGCGAAAAGCGCGGCCTTGCCTACAGCGTCTATTCGTTCAACCAGGGCTACAGCGACGCATCGACCTTTGGTCTCTATGCCGGTTGTTCGCCAGCTAAGGCTGAGCAAGTAACCCGTTTGATGCTCGAAGAGTTCGAAAAGATCGCTCAGTCAGCAATCACCCAAGCCGAACTCGACCTCGCCATTGGCAACATCTCTGGCGGTCTAGCGCTCAAGTTTGAGAGCAGTCAGGCGCGAATGAGCAGACTAATCGGCTCTGAAATGACAACCGGAGAATTCTTCGATCTCGATGAAACTATCGAACGTTTCTCTGCCGTGACCGTAGAACAGGTGCAGTCTCTTGTTCAAGACCTGCTCAAGAATGAGCGCACGATCGTTGCGGTCGGCGATGTAGCAGAAAAAACCTTCGAACCTTTTCTCTAGCCAGCACGATTGGTAAGTTTGTCGTTATGAGCATTTCAGTCGCAGTGGTTGGCGCAACCGGACGCATGGGCAAGTTGGCTATCGATCTGATTGAAGCCTCGCAAGACCTCGAGCTTTTTGCGGCTCTCGATTCAAAGAGTGACATCGCACAGACCATCGGTTCAGACGTTGTGCTCGACCTAACTCGTTTCGATGTCAGTCAGTCGGTTGCAGCACACGCGGTTGCCAACAACCAGAAGCTCGTGGTCGGCACAAGTGGCTGGTCGGCAAGCCACCTGCAGCAACTCGAAAAGCAGTTGGCATCTAGCCAATCGGCAGTCGTTGTCGTTCCAAACTTTTCTGTCGGGTCAATGCTTGCTACCAAATTCGCAGCCGAAGCGGCTGCTTTCTTCGACTCAATAGAAATCGTCGAAGCACATCACGCTGGCAAAGTTGACTCACCTTCTGGCACAGCGGTGCGCACCGCCGAGCTAATCGCACATGCGCGCGACGGCAAGCCGGTGTTGCTGCCAGGAGTTGGTCAGCAGGCTCGTGGCGAAATCGTCGCCGGTGTGCCAATTCACAGCCTTCGCATCAACGGTGTTTCTGCAAAACAAGACGTTCTGCTTGGCGGCGAGAGTGAGCTGCTAACCCTCAGCCACGAAACCACCTCGGTCAGGGCTTATTCGGCCGGCATTCTTGCGTCGATTCGCTATGCGGCTGACGCCAAGGGTCTAACCGTGGGGCTTCAAACAGTTCTCGGGCTCTAATGAAGCAAAACGCCAAGCTCGGCGCAGCGCTAATGGCACTGCTAACTCTCATTTACACCGCGCTGCTCGCGAACACCGGCATCACACTTTTGCTTGTCGACGAACCAGTCGCCAGGGTTATGGGAGCCCTAATTCTGGTCTTTCCGGTCTTCTCGCTATGGGTGACCATCCGTGAATTTGTCTTCGGGGTTCAGGTCGAAAGACTCGCAGCCAAGATCGAGCGCGATGGCAACTGGCCGCAGTTCGCTTTCGAATATCGCCCGAGCGGTCGACCGACTCGAGAATCAGCAGATCGTGTTTTTGAGTCTTTCGCTTTTGCCGCGCATCAAAACCCCGCTAGTGCTATCGCTTGGTTCTCTTTGAGTCTTGCCTACGACGCCGCTGGCGATCGTTTGCGTGCTCGACAGGCAATGCGAAAGGCCCTGGCGCTTTCACGCACCAAGGCCTAACGAACTCTGTTACCTAGCCACGGATGATTCCTGCGCGGCGAAGCCCGAGGTACATCTGGCAGCCGAGGCAATAACCGAAGTAGGCCTGAAGGGTAGAAGCTGCAAAAAGCGCGCCTGCTGCAATCGCGATTCCGAACGGAACCGAAAGTGCGGCTAGCAGAAAACCGATGCTGGTGACGAAAAGACCAACAAGCTGCGCAAATCGCGGTGGGCGAGCGTCTTCTAGTTCTTTCGGCGCTGAAAGTCGTGGGCGAACAACGGTCTTATAAAGAATGCCGAACGGGTGGTTGCTGTTTCCAAACAGGGTGCCCCAAAGAAACGAAACCCAGACGCTAGACAAGATTGCCAATGCCGTTGGTTCTGTTGCCTTTTCTAGTGCCAAGAAAAAGATGATGATGCTGAAAATGTTGGTGATGGCGGCGCCGAAGCGTGGGCCGCGCGGGTCGATTTGTTCTGCTGGCTTGCTCATTAGATTGTGAAGTGTCCTATCTCATCTTGAATTGTCTGGGCTTTGGCTGCGCCACCGATGCGTGAAGTGATTCTTCCGGTGTGATCTAAGACCAAGGTGGTTGGGGTTTGCAGAATGTGAAACTTCTTCGCCAAATCGAGGCGGTTAGTTATGTCGACTTCGATGTGCAAGATGTCGTCGCTGTGCGACTCGAGATCTCTGAACACTTTTGCGGTCTGCACGCACTGCGAGCAAAACTCGCTCGAGAACTGCAAGAAGGTTACGCGCTTGCCAAACTTGGCAACTGGCTGGCCGTTCTTGCTGGCACCGAGCAACTTTAGGTCGATCTGCTCACCAGCGTTCACTCGTTTAGCGCGACCGGTGGTGGCCTTCCAGAGAAATCCGAGGCCAATCGCCAGCAACACAACGGCTGCGACGATCAAAACGCGAGTTTCAAGAGGCATGGTTCAATTGTCGCCTATAGATCAAGCCCTCTGGCCCGCGTTGCCATTTATTACCTCGCCTCGCCGCTAGGCTATAAGGCGTGTCAGAGATCAAATTTAGAAGCGATGTAACCGTAGAGCTCGTGCGTTCAAGCGCGTCAGACAGCGACGTTTTGTTTGCTGCCCGCGTTTCAACCCAGGGCGAGCAGACCCTTGAATCAGCAGCAGCCAATGTTGATGCCAGCGAAGACGAAAAGCGCAGCAAGGGTCTTATCAACTACCTAATGCGCGACCGCCACGGTTCACCATTCGAGCACAACTCGATGACCTTTTATGTGCAGGCACCAATTTTTGTTTTCCGCGAATTCATGCGTCACCGCATCGCGAGCTATAACGAAGAATCAGGTCGTTACAAGCAGCTAGACCCGGTTTTCTATGTGCCTGGGCCAGACCGCAATCTCGTGCAGATCGGCAAGACCGGTCACTACGAGTTCATCCCTGGCACCGCCGAGCAGACCGCACTGGTTGAGCAAGAGGCCCGCACCACTTCGACTCAGGCATACGAGTCTTACCAGCGCATGCTTGAAGCTGGAGTTGCTCGTGAGGTTGCCCGCATCGTGCTTCCGCTAAACATTTACTCGAGCATGTATGTGACCATGAACTCTCGAGCCCTGATGAACTTCCTGAGCCTTCGCACCATGCGCGAAGGAACTCACTTTCCGTCATTCCCTCAGCGCGAAATCGAAATGTGCGCAGAGAAGATGGAAGAGTTTTGGGCAGAGCTTATGCCTTACACCTACAACGCGTTCAACGAGAACGGCCGCGTAGCTCCATAACTAGTCGCCGAGGGTCTCGGTTGAATCAATTGACGGAACTCGTCGGCTCAGGCTGGCGAGTTTTGTTCTATTCAGAAGCAGCGACAAAATTACGCCAACTACGACTGCCGAAATCAGATCGCCAAAAACGGTGACTGCGAACGTGACGGCAAAGACAATCGCATCAATGTGACCAGATCGCAGAGTTTGAATTACCTCGGATGGCTTGATCACGTGCAGCATTGTCGCGAGCAGCACGCCAGCCAGTGCAGCAAGAGGAATTTGCGAAACTAGATTCGCGAGCAGCAAGACCGCAAGCGCCAAGAAAATCGCGTGGCTAAAGGCAGACAGTTTGCTCTGAGCGTTTTGCCTTACGTTCACCGCGGTGCGAGCGATTGCCGCAGTTGCAGCGACGCCACCAAAGAATGGCACCGCTAAGTTGGCGAGGCCCTGACCAAACAGCTCGCGATTCGAATCGTGTTTCTCGTTTTCGCCCCTGAGTGAATCGGCCACCTTTGCCGAGAGCAGGCTCTCGAGGGCAGCCAAGATTGCAACTGCGAGCGCTGGCATGAGAAGGGCAATCCAGTTCGATTGCGTCAAAAAGTCCAAACTAAAGTTGCCAACTCGAGCCGGCAATTCGCCGATTGTTGCTAGGTCGAGCTGCACCACGTTGGCCAGAAGAGTGACGGCGATGACCGCCACCATGGTTAGCGGAAGCCTCGGCAGAAACTTCGAGGCAAGCAAGATCAGAGCCGCAACCGCCAGGGCAACCGCGGGTGCTTGCCAATCAGCAAGCCGACTGAATCCGCCGGTTGCATCAGAGACGGCTATCCAGGCGAATTGCCAAGCCTTTTCACCGTCATTAGCAGCAACGCCGAATATGTTTGCGAACTGCTGAAGAACGATCACGATGCCGATGCCGGCGGTGAAGCCATCAATGACTGCGGTTGGAATGCGGTGCACGTGTTCACCGACCCTGGTGATTGCAGCCAAAATGAGAAGCACACCGGCCAGCAAGCCGACGAACAGAACGCCGCTGCCGCCGAAAGCATGGAATATCGGCACCAGAACCACGGTCATTGCGCCGGTTGGGCCTGAAACCTGCAAACGGCTGCCGCCGAAAATAGCCGCGATGCCACCTGCGATGATTGCCGTGGTTAGTCCGGCTTCGGCACCCAAACCGGAGGCAACACCAAAGGCCAGGGCAAGGGGCAGTGCAACCAGTGCGACAGTAAAACCGGCGAGCAGGTCGCGAATCGGCGAAATTCTCAATTGTTCGAAGTCATTTTTGGTTGGCAAGAGACCCATAGTTTGAGCATCCTCCTGCCTCGACGCGAAGTCAAATTGCTTGAACCGCTAGTCTTAACCCCATGTCGCAGAACAAAAACATTTTCGGCCAGGTGCTAGTTGCCTTGGTTACCCCGATGAACTCTGAGGGAGAGGTTGACTGGGCTGCGACCGAAAAGCACATCGACTATGTGATCTCAAACGGTGCAGACGGGGTTGTCGTCACTGGAACCACAGGTGAAACCAGCACGCTCACCGACGCAGAGAAGCTCAAACTCGTTGAGGTTGGCAAGTCAGTCTCTGGTGGTCGCGCCAAGATCATCACCGGCGGTGGCTCGAACGAAACCGCTCACGCAATGCAGCTATACAAGGCAAGCGAAAAAGCTGGTGCCGATGGCGTGATGATCGTGACTCCTTATTACAACAAGCCAACCCAGGCTGGCGTGCTAACTCACTTCAGACTTATCGCAGATTCAACCGACCTGCCGGTTATCTTGTATGACATTCCTGGCCGCGCCGGAATTCCAATCGCTTACGAAACAATTCTTCGTGCTGCTAAGCACCCAAACGTAGTTGCAATCAAAGATGCTAAGGGCGATCTAGCTCAGGCTTCTCGCGTCATGAACGAAACCGGCTTGCTCTACTTCTCTGGCGACGACAGCAACGTAATGCCACACATGGCCATTGGCGCAACCGGCTTGATCGGCGTTACGGCCAACATCTCACCAGCTGCATACCGCGAGATGATCGATGCCACGAACCGCAACGACTATCACCACGCACTCAGCGTGCACAACTCTCTCGAACCTTTGGTTCGCGCTGCAATGACACACGTTCCTGGAACCGTCGCAGCAAAATACATCTTGCACGGCTTGGGTCTCATTGGCAGCCCTCGCGTTCGACTACCGCTCGTCGGCCCTGAAGAGGCAGAGGCCGCTCGCATCGAGCAAGACATCGACAAGGTTGGCCCAATCACGGGCCTAAGTTTTGAGAACTTCCGCCCAGACCGCAATGCGGCTGCTGGTGGTGCGCTACCTAAGGTTGCCGGCACCACTCGCTAGTCGCTGGTCTCCTAACCAATAGGAGGTTGAACCAATGGTTCTAACCCTTCCAGCTCCTGCTCCACTAAGAAAAGACGTTCTTCGCATCGTGCCGCTCGGCGGCATTGGTGAGATCGGTCGCAACATGACCGTCTTCGAAATCAACGGCAAACTGCTCATCGTCGACTGTGGCGTGCTGTTTCCTGAAGAGAACCAGCCAGGCATCGACGTAATCTTGCCTGACTTCGGCTACATCCGTGAGCGCATGAATGACGTGCTAGCCATCGTGCTTACCCACGGTCACGAAGACCACATCGGCGGCGTGCCTTATCTGTTGCGTTTGCGCGAAGACATTCCGATTATCGGTTCAGCGCTGACTCTCGCTTTTGTTGAAGCCAAGCTCAAAGAACACCGAATCACTCCAAACGTTCTAGTAACAGCCGAGGGGCAGAAGAAGAAGTTAGGCGACTTCGACCTTGAGTTCATCGCCGTGAACCACTCGATTCCAGACGCGCTCGCGGTTTTGATTCGCACCGTGGCTGGCAAGGTTCTGCACACCGGTGACTTCAAAATGGATCAGCTTCCGCTTGATGGTCGCCTAACCGACCTTCGCGCATTTGCTCGAATCGGTGAAGAGGGTCTCGACCTTTTCATGAGCGACTCGACCAATGCCGATGTGCCTGGCTTCACGCCGCTCGAAAAAGAAATTGGCCCGGTAATCGAAAACGTAATCGCTCGTTCGAAGCGTCGCGTAATCGTTGCGTCTTTCTCGTCGCACGTTCACCGAGTTCAGCAGGTCGTCGATGCAGCGGTTGCCAACAATCGCAAGGTCGCGCTCGTCGGTCGAAGCATGGTTCGCAATATGCAAATCGCGCAGCAGATGGGCTACCTAAATGTGCCAGACGGTGTGCTCATTGATTCGAAGCACGCAACCGACATTCCTGAAAATCAACTCGTCTACATGTCGACCGGTTCGCAGGGTGAACCGATGGCGGTTCTCGCACGCATGGCAAACCTCGAACACGACATCGAAATCGGTGAGGGCGACACGGTCATTTTGGCTAGCTCACTGATTCCCGGCAACGAGAACGCGGTCTACCGAGTAATCGATGGCCTAACCAAGCTCGGCGCAAATGTTGTGCACAAGGGCAACGCCAAGGTGCACGTGTCTGGTCATGCTGCCGCGGGAGAGTTGCTCTACTGCTACAACATCTTGAAGCCAAAGAACGTCATGCCGGTGCACGGCGAATATCGTCACCTGATTGCCAACGGAAAGCTCGCCGAGCAGACTGGCGTAGACCGCGAGCGCGTGCTCATCACTGAAGACGGTTGGGTCATTGACCTAGCCGACGGCATCGCCGAGGTTGTCGGAGCAGTCGAGTGTGGCCTGCTCTTCGTCGATGGCAAGACCGTGGGCAAGATCACCGAAGAAGACCTAAAAGACCGTCGCGTGCTTGCCGAAGAGGGCTTCATCTCGATTTTCTGCACGATTGACGGTCAGACCGGCCGCATCAAGATTGGCCCAGAGATTCGTGCAAGAGCTTTCGCCGAAGAAGATCACGTTTTCGACGACGTCAAGCCGCAGATCGCCCTCGCGCTTGCTCAGGCAGCCGCCGAAGGCATCCGTGACAGCTATGCAATGCAGCAGGTCATTCGTCGAACCATCGGCACCTGGGTCAACAAGGCCCACCGTCGCCGCCCGATGATCATTCCGGTTGTAATCGTCGACTAATCCACGGATGGGCTCTGCCTGCCGAATAGCCCTGCCCGCCTCCCGCGAAAAGTCGGGGGTCGCTGTTAAATTTGTCGCATGGCTACGCGCAAACCAACCTCAAAAACTCCTGCTCGCGGTGGTGCAACTCGCACTCGAAGGGCGCCGAGTGAGGGCAACGCGCAAAACCTCGCAATTCGCATTTACATGGTCTTTGCTCACGCCGTTGGTGCGGCCGCTCGTGCATTGAGCCCAGAGAAAATCGCAAAAGAAGACCGCCGCGATGGCATTCCGTTCTTTTTGTTTCTGCTTGGCGTAGCCGGTGCGATCACCACCTGGTTTATGGCCAACGACGGCTTTGCCAAAGAGCTAAATGCTCACTCGGCCGGTTTGCTATTCGGCAAGGTTGCCTATGCGTTGCCGGTTCTCGCAATCGTTTTCGCCTTCTATTTGATGCGCCACCCGTCAACCGTCAAAGACAACGGCCGAATCGGCATTGGCCTGTTCTTGATGACCGTGTCGATCAGCGGTTTCTTTCACCTTTTCAGCGCCCAACCAAAGCCCGCCGATGGCGCTTGGCCGCTCACCATTGCCGGTGGGCTATTCGGTTGGCTGATCTCTTGGCCGTTCCTGAACACCATCACCGTTTGGGGGGCCGTGCCGGTTATGGCCCTAATCACCTTTGGTTCGCTCTTGATCATGACCAAGACCTCACCGACCCGCATTCCAGAGCGTTTGAACGAGCTCAAGCACTACCTATTTGGCGAAGGCAAAGAAAAGGCCGAGGTCGAAGAGGTCGAAGAAGATGACGTGCTAGATGCCTTCGACGGCACCAAGGTGCCATGGTGGCGCAAGGGCAAGTCGACCGAGCCGGCCTTTGACAACGCTTTGTTGGCCGACGAAGAAGCGCAAGACAACACCGATGCCTTCGACTCGCTCTTTGGTCAGCCGACCGAGCTAGATGTTCCATCGGTTGACACCTTCGAGCCTGAGCCAGTTACCGAACCTATTGCAGTCGTTGCAGAGCCTTCGACTGAAGCGGTCGAAACAGTTTCGACACCATCCCTTTCAACCCCAACCGAAGCGCCGAAACCTATGCGCCTAAAGCCTTATGCATTGCCGTCAAACGACCTCTTGACTCCTGGCACACCGCCGAAGGCAAAGACCGCCGCAAACGACGCAATCGTGGCTTCGATCGACAGCGTCTTCAACGAATTCGACGTCGCCGCCAAGGTTGTCGGTTTCTCGCGTGGTCCAACAGTTACCCGTTACGAAGTTGAGCTTGCTGCCGGAGTAAAGGTTGAGGCCGTCACTCGTTTGAGCAACAACATTTCTTATGCGGTGGCCAGCAATGAAGTTCGAATTCTTGCGCCTATCCCTGGCAAGTCATTAATCGGAATCGAGATTCCGAACACCGATCGCGAAATTGTTTCACTCGGCGACGTTCTTCGCTCGCCGGTGGCAAAGCAGAGTTTGCACCCGCTAACCATCGGCGTCGGAAAAGACGTTGAAGGTGGCTTTGTGGTTGCCAACCTGGCGAAGATGCCGCACCTCTTGGTTGCGGGTGCGACCGGTGCCGGAAAATCTAGCTTCATCAACTCGATGATCACGTCAATTTTGATGCGCGCGAAGCCAGCAGAAGTGCGCATGATTTTGGTTGACCCTAAGCGCGTTGAGCTTGCCGCCTATCAGGGTGTTCCGCACCTCATCACACCGATTGTCACCGATGCCAAGAAAGCTGCCGAAATTTTGCAGTGGGTCGTAAAAGAGATGGACTCTCGCTACGACGACCTCGCATCTTTCGGTTTCAAGCACATCGATGACTTCAACCGCGCGATTGTTGCGGGCGAAGTCAAGTTGCCAGAGGGCAGCGAGCGCAAATTGCAGCCATACCCATACTTGCTCGTCGTGGTCGACGAGTTGGCTGACCTCATGATTGTCGCGCCACGCGATGTCGAAGATTCAATCGTTCGAATCACGCAGCTTGCTCGTGCATCGGGCATTCACTTGATCTTGGCAACTCAGCGACCTTCGGTCGACGTGGTCACCGGTTTGATTAAGGCAAACGTTCCTAGCCGCCTTGCGTTCTCGGTGTCTTCGGTTACCGACTCGCGAGTTATTCTCGACCAGCCTGGTGCCGAGAAACTCATCGGTCAGGGTGACGCCTTGTTCTCGCCGATGGGAACCAACAAGCCAATCCGTGTTCAGGGAGCCTGGCTTGCCGAGAGCGAACTTCAGGGCGTCGTCGAGCACGTCAAGGCTCAGATGAAACCTGAATATCGCGAAGATGTAAACGAGGTCAAGGCTGCTCGCGGAGTGGTCGACGCAGACATCGGTGACGACCTCGAGGTTTTGCTGCA
Source organism: Rhodoluna sp. (assembly GCA_017983965.1). Taxonomy (GTDB): domain Bacteria; phylum Actinomycetota; class Actinomycetes; order Actinomycetales; family Microbacteriaceae; genus Rhodoluna. The sequence continues at coordinate 23,416 of JAGOAI010000002.1, read as the reverse complement.
GGCAGCCGAGTTGATCATCAACTCGCAGTTCGGTTCAACCTCGATGCTTCAGCGCAAACTTCGAGTCGGCTTCGCAAAGGCCGGCCGCCTCATGGATCTGCTCGAGTCGCGAAACATCGTTGGCCCAAGCGAAGGTTCAAAAGCTCGCGAAGTAATGGTTCGCCCAGAAGAGCTCGGCACCGTTCTTGCTCAGCTTCGTGGTGAGCCAGGGGCAAAGGCAACGCCTGCAGTTGTTCAAGCCGCTCGCGAAATTGAATCAGAACAACCCGGATTCGAAGCTCTCGCAGCAGGAGACCCGGCAAACTTCATCGCTCGCGCAAACGATGACGACGAAGATGACCCTGATGAAGATGCTTGGCAGTTGACGGGTCGCCAGTAGTGGCTTCGAAACTCAACCTGCCAAACAGCATCACCGTCGCTCGCATAGCGGTCGCTCCGGTTTTTATCTACCTGCTATTTGTTTCGCCAGAAAAAACCAGTTTGCAACGCTGGCTAGCGCTAATTCTGTTTGTGCTCGCGATCTCGACAGATGGCATCGACGGCGCAATTGCTCGCAAGCGCAACCTGGTTACCAACCTCGGAAAACTGCTCGACCCAATCGCTGACAAAGCGCTGATCGGTGGAGCACTTGTGACTCTGTCTTTGCTCGGTGAACTCAGTTGGTTCATTACCGCGGCAATTCTTATTCGCGAGCTCGGCATCACGGCCTATCGTCTGATTGTCGCAAAGCGCAGGGTGTTGGCGGCATCGGGTGGCGGAAAATTCAAGACCGTCATTCAATCAATCGCACTCGGATTCTTAGTTTCACCACTCGACACCTATTTTCAATGGCTGATTCCGGTTGAGATGGTTCTGATTTACATCGCACTTTTCACCACAATCATCACCGGCTTGCAATACGTTGATGCCGAGTTGAAACTTCGCAAATGACTTCGAGCATCTTCGCTGACATTCTTGCCGAACTCGAAGGCCGCGGGCTCAAGCTCGCAATCGCAGAGTCGCTAACCGGTGGTTTGGTTAGTTCAAATTTCGTTGCCGTCGAGGGTGCGTCAAAGGTTTTGCTCGGCTCTCTAGTTGCCTATCAAGATGTCATCAAAGAGAAGATGCTCGACGTGCCGGCAAATCTTTTGGCGGCTAGGGGAGCAGTCAGCGCAGAGGTTGCCATTTCGATGGCAACCGGCGCTCGCGAACACTTTGCACACGCAAGCGCCATAGCGATCGAGAATGTTGTGGCAATTGCAACCACCGGAGTCGCCGGGCCAGATGCCCAAGGCTCTATCGCTGCCGGAACAGTCTTTGTCGCAATTCACGGCGCAAACCAAGAACCGGTGGTTGCCGGCTTCGCCTTCGACGGCGATCGCACACAGGTGCGTGAGCAAGCATCCGCGGCAATTGCCGGCCTGCTCTGGGATTACCTGCGCAAGTAAATTTGTTTAGTTGAGTGACAGTCAGGCAACTTTCAGCCACTTTGGTTAGATTTGTCGCACGGTCAAGGTAGATTAACTGCAAAGGAGGCCCAGATGGCACTAATTCGTCAAGAAATCGGCGATGTACTTCGCGATTTTCGCACCCAGAAGGGTCAGACACTTCGCCAGGTAGCAGCGCGCGCAAACGTAGCGCTCGGTTACCTAAGTGAAGTTGAGCGAGGGCAAAAAGAGGCATCTTCAGAAATCCTCGCCTCGTTGGCCGAAGCCCTAGAGATTCCGGTTTCGCTTATTCTTCGCGAAGTCAGTGACCGACTCGCCATCCTTGAGGGTGTCGTGATTCCAGACATCGTTCCAGAGACATTTGCTGTTCAGGCGATTTCTGGCAAGCAGTTTGGCGACATCGAACTCGACGAGTTCGACGCATTCCTCATTGGTTCGGCCTCAAACTCGGCCAAACAGGCTAAATAAGCCCTTCTAGGCCAAATTGCGCCTCAGTCAGTTCAACGAGCTCATGTCTGATGAGTTCGGCTCAGAATACTCAGCAGTGCTCTTGCGCGACCTGGCGCTTGGCTCATTAGCCGACCGAACCGGTCAACGATGCCTCGATGACGGCGAAGACCCAAAAGATGTCTGGTTGGCCATTTGCCAGGCCGAGGGAGTGCCGAAAGATCGCTGGCACGGCAAGCCCAGTAAGAACAAAAAGACGAAATAGCGACACGCCAAGCGAGTTTTTGTTCGAAAATCTGTTCGAACTCTGCTAGCCTGCTAACAGCCGCTTCGGTTGGGCAGGTTCTCAACAGAAAAGGCGACAGGCGACTCAAATGTCGCAGGTCACATCTAGTGTCAGTTGAAATAGAAGCAGTCAGAAAGAAGCTCAAATGCCATCACCATCAGACCGCGAAAAGGCCCTCGATACGGCTCTTGCTCAGATCGACCGCCAGTTCGGCAAAGGCTCAATCATGCGCCTCGGCTCAGACGAGCGCGCACCGGTTGAAGTTATTTCAACCGGCTCAATTGCACTAGACGTTGCCCTCGGCACCGGCGGTTTGCCTAAGGGCAGAATCGTCGAGATCTATGGCCCAGAGTCATCAGGTAAGACCACTGTCGCTTTGCACGCCATTGCAAACGCACAGAAGAACGGCGGCATTGCTGCATTCGTCGACGCCGAGCACGCGCTCGACCCGGTTTATGCCCAAGCACTTGGCGTCAACATCGACGAGCTGCTCGTCAGCCAGCCAGACACCGGTGAGCAGGCCCTAGAAATCGCAGACATGCTGATTCGCTCAGGGTCAATCGACATCGTTGTCATCGACTCGGTCGCGGCGTTGGTTCCTCGTGCCGAAATCGAAGGCGAGATGGGTGACGCACACGTTGGTCTGCAGGCCCGTCTTATGTCACAGGCACTCCGCAAGCTCACCGGTGCGTTGAGCAACACCGGCACCACCATGATCTTCATCAACCAGTTGCGCGAAAAGATTGGTGTGTTCTTCGGTAGCCCTGAAACCACCGCCGGTGGAAAGGCGCTGAAGTTCTACGCGTCAGTTCGTCTAGACATTCGCCGCATCGAAACCCTGAAAGACGGAACCGAAGCTGTCGGAAACCGCACTCGCGTCAAGGTCGTCAAGAACAAGATGGCTGCACCTTTCAAGCAGGCAGAATTCGACATCATCTACGGTGTCGGAATCTCACGTGAAGGTTCGTTGCTTGACTTCGGTGTCGAGCAAGAGATCGTCAAGAAGTCTGGTGCCTGGTACACCTACGAAGGCGAACAGCTCGGCCAGGGCAAAGAGAACTCACGCAACTACTTGCTTGCAAATGCAGAAGTTGCCAACGAAATCGAGCACAAGATCAAGCAGAAGCTTGGCATCGGTGTTCCTCGTGCCGTAGCAGACCTGCCAACAGACGAAGCTGCGGTTGTTTCTGCTGAGGTTGAAGCCGCTCCAGCAAAGGCTCCTAAGGCAGCCAGCGCAAGCTAATAACAATGATTTCAAATCGTCGGGGTGCACCCGCCGGCTTCAAGAAGCGAAGCAATTCGAAGAACGAAGACGGCGAGGCTGCACCTCGAAAACTTTCTCCAGAGCGACAAGAACAACGCGCTAGAAACGTCTTGCTCTACCAGCTCTCAAGGGGAGCAAAGTCGGCGCACACCCTGCGGCAGATTCTCGAGAAGCGAGAGATCGACTCTGAAATCGCAGAGATGGTAATTCAGCGGTTCATCGAGGTTTCGCTAATCGACGATCACGCCTATGCCGAGACAATCGTGAACTCACGCAGAAATTTCAAAGGCATGGCCAAGTCGGCAATCAAGCGTGAACTAAGTCAAAAGGGTGTCGCCGCCGAAATAGTCGAACAGGTCACCGAGTCTGTGACCGCCGAAGACGAGCACGACAAGGCATGCGAGTTGGCTCTGGCTCGAGTTAAGAGAATGGCCCATCTCGAAAGAGACGTGCGCCAGAGACGCCTAAATGGCTACCTCGGCCGCAAGGGTTACTCGTCGTCGGTCGTGCTCGCCGCGGTCAAGGTTGCTGAGCAGTCACTGTCAAATTAGGTGGCACGGGGTAAAATTGCCACAAATGACACAAACCCTCACGCGAACCTACGAAGTGCGCACATTTGGCTGCCAAATGAACGTGCACGATTCAGAGCGCCTTTCTGGCTTGCTCGAGGCCGCTGGTTATGTTGAGGGTGAACCAGGCGAGAGCGACGTCGTTGTCTTCAATACCTGTGCGGTTCGTGAGAACGCCGACAACAAGCTCTATGGCAACCTTGGAATCCTTCACGAAAAAAAGCAAGAAAACCCAGGTCTTCAAATCGCGGTCGGTGGTTGTCTCGCGCAAAAAGATCGCGACACCATTGTTGCCAAGGCACCGTGGGTCGATGTAGTTTTCGGAACCCATAACATCTCGTCGTTGCCAGCATTGCTAGAGCGTGCACGTCACAACCAAGAAGCTCAGGTTGAAATTGTCGAGGCGCTTGAAACTTTTCCGAGCAGTTTGCCGGCAAAGCGTGATTCAACTTTTTCTGCCTGGGTAAGCATCTCGGTTGGTTGCAACAACACCTGCACTTTTTGCATCGTGCCAACCCTTCGTGGCAAAGAACGCGACCGCAGCCCAGAAGACATCCTTGCTGAAATTCGTGCACTCGTTGCCGAGGGGGTTATTGAGGTAACCCTCTTGGGTCAGAACGTGAACACCTATGGAGTTGAGTTCGGCGACAAGGGAGCGTTCGCTAAACTGCTGCGCGCCTGCGGCGACATCGAAGGCCTCGAGCGTGTGCGCTTCACGTCGCCTCACCCTGCCGCTTTCACCGACGACGTAATCGAGGCCATGGCCGAGACGTCTAACGTGATGCCGCAGTTGCACATGCCGCTTCAGTCGGGCAGCGACAAGGTTCTAAAAGATATGCGTCGCAGCTATCGAAGCGAGAAGTACCTAGGCATTATTGAACGCGTTCGTGCCGCTATGCCTCACGCGTCGATCAGCACCGACATCATCGTCGGGTTTCCTGGTGAAACCGAAGAAGACTTCTTAGAGACCGTTCGCGTTGTCGAGGCATCTCGCTTTGCTGTTACTTACACCTTTCAGTACTCAAAGCGCCCGGGCACCCCAGCTGCTGACCTTCCAGACCAGATTCCGAAGGCGGTTGTTCAAGAGCGATACGAGCGCCTGCTCGAGGTCGTAAACCGCATCGCACTCGAAGAGAACCAAGCCCAGATTGGCAAGACCGTTGAAGTTCTCGTAGCCAACGAGGGCCGCAAAGACGATCGCACAAACAGAATGTCGGGTCGAGCTCGAGACTTTAGGTTGGTTCACTTCGAAGTGCCGGCAGGGCAAGAGCCACCGCGCCCAGGCGACCTAGTCACCTGCACGATCACCGAGGCCGCCCCATATCACCTGATTGCCGACCTGACCGATGCATCGCAATATGCGATGCGCAAGACCATCGCCGGCGATGCCTGGGATAGAGCCGAAGCGGCTTCTTGCGCGGTTCCAGAACTCGACGCGCATGGTTCTCAGGGCAGCAGCAAGGTCGCGTTGAACCTAACGCTCAAGCCAAAGTCTTTGTAATCGTGACCGAAATCAATCTGGTTGCCATTGTCGGGCCAACCGGAACCGGCAAATCTGACCTTGCCCTAAACATCGCCGAAACGATTATCGAGCGCGGTGGTCGCGCTGAAATCATCAATTCAGATTCAATGCAGTTTTACCGTGGAATGAATATCGGAACCGCCAAGCTTTCGCTCGATGAACGCCGCGGCATCAAACATCACATGATCGACGTGCTTGCAATTCGCGATGAATCAACCGCTGCCGAATATCAGCAGCAGGTCAGGCCAATAATTGAAAACCTGCAGAGCAATGGTGTGACGCCAATTCTGGTCGGCGGCTCTATGCTCTACGTCGCAGCAGCTTTGAATACTTTCGAGTTTCCTGAACGCGATGTCGAATTACGTCAGCAACTAGAAATCGAATTAGAGACTCTTGGTTCACATGCCATGCACAAGCGCATCGCTGAGCTTGATGCGAACGCCGCCTCACGAATTGACCCTGAGAACGGCAGGCGAGTGGTTCGAGCTCTCGAGATTCTGCTGCTCACCGGCGAACCATTTGCTGCAGCGCTGCCAGATGAAACCGAGTCTTGGCAACCCGTTCTCGAAATCGGGTTGAACTCAGAACGCGCACATCTCGTTGATCGACTTGCGGCGCGTGTCGAGCGAATGTGGCAGCAGGGGCTTGTCGCAGAGGCTGAGAGTCTGATTGCCGAAGGCATCCGTGATGGCAAGACATCTTCACGCGCCATTGGCTACACGCAGGCATTGGCGCAACTCGATGGAGAGCTGAGTCAAGAAGAGGCAATCGCGCAAACCGTGCAGCTGACTCAGCGTTACGCACGACGCCAAATGTCTTGGTTCAGGCGCGACGAGCGCATCAATTGGCTTGACTACCAAGACCCTGAAATGAGAAACAAAGCCACTTCATTGATCGCCTCGAATGCGCCTCATCTGCTGGCCCAATAGGCTTTTACTATGACTCGGCTAATCAACTTCACAAAAGGGCACGGAACCGGCAACGATTTCGTGCTGGTGCTCGATGAGCACGGTGAACTAGACCTATCGCCGAAGCAAATCGCCAAAATCTGCGACCGCCACTTTGGTGTCGGTGCAGACGGGTTCATTCGTGTAACTCGCAGCAAGAATCTTGCTGAGGGCCAGACATTGCTCGCAGAGGTTCCAGAGGCTGAATGGTTCATGGATTACCACAACGCCGATGGCTCGGTTGCTGAAATGTGCGGCAACGGAACCCGCGTCTTTGCTCGCTACCTGACCGAAAAGGGCCTGGTTGAACTTGCAGACGCCCAAACACTATCGATTGGCACTCGCGCTGGCGTCAAAGATTTGCAGCGCAACATGGCCGGTTTCGCTGTAGACATGGGTCGCTGGAAACTAGGCAAAGATGAAATTCTCGTGCATGCCTCTAACCTTGAGGTCGCGCGCCCAGGGCAATCGATCAGCGTTGGCAACCCGCACGTCGTGGTTGCCCTTGCCGACATGGCCGAGCTTAAGGCACTTGAACTGCACGACGCTCCGCAGCTCGAACCTGCACCTGCCGCTGGTGCCAACATCGAATTTGTGGTTCCTGAAGAACCGATGGTCAAAAATGGTGTCGGCTATTTCTCGATGCGCGTTTTCGAGCGCGGCGTTGGCGAAACGCTTTCTTGCGGCACCGGAATTGTTGCGGCAGCCCTTGCTACCCGTCACTGGGCCGGTTCTGCAGCTCCAAACACCTGGCAGGTAACGGTTCCGGGTGGCACCCTTGGCGTGCGAATGTTCGCAACCGAAGATGGTGAGCACGTAGGCCTCAGCGGGGCAGCAGAACTCATCTTTGACGGCCAGCTAGATCTAGACGCTCTCTAGAACTAAAACTTTGCGCTGCGAATGATGCGAAAGCCTTTTGCTGTTTCGATGCGCTCCGATTGCAAATTCTCGAACTGTGATTGCATCCACTTCAACAGTGAGTCAGCACCAAGGTCTTTAGACACCACCAAGTAGGCCTCGCACTCGTCTTCAAGGCGAACCAACCACTTGCTCAAAATCTCATGAAGCGCTTCTTTGCCAACTCTGATTGGCGGGTTCGACCAGATGCCGGTGAACCTGAGATCTGCTGGCACTTCGTCGATGTGTATGGCACGGATGTTTGTCAGCCCGAGCTTCTCGGCGTTCATTCGAGTTAGCTCGAGCGAGCGCTCATTTACGTCGATCGCCCAGACAGTCGCTTCGGGGTTCTTCTTGGCGAGGGTTAGGGCAATCGGGCCCCAACCGCAGCCGAGGTCTAGCAGGTTGCCGGTGCTCGGAGCCTGTCCTGCGTGTTCGAGAAGAATCGCGGTGCCCGTATCCATGTGGTCTGGGCTGAAGGTGCCACCAGCTGTGAAAAGTTCAACGCGCTGACCGTCGATAGCGGTGAAGATTTTCTTCGGTTTGAATTCGCCGGTTGGCTGTTCAGAGAAATAGTGTTCACCAGACATGTTGCAAAGACTATCCCAAACTAGGATTGAAGCAATGGTTGATAAAGAAGACTCGAGCGGCATCGATCGCGGTGCCGAGGTAATCGATCGCATTTTGCGCAGGGGCGAGCGTGCTGCTGCCCTCGGTGCCGACGACACGCACGGTCACCAATCTTTCGACGGTGACCAATTAGATCTTGAAGAGCGCTCGGCTCTCAAACGTGTCTCTGGTCTGTCGACCGAACGTGAAGACATCACCGATGTTGAATATCGACAGCTTCGTCTCGAGAAGGTAATTCTCATCGGGCTGTGGGGTGAGCAAACACTTCAAGACGCCGAGAACTCACTTCGTGAACTCGCAGCACTGGCAGATACCGCAGGGGCAGAGGTGCTAGACGGTTTGCTTCAAAGACGAGCACACCCCGACCCGGCAACGTATCTTGGCAAGGGCAAAGCGCAAGAACTCAAGTTGCTTGTGCATCAGGTTGGCGCTGACACGGTCATTGCTGACACAGAGCTTGCGCCGAGCCAACGACGCGAACTCGAGAACGTCGTAAACGCCAAGGTCATTGACCGCACTGCCGTGATTCTCGACATCTTTGCGCAGCACGCAAAGAGTCGCGAGGGTAAAGCCCAGGTCGAACTCGCTCAGCTCGAATACCTCTTGCCACGTCTTCGTGGCTGGGGCGAGTCGATGTCGCGTCAGGCCGGTGGTCAGGCTGCCGGTGGTGTTGGCATGGGGTCGCGTGGCCCTGGTGAAACCAAGATCGAGTTAGATCGCCGCCGAATCAACACCCGCATGGCCAAGTTGCGCAAGCAAATTGCGGCTATGAAGCCGGCGCGTGACACCAAGCGCGCGAGCAGAAAGAAGAACGCCGTTCCGAGCGTTGCCATTGCCGGCTACACCAACGCCGGCAAATCGTCGCTGCTAAACCGAATCACTCAGGCGGGAGTGCTTGTCGATAACTCGCTGTTCGCAACCCTTGACCCAACTGTTCGCAAGACTCAAACGCCAGATGGCAGGCCATTCACTTTTGCAGACACAGTTGGCTTTGTGCGCAATCTGCCGCACCAATTGGTTGAGGCGTTTCGTTCGACGCTCGAAGAGATTTCAGACAGCGACTTAGTTGTTCACATCGTTGATGCTTCACACCCTGACCCGGCAAGCCAGATCGCAACGGTGCGCGATGTCATTGGCGAGGTCGGCGCACGCGACATTCCAGAGTTGATCGTCTTCAACAAGATTGATTTGGCCGACGACGGGCAGCGCATGGCGCTTCGAGGTTTAGAGCCAGATTCGATCGCAGTCTCGGCAAGAACTGGTGAAGGCATCAGCGAGCTTGAAGCGAAGATCGCAAGTCTGTTGCCAGAGCCAAACGTTTCGGTTCGACTAGTGATTCCTTACAACCGAGGAGATTTGGTTTCGCGCATGCATTTGAATTCGAGAATTACTCTGCTCGAATATGAAGAAGACGGAACTCACGTTGACGCAATGGTTTCGCCTGAGTTCGCTTCTGAACTTGCGCCATTTTCGCGCTAGACGTTAAACCTTGCGAAGAACGGTAACTACTTTGCCGAGAATCTCGCAGTTGTCTGCCGGAATAGGTTCGTAGTTCGAGTTTCTTGGCAGCAACCAGGTGTGACCGTCGCGCTGCTTGAAAATTTTGCAAGTAGCTTCGCCATCAATCATCGCGGCAACCATGTCGCCGTTCTCTGCGGTCTTTTGCTGACGGCAAACGATTAGGTCGCCTTCGACAATCGAGGCGTCAATCATCGAGTCACCTTTGATCTCGAGCATAAACAGCTCGCCCTTGCCGGTAAGCGTGCGGGGGACCGGCACATATTCGGTGATGTTCTCTTCGGCAGTGATTGGCACGCCGGCGGCAATTGTTCCGACCAGCGGCACGTGGGCGGCGTCGCCAAATTGAGCGGGGGTGTCGCTCTCGGCACGCTCAAGACCTTCTGGCTCGATCAAAACTTGGATGCCTCTGGCTAGCCCGTTTTTGAGATCGATGAAACCGGCCTTTTCTAGCTGGTTCAGCTGGTGGCTAACGCTAGAGACAGCCTTGAGTTCGACGTTTTCGGCGATTTCTCGCATCGAAGGGGCATAGCCGCGCTGGTCCTTGAATCGAATGATGTAGTCAAGAATGCGTGCCTGAACTGGGCTCAGGTGCTCTGCTCTGCGGTTTTTCTCTGACATGGTGCCCCTTTCTCTGCAGCTTTCATCAATTTCCGACTCAATGTCGGAGGGTATCGATTTACTGCCTATATCGAAACTTTATTCGAATAACTGTGAAAAACCAAACAGATTTTCGAATGTGTTGAGAAAAGACTTGACAAGATGTCGGTGCATTGTCGTAATCTTGTTCTAAATCGAACATTTGTTCGAATAAAGAAAGGCAAAATCATGGTTGTTGTAGACCCTCGCCGTTTCGCTAAACGAGTCGGCATGCTTGCAGTCGCCGGCTTCGCCATCATTGGCTTCATCTCAGGCCAGGTTGCCAACGCAACCGATAGTCAGGCCACGCAGGTTCACTACTCAGTACACGCTGGCGACACTCTCTGGAAGATCGCCGCTGACCTAGCGCCTAACCAAGACCCACGCGATTTCATTGCTCAGCTCGCAGAGCTAAACCAGCTATCTTCTGCCAGTGTCACTCCTGGTCAGCAGTTGCTTCTGCCGAACAACTAATTTCTCGAAGTTGCAAGGCAAGCCTCGCGACCAGACCGGTCGCCAGGCTCTGATCGCGCGGAGGGTCATCAAGTGGCCATTGGGTAATCTTTACTAATGGCAAACCTCGATGACCTTCCGATTCGCGAAGACCTTAAGGGTCAACTGCCATATGGCGCACCCCAACTGCACGTGCCAGTTGCTCTAAACGTCAACGAAAACACTCACCGAATTCCTCGCGAAGTTATCGAAGACATCTTTGCCCGCGTTGCCCAAGCAACCATGGGGCTGAATCGCTATCCAGACAGAGACTTTGAATCGCTGCGCGTAGCCTTTGCCAAGTACCTCGGCCACGAGCTGACCTACGAGCAAATCTGGGCGGCCAATGGCTCAAACGAAGTCTTGCAGCACATTTTTCAGGCCTTTGGGGGTTCGGGTCGCTTAGCTCTCGGCTTCGGCCCCACCTACTCGATGTATCCGATAATCGCTCAGGGCATGAACACCGATTACGTGAATGCTCCGCGTCTCGATCGCTACGAACTAACCCCAGATCACGTGCGAGCAGAAATCTTGAAACACAAGCCAAATATCGTTTTGCTCTGCTCGCCAAATAATCCAACGGGAACACCGCTGAGTCTTGATTGCGGTCTCGCTGCCTATGAGGCTGTTTCACAAACTACCGGTGGCATCGTTGTGGTTGACGAGGCCTATGCCGAGTTTGCTCCTGATGGTGCAGAGTCTGCACTTCAGTTGCTGGCCGGTCGCGAACGCCTTATGGTTTCTCGCACCATGAGCAAGGCTTTTGCCTTTGCCGGTGCCCGAGTCGGTTACCTAGCTGCCGACGAAGCAGTGGTCGATGCCCTGCGTTTGGTTAGGCTGCCTTACCACTTGAGCGCTTTGACTCAAGCTGCGGCCGAGGCTGCTCTCGACCACGCGACGGCGATGCTCGCAACGGTTGACGACATTCGCTTTCAGCGAGACCGCATTTTTGTCGAACTAAAGGCGATGGGCCTAGACCCATATCGCAGCGATGCAAACTTTGTTTTGTTCGGCGGTCTAGAAGATTCACAGGCAACTTTCGAAGCTCTTCTCGAACGCGGAGTATTGGTTCGCAACGTCGGCATTCCCGGAACACTTCGAGTGACTGCAGGCACAGAGCAAGAGACGACCACATTCTTGTCCTCGCTTCGCGAGGTGCTTGGCAACTAGACTTGTCGAATTCCCAATGTCGCTTTTTGCGAAAGGTTATTTAATGAGTCGCTCGGCCACCTTGCAACGCAAGACCTCAGAGTCATCAATCGAGCTTTCACTCAACCTTGACGGAACCGGCAAAGCCGAAATCAGCACAACCGTTCCGTTCTTTGACCACCTGCTAACGGCATTTGCCAAGCACTCGCTGATCGACCTCAACATCAAAGCCTCTGGCGACACCCACATTGACGTTCACCACACAGTTGAAGACACTGCCATCGTTCTCGGTCAGGCAATCAAGCAAGCTCTCGGCGACAAGGCAAAAATCGCTCGCTATGGCGACGCAACTGTTCCGCTTGATGACGCACTTGCTCGAGCAGTGGTCGACGTTTCGGGTCGCCCATACTTGGTGCACACCGGCGAGCCAGCTGGCTTCGAGTTTCACCTCATCGGTGGTCACTTCACGGGTTCACTCGTTCGCCATGTTTTCGAAGCCATCTCACTAAACGCAGCAATCACAGTTCACATCACTTTGCTTGACGGTCGCGATGCGCACCACATTGCTGAAGCAGAGTTCAAGGCATTTGCGCGTGCGATGCGCAAGGCTATCGAGCACGATTCACGTGTTGATGGAGTGCCATCAACCAAGGGCGCTCTGTGACTTCACCTCGAGTAGTCGTTCTCGACTATGGCAGCGGCAATGTGCATTCGGTGGCCAAGGCCTTGGTTGCAGCCGGGGCAGAAGTAGAGCTAACCGCTGACCGAGCCAAAGTTCTAGCAGCCGACGGCCTCGTTGTTCCAGGCGTGGGGGCCTTCACCGCTGTGATGAATCAGCTCAATGCCGTCAAAGGTGCAGAGCTCATTGACCAAAGACTTATTGCTTCAAAACCTGTTTTAGGAATTTGTGTTGGTTTGCAGGTCATGTTCGATCTCGGCTCTGAACATGAAATTGAAACCGAAGGCCTCGGGCAGTGGCCTGGCAAAGTCGAGCAACTAAAAGCTCCGATTCTTCCGCACATTGGCTGGAACACTGTTGAGGCCGACAGCGACTCAATTCTTTTTCAAGGCGTCGCTGAAGAACGTTTCTATTTTGTGCACTCCTACGGCGTTCTCGACTGGAAGCTCGAAGCGCACGGCCCGTTCACCGCACCAAAAGTTAGTTGGGCGAATTACGGTTCAAATTTTGTAGCAGCCGTTGAAAACGGCCCGCTGTCTGCCACTCAGTTTCATCCAGAAAAATCTGGCGAGGCTGGCATAAAACTTCTCAGCAACTGGATGACAACTCTTTAGGAGAAACTTTGAGCGAATATCTAGAACTTCTGCCTGCGGTCGACGTTGCCGATGGCAAGGCCGTGCGACTCACCCAAGGTGAGGCTGGTTCTGAAACCGATTATGGTTCACCGGTCGAAGCGGCACTTACCTGGATAGAAGCCGGCGCTGAGTGGATTCACCTTGTCGACCTCGATGCAGCATTCGGTCGCGGCGATAATCGCGCTGTTATCGCAGAGGTTGTCGCTTCAGCGAAGTCGGTGAAGATTGAACTTAGCGGCGGAATTCGTGACGATGCCTCACTAGACGCCGCGCTCGAAGCAGGCGCAACTCGAGTCAATCTCGGCACAGCTGCTCTTGAAGACCCGAACTGGACTGCGCGGGTTATCGGGAAGTATGGCGACGCGATTGCGGTCGGCCTTGATGTTCGCGGCACAACCCTTGCAGCCCGCGGCTGGACCCAAGAGGGTGGCGATCTCTTTGAAGTGCTTGCGCGTCTCGAAGACGCTGGCTGTGCTCGCTACGTAGTTACCGACGTCACCAAGGATGGCACCCTGAAGGGCCCGAACCTAGAGCTGCTTCGTCAGGTAATGCAGAAAACCTCGAAGCCGGTTGTTGCCTCGGGCGGAATCTCGTCGCTACAAGACATCCGTGACTTGCGAGCATTAGTGGCAGAAGGTCTAGAGGGTGCGATTCTCGGAAAGTCGCTTTATGCCGGCAAGTTCACGCTCGAAGAAGCTCTGGCGATTGCATCGGTGCGCAACTAATGGCATTCGACAGTGAGCACATGAATCCGAATCGAATGTCTGATTCAGCCGGAACGCCTTGGGCCGGGCGCGAATTCGACGTTAACAACTTTGCCGGCGACGACGGTTCAGCACCAGCGAAACTGATCGAAGCAATCGAAATGTTTCAGCGCGGCGAAACCACGGCCGAGTCGGTTGTCGATGAACTTCGTGAATCGAGACTGCTGATTCCGCTACTTGCGCAGTTGGGTGAATCAGAAATCGGTGCTCACGGGCAGAAGGTCGACAAGAGTGCCGAGCTCAGCATCGTCACTGTTGCAACGCCTGATGACCAAAACGGTCTGCCAGTATTCAGCTCGGTTGCGGCCATGCAGCGCTGGAACGCGACTGCCCGCCCAGTGCCAGCAGATGCAAGGCGAGTCGCGCTCGCGGCGGCCGCCGAAGAAAACACCAGAGTGATTCTTGATCCTGAGAGCGAGACCGAGTTTGCGATTCGACGACCAGCCATCGCGGCGGTAGCGCAGGGCTTGGTCTGGGTGCATCCGGCACGAAACCAAGCGGTGTTTGACGAGATCGCTCGAATCACATCGCAGTTCGAACTTTTCGACGGTTTTCAGCTCGAAGACTGTGATCCCATGTCTCGATTGCACTCAGCCGAACTGCTCTTGCAGCTCACTCTGAAGCCGGGGCTAGATCAGGCCGCAGTTGAAACGCTTATGCAAAACTTCGCCGTGAAATTGGGTGAAAGCGAAGCCATCGCCGAGCACGTTGACAGCCTGCGGGTGAAACTCGCTTAGCCGATGGGGCAAAAGCCCGAAAAACTAGTTGACCGGGCCGGTGTATTTCTCGCCAGGTCCTTGCCCGGGGGCATCCTTTATTGCAGATGCCTCGCGAAACGCTAGTTGCAGCGAACGAAGTCCATCACGCAAAGGGCGGGCGTGGTGATCGCCAAGGTCTGCCGCGGCTGCAGTTAGCAACCCAGCCAGGGCATTGATTAGTTTGCGAGCCTCATCGAGATCTGCCTTGTGGCCGTCTTCGCCAAGGCCGCACTGAACCGCGGCAGCGCTCATTAGGTGAACAGCTGTGGTGGTGATTACCTCGACGGCTGGCACCTCGGCAATGTCGCGAACCTGGTCGGCTACGTCGCGAAACTCTTGTGATACAAAGTCTGACAAAGGGTTTACTCCTGAGAACTGGTTCTGCTAGGCTAACCCATGGCTCCGAGGTTCGCCTCGGTCAGAAGTGGATTCATTTCCCACCCAGTCCACCGACTTATTAGGTGTTCGGGTAAAGCTTTAGGAAACTTCGTTTCTGTGCGCGTGCGACTCCAATCGCAGGTGTGGCCAATGTCACGTCTAAAAAGGAGCAAAGATCAGCGACCCACGTATCAATGAGCGCATCCGTGTGCCTGAGGTTCGCCTCGTCGGCGCAGCAGGTGAGCAGATTGGTGTTGTTCGCATCGAAGAGGCAATGCGTCTTGCACAAGAAGCAGATCTCGACCTAGTCGAGGTAGCCCCAGAAGCGAAGCCGCCAGTAGCGAAACTTATGGACTTCGGCAAATTCAAATACGAAGCAGCCCAGAAAGTTCGCGAGGCACGCAAGAACCAGGTGAACACCGTTCTAAAAACCGTTCGATTCGGTTTGAAGATTGATGATCACGACTATGGAACTAAGCGTGGGCAGATCGAAAAATTCTTGAAGGCCGGTGACAAGGTCAAGGTGATCGTGGTTTTCCGCGGTCGTGAGCAGAGCCGCCCAGAGATGGGTGTCAAGTTGCTTCAAAAACTTGCCGAAGAAGTAAACACTTTCGGTGCCGTCGAATCGACTCCGTCGGTTGATGGTCGAAACATGGTTATGGTTATCGGTCCATTGAAAAACAAAGCTGAGGCAAAAGCCGAAGCGAAAAAGGCTGCAACCAAGGCAGAAGCCAAGGATGCACCAGCAGAGACCCAAGAGTCGGCACCAGCCGGCGAATAGAAGGAGAAAGCAATGCCAAAGCAGAAGACCCACTCGGGCGCTAAGAAGCGTTTCCGCTTCACCGGTAGCGGCAAGCTCATGAAGCAGCAGATCAACATGCGCCACAACCAGGAGCACATGTCAAACCGCCGCAAGCGTCGTCTAAACGTCGACCAGGTAGTTTCAGCGGCTGACTTCAAGACCATCAAGAAGCAGCTCGGCAAGTAACCAACTTTTTAGAACTAGGAGCATTTACAAATGGCAAGAGTAAAAAACGCGGTTAACTCGCACAAGAAGCGCCGCACCGTTCTCGAGCGCGCATCGGGTTACCGTGGACAGCGTTCACGTCTATACCGCATGGCCAAGCAGCAGATGTTGCACTCATTGGTCTACGCGTTCAACGACCGTCGCGCACGCAAGGGTGACTTCCGTCGCCTATGGATCCAGCGCATCAACGCTGCATCACGCGCAAACGGCATGACTTACAACCGTTTCATTCAGGGCCTTGCATTGGCTGGCGTTCAGGTTGACCGCCGCATCCTTGCTGACCTTGCCGTGAACGAGCCAAAGACTTTCGCAAGTTTGGTTGCAACCGCAAAGGCTGCACTTCCTGCGAACACTTCGGCACCAAAGGCAAAGTAGAAACAATTGCTAATTGATCCCAAGTCGAACCAGGTTCGCGGGGTCGCCAAGCTCAATAAGAAAGACGCCCGGTCAGAGACCGGGCTCTTTCTGCTTGAGGGGCCACAGGGGCTAAAAGAAGCCCTTGATCGGCCGAAACTTATCGTCGACCTTTATGCAACCGAAGATGCCCTCGAGCGTCACGCCGACCTCTTCGAAAAAGTTGACGCGCTCAAAATCGATGTGCAGCCGGTTTCTGAATCAGCGCTGAAAGTCATGTGCGACACCAACACACCGCAGGGCATTCTTGCCGTGTGTCACCAATTGCACGTGGATCTTCAAGACCTAATCGACACCAAGCCGCAGCTCGTTGCACTATTGGCAAACATCCGTGACCCAGGAAACGCCGGAACGGTTCTTCGTGCTGCCGACGCCGCCGGCGCAGATGCTGTCATCTTTAGCGACAACAGCGTTGACGTTTACAACCCAAAGGTCGTTCGTTCGACCACCGGTTCGATTTTTCACCTTCCGATTGTCATCGGTGCAGACATCTCAGCAACTATCGCCAGTCTCAAGTCAGCTGGCATTCAAATTTTTGCTGCAAACGGTGGCGGGGCAGAACTGCCAACATTGACCACCGAGCAATTAGCGAAACCGACGGCTTGGGTCATGGGCAACGAGGCCTGGGGTTTTGAACCAGAAACTCTTGCGCAGGTTGACCTTGAGGTTGCAGTGCCAATTTATGGTGCTGCCGAGAGTTTGAATTTGGCAACCGCTGCGAGCATTTGCCTCTATGCCTCAGCCTTCGCGCAGAACGCTGCCGATTAGACTAGAGCTCTTATGTCTGGCTCAAATCCAATCAGCGAGAGCGCTGTAGCAACAGTCGTCTCGACAGCCCTGTCGTCAATCGCGCAGGCTCAAGACCTCGCTGCGCTGAAGGCTATTCGCCAGAGCACAGTCGGCGAGCAATCTGAGATCTCACAACTGAATGCCTCACTCAAGACCATTGACCCTGAATTCAAAGCCGCCGCCGGAGCACTAATTGGCAAGGCCCGTGGCGAAATCAACGCTGCCTTTGCGAGCCGCGAAACCGAACTGGCCGCGATTGAAGAGCGGGCAAAACTTGCTGCAGAAACCGTAGACGTCACTGCTGTTGTCACCCGAGTGCCTTTCGGCGCGCGCCACCCCCTTTCTTTGTTGCAAGACCAAATCTCGGATGTCTTCATTGGCATGGGCTGGGAGATCGCCGAAGGCCCAGAACTAGAGCACGAGTGGTTCAACTTTGACGCACTCAACTTCGACGCAGATCACCCGGCTCGTGCGATGCAAGACACATTCTTTGTCGAACCGGTCGAGTCACACCTAGTGCTTCGCACTCACACCTCACCGGTTCAAGTTCGTTCTTTGCTCGAACGCGAGTTGCCGGTTTATGTGCTTTGCCCTGGTCGCGTTTTTAGAACAGACGAACTCGATGCAACTCACACCCCTGTTTTTCACCAGGTCGAGGGCCTTGCGATCGACAAGGGGCTGACTATGGCCGACTTGCGTGGAACTCTCGAACACTTTGCTCGCATCATGTTTGGTGAAGAAGCAAAAATTCGCTTACGCCCATCGTTCTTTCCATTCACCGAACCTTCGGCTGAGCTAGATGTGTGGCACCCGGGTGCCAAAGGCGGTGCACGCTGGGTCGAGTGGGGCGGTTGCGGAATGGTAAATCCAAACGTTCTGCTTGCTGCTGGCATAGATCCGGAGGTTTACCAAGGTTTCGCGTTCGGCATGGGCATTGAGAGAACCCTCATGTTCAGAAACGATGTTCGTGACATGCACGACATGGTCGAGGCAGATGTTCGTTTCTCACAGCAGTTCGGAGTGAATCTCTAATGCGCGTTCCACTATCTTGGCTAGCCGAATACGTCGACCTTGCCGGCGATGCAACGCCTGACTCAGTTATGGCTGAACTGGTAAAGGTCGGTTTAGAAGAAGAGGGCAGTCATAAGTTTTCTGTCACGGGCCCAGTTGTGGTGGGCCAGGTTCTTGAGTTCACACCAGAAGAACAAACCAATGGCAAGACCATTCGCTGGTGCCAGGTGCGAGTTGCTCCTGAGGGCAGCGCAGCCGCCGACGGTGGGGCAGATGTTCGCGGAATTGTCTGTGGTGCAAGCAACTTCGGAGTAGGCGACAAGGTTGTCGTTTGCCTTCCTGGCGCCACGCTTCCTGGTGACTTTCACATTGCCGCCCGGTCGACCTACGGGCACATCAGCGATGGCATGATGGCCTCTGCACGTGAGCTAGAACTGAGCGACGACCACGCAGGAATCATTCGCCTCAACCAGATGGGCTTAGACCCAAAGGTTGGCTCAGACGCAATTGAACTGCTTCACCTAGATGACAGCGCTGCCGAAGTTAACGTAACGCCTGATCGTGGCTACTGCTTTTCGATTCGCGGTGTGGCTCGTGAATACGCGCACGCAACCGGAGCAGACTTTAGAGACCCAAAGGGCAACGCGGTCCTGAACCACGGCGAAGGTTTCTCACTAACTTTGGACGACCAAAGCCCAATTCGCAATCGTTCTGGAATGCAAAGAATGGTTTTGCGTTCGGTGATGAACATCGACGCGAGTTTGCCGACGCCTCCGTTCATGATTTCGCGTTTGAAGCTCGCAGGCATGCGTTCAATTTCACTTGCAGTAGACATCACCAACTACGTAATGCTCGAACTTGGTCAACCAACTCACGCATACGACCTCGACAAACTCAAAGGTGGAATCACGGTTCGCCGCGCAAAGCCGGGCGAGACGCTAAAGACTCTCGATGGTCAGATCAGAAAGCTTGACGTCGAAGATCTTTTGATTTGCGATGACTCTGGACCAATTGGTCTCGCCGGCGTAATGGGTGGCGAAAGCACCGAGGTCGATTCGTCAACTCGCAATGTGTTAATCGAGTCGGCAAACTTCGACCCGATTTCAATCGCTCGATCTGCTCGCCGCCACAAGCTAACCTCTGAGGCGTCAAAGCGTTTTGAACGCGGCGTCGACCCGATGATGGCAGACAACGCTGCCGCACGAGTTGTGCAGTTGCTAGAAGTGCACGCAAAGGGTGAAGGCAATATTCTCGGCGCAGAATACAAACAACTTGCCCAGGTTGAACCAATTTTCTTGCCAACCGGATACGCCGAATCTGTTGTAGGAATAGATTTCGGCGCAGAAGAAGAGGCGCGCATTCTCGGAGAAATCGGTTGTGTTGTCGCTGTTGTTGATGGTGGACTTGAAGTCATTCGCCCCAGCTGGCGTTCAGACATTACCCACAAGACCGATCTGGTTGAAGAGATTGCCAGAATCGGCGGTTATGACCGAATTCCTGCGCGACTGCCTGTTGCACCGCCTGGTCGAGGTCTGACTCTCAATCAGAAGCGTCGCCGTCAGGCAATCTCAGCGCTAGTTGGGGCTGGCCACACCGAAGTGCTGACCTATCCGTTCTTGAGCTCAGCGCAGAACTCATGGTTCGCTGCTGACCAGAACGCACCATCGGTTCGTCTAGCAAACGCGATGCAAGAAGACGCTGCCGAAATGAGAAAGTCGATTTTGCCTGGCCTAGTCGATGCGGCCAAGCGCAACCTGTCTCGCGGTCTCATCGATCTTGCGATTTTCGAAGAGGGCATTGTCTTTACTCCAAGCAGCAAGTTATCGGCTGGCTCTGAATTGCCGATCGGAAACGCTCGTCCAAGTGCAGAGAAACTAGCAACTTTGAATGGCGAAATTCCGCAGCAACCGAAACACCTTGCGGTTTTGCTTACCGGTTCACGCGTTCCACATCAGGTCGGCCAAAAAGAACAAGCAGCGAATTACCAAGACGCAATAAACGCAGTCTTGGTCGTGGCCAATGCAGTTGCAACCGAACTGACCATTCGTCAAGCCCAACGTGCCGGATTCCACCCTGGCCGCTGTGCCGAGTTCGTGTCGACTGATGGTGTTGTTGTTGCCGTCGCAGGTGAGCTCGACCCGGCTCTTGCAATTGAGAACGACCTACCGCGCAGAGTTGCGGCTGCCGAGATCAACATGTCAGCGCTCTACGCTGCAGCACCTGCCTCAATAAGCGCACAGCCAATTGGCATCATGCCTGCGGCTACCCAAGACCTGTCTTTGGTTGTTGCGCGCGAAGTCTCGGCTCTTGAACTGCAAAACGCAATCGTCGAGGGCGCTGGTGAGCTGCTTGAGCACATCTCTCTCACCGATGACTACCGTGGCGAAAATGTTGAAGAGAGCAAAAAGTCACTCACTTTCGCATTGCGTTTTCGCGCGCATGATCGCACGTTAACTCAAGTCGAAGCCAGTCAAGCTAGAGATTCTGGCGTTGCCAATGCTGCCGAAAAATTCGGCGCAGTAATTAGGGCATAGAGCAGCGATGACTTTCACGGTTGCAGTAGCCGGTGCCAGCGGCAACGCGGGTTCAGAACTGCTGCGCCTAATCGCCAAGCATCCTGATTTGCAGCTGAAGACCGTTACCGCCAGCAGCATGGTTGGGCAAACGGTTGCTCAAGTTCACGGTGCCGACAGCGAATTCGCCGAAATGATTTTTGTGTCGACAGAGGGCAAAACGCTGGCTGGTCACGACGTCATTTTCTTGGCATTACCCCACGCAAAATCAGCAGAGCTCGCTAAACAGCTCGAGGGCGAGAGCCTGCTCATCGACTGCGCAGCCGACTTTCGCCTAGAAAGCGAAGCCGATTGGCTCAAGTTCTACAAGACACCATTTTCCGGAACCTGGGATTACGGAATGCCTGAGCTCCTAATTCACGGTGGCGCAGACAAACAGCGCAGCATGCTGAAATCGAGCAAAAGAATCGCTGTTCCAGGCTGCAACGTAACAGCAATCACCCTGGGGCTCGCACCAGCGTTGAGCGCAGACCTTGTTGAAAGCGATGACATCGTCAGCGTGCTCACCGTTGGCACTTCGGGCGCTGGTCGCGGTGCGACCGAAAAACTATTTGAACTCGAGCCAACCGGTTCGGCCAATGCTTATCAGGTTGGCGGCATCCATCGTCACACCCCAGAGATCGAACAAAACCTATCGAAAGCGGCGGGCAAGCCTGTTCAAGCTTCTTTCACTCCTGTGCTTTCTTCTCTTGAACGAGGCATCCTCGCTGTAAACACAGCAAAGCTTCGCGCCGGCGTCGATCTTCAGCAGGTCAGACTTGCTTTTGAAAAGGCATACGGCGACGAGTTCTTCATCGAGGTGTTGCCAGCCGAAGAATTCCCATCAACGGTCGATTCAATTGGCAACAACAAAGCCGTGATTGGTCTCGCAATCGATGAAAGCGCAAATCGCCTTGTGACAATCTGCGCAATCGACAACCTCGTAAAAGGCACTGCCGGTGCCGCAATTCAATCGATGAACATCGCACTTGGTTTGCCCGAGGCGACTGGGCTAACTGAGATTGGTCTAAAGAAATGACAGTGACCGTTGCTAAGGGTTTTATCGCGGCAGGCGTTCGCGCCGGCATAAAGAAATCTGGCAATCGCGATCTAGCCCTAGTGCAGAATCTCGGCCCACTCAATTCGGCTGCTGCGGTTTTCACTTCGAATCGTTGCCAGGCGAATCCGATTATTTGGAGCAAGCAAGTAATTGCTGACGGTGAGGTTTCTGCAATCGTTTTGAACTCTGGGGGAGCGAACTGCTACACCGGTCCGCAAGGTTTTCAAACAACTCACAAGACTGCTGAGGCGGTTGCCGATGCACTCGGCATTTCTGCCGGCGATGTTTTGGTCTGCTCGACCGGTCTAATTGGTGAGCAACTCGACGTTGAAAAATTGACAAACGGCGTTGCAATCGCGGCTGCCGAGTTGTCTGGCGACCACGGGCAACTTGCAGCCGAAGCCATCATGACAACTGACTCGGTTTCGAAAACGGCATCGTTCGTTAGTGAACACGGATGGTCGGTTGGCGGAATGGCAAAGGGCGCGGGCATGCTCGCTCCCGGATTAGCGACCATGCTGGTTGTGCTCACCACCGATGCAATCGCCACAAGCGAGTCTCTAGACAAGGCCCTGCGTCTTGCCACACGCGTGACTTTCGATCGCCTAGACAGCGACGGCTGCATGTCTACCAACGACCAGGTGACCCTGATGGCCTCTGGCGCATCGGGTGTAGAGCCGTCCTTCGACGAGCTCGCAGAAGCCGTAAAAGAGGTCAGTCAATCGCTAGCAATGCAGTTGCTGCGTGACGCAGAGGGTTCAAGCCACGACATCGCAATTCGAGTTTCTAAGGCAGCTAGCGAAGACGATGCCGTGAAGGTTGGCAGATCGGTTGCTCGCAACAATCTTTTCAAGGCGGCAATCTATGGCAACGACCCAAACTGGGGTCGCATCCTTGCAGCTGTTGGTGTCACCGACGCAGCGTTCGATCCATACGACATCGATGTTCTCATCAACGGCATTTCGGTTTCGCGAAAAGGAATGCCAGATCAATCACGCGACTTGGTCGACCTTGCTCCGCGCGAAGTTGCAATCGACATCGTTTTGAATGCCGGGCAACACGAAGCCACCGTCTATACCAATGACCTAACTCACGAATACGTGACCGAGAACAGCGAATACTCAAGTTAATGATTTCTTCAAACTCACACGACAACGACTTAGCTCGCATCAAGGCCGAGACTCTAATCGAGTCGCTTCCTTGGCTCCAGCAATTTCACCAAAAAGTTGTCGTCGTAAAATTCGGCGGCAACGCAATGGTCGACAAAAAACTGCAGCGCGCTTTTGCCGAAGACATGGCATACCTGCGCTGGGTGGGCATCCGACCGGTTGTCGTGCACGGTGGCGGGCCTCAGATTTCGGCAAAGCTAGCTGAGCTCGGCATCGAATCTGAGTTTCGCGGCGGCTTCAGAGTTACCACTCAAGAATCTATTTCGGTGGTTCGTGATGTTTTGCGAAATGAAATCAGCGCATCACTCGCATCGATGATCGAAACCGCTGGCGCAGATGCTCAAGTTATGTCTGGCGAAGATGCCAACTTGTTCAAGGCTGAGGTAACCACTC
>JAGOAI010000047.1 GCA_017983965.1 Rhodoluna sp. | reverse complement strand
TCGCCAAAAACCTCAACTAGGAATTCGCTCGCGCCGTTCATGACACCAGGCTGACCGGTGAACTCGGGAACAGAAGAGACGAAGCCGACAACTTTCACGATGCGGGTAACGCGGTCGAGGTCACCAATGACCAACTTGATTGCCGCGAGCGCGTTTAGCGCACACTGACGAGCGAGGGTCTTTGCCAGAGCTGGGTCGACCAAGCCGTCTGACTCGCCTACCTTGCCGGTGGCGATGAGAGCGCCATCTTTGAATGGAAGCTGACCCGAGGTGAAGACCAGGTTGCCCGAGACCACTGATGGCACATATGCCGCCACTGGCTTAGCCACCTCAGGAAGAGGTGATCCGAGCTCGATTAGGCGCTGTTCAATCTGAGACATTTAGCCCTCCAGCGGGCGCTTGAAGAAGGCCACGAGGCCGCCCATAGCGTTGGTTTCGATGGTTACGAGCTCCCAGCCATCCTTGCCCCAGTCGTTCAAAATGGCGGTCTGGTTGTGCGGCGGCAGAGGCGTTGTTAGGTATTCCCACTTAGTCATAGTCAGAATTATCCCAGACTTGGTCGGGTAACCTAGAACCTATGTCTGGCGGCAAGAAGAACGAGACCTTCCTTAGCGCAATCCTGAAGTTCAGCGGATTGAGCGCTATTGCGGGAGTTCTAGCAATGGTGGTTCTAGCCCCGATTCTGCTAGTCGGCGGCTTTGCAGCCTCAGCGGGCATCTCGGTCTTCGAGAACCTACCTGACTACATCAAGCCAGTGAACGCTTCTCAGGCATCGACCATTTATGGCATCAAGGATGGCCAGCCGGTCGAAGTGGCCAAGTTCTATAACGAGAACCGCATCTCAATCGACTACAACGACATGTCTGCGAACATTCGCAACGCGGTGGTGGCCACCGAAGACCCTCGCTTCTTTGAGCACGGCGGCGTTGACATCATTTCACTGATTCGTGCGACCCTCACCAACGCGGCAATGGGTGGCGGTGGCCCAGGCGGCTCGACCATCACCATGCAGTACGTCAAGAACTCTTTGGTTGAGGCAGCTAACCTCAGCGGCGACAAGAACGCAATCGCCGAGGCAACCGCGGTTTCGATTGACCGAAAGCTTCGCGAGATTCGCTTGGCAATTGCCCTCGAGGGCGTTGCCACCAAGCAAGAGATTCTCGCCGGCTATTTGAACCTCGCCTTCTTTGGCAACCAGATCAACGGTGTTGAGTCTGCAGCCGAGTATTACTTCGGTGTGAAGGCTAAAGATCTAGACATCGGTCAGTCTGCGCTTTTGGCAGCAATGCTGAAGTCACCTAACGACTATCGCCCAGATGACCCTGCGAACCTCGACCGCGCAAAGGGCCGTCGCGACTATGTGATCGACAACATGGTCAACGAGGGTTACATCACTTCGCAGCAGGGCGACGCAGCAAAGGCAAAACCAATTGTTGTGAACATCAAGTCGACCCCTGCCGGTTGTGAAGCAAACCAGGTCACCTCTTTCTTCTGCGACTATGCCGTTTGGGAAATTCGCAACAACGTTGAATTCGGCCCGACCCTTGAAGATCGCGAAATGCTTCTTCGTCGCGGTGGCCTAGAGATTTATACATCGATGGACCTCACCGTTCAGCAGGCAGCCTATGACGCAACCATGAAGTGGGTGCCACCGGTAAACGAGCACCACATTGGCTCGGCAACCGTCTCGGTGCAGGCTGGCACCGGTCGAATCTTGGCGATGACCCAGAACCGCGTCTATGACCAGACCAACTCAGGCGAGCAGGGCCACACCTCGGTGAACTTCTCGAGCGACAAGACCCACGGCGGTTCTAGCGGCTTTCAGACCGGTTCGACCTACAAAATCTTCACCCTTGCTGCCTGGCTAACCCACGGATTCAAGCTCGGCGACCACGTCGATGGCCGAGTGCGCGAATGGAACGCCTCAGACTTCTCGGCTCGCTGCGGTGGCTTGGTTGGCACCTGGGCACCGAAGAACATCGTGAAAGAACCAGAAGACCTTTCGGTTGTCTCGGCAACCTCAATGTCGGTAAACACTGCGTTCGCCGACATGGCAAGCCAGCTAGACCTTTGCGACATCCGTGACACTGCAATGGCATTCGGAATTCGTCGCGCCGACGGCACCGAGTTGCAATATGTGCCTTCGTCAATTCTTGGCGTCAACGAACTTTCACCGTTGCGCATGGCGGCGGCAAACGCTGCGGTTGCAAACCACGGAATCTATTGCTCACCGATTGCAATCGACCGCGTTGTTGTGCGCTCGACAAAGAAAGAACTAACCGTTCCAAAGTCTTTGTGCAGCGCGGCGGTAACGCCTGAAGTTGCAGCCGGAATGACCTATGCAATGCAGCGAGTGATCAGCGGCGGAACCGGTGGTGCTTCGGCAACCGGCGACAACACTCCACTTGCCGGCAAGACCGGAACCACCGACTCGGGCGTTCAAACCTGGATGACCGGTTTCTCGAGCGCGGTTGGCACAGCAACTTGGGTCGGCAACGTTTCGGGTTCGGTCGGCTTGCCTGGAATTCGCCTAAACAACAAAGCTGGTAACACCGTGCGTCACGACATTTGGCGCACAACAATGCAGACCGTAAACAAGCTCTACCCTGGTTCGGCACTCGATGTTCCGCCGGCAACAATGCTCGCTGCAACCATGATCAAGATTCCGGTAGTTAGCACTCAGGTGCCAAGCGCTGCCGTGCAGGTAATTCAAACTTCTGACTTGAATGCAGCAGTCGTAGTTGGTCAGGTTACCTCTTCGGCACCTGCCGGCACCGTTGCTTACACTCGCCCAGCTGCCGGCGCAGTTGTGCCTCGTGGCACCCAGATCAAGATTTTCGTGAGCAAGGGCGGCAACACAGTTGTGCCTGACGTCGCTGGCCTGAGCGTTGCAGCGGCCAAGGCCAAGTTGCTTGCAGCTGGTTTCGCCGCGGTTAGCGAACCTCAGCCTTCGCAGACGCAGTACTTCGTGAAGTCGACCACAGTCGCCAAGGGCCTCGTTACTGGCACCGACCCGGCCGCCGGCACTTCAGCGCCAGGCACCGGAGCGATTCTGCTCTACATCAGCTCTGGCCCATAGCCATGAACGTTCTAGCCGTGCTGCTTGCGGTCGCAGTCGCGATCGGCCTCTATGCCCTGACCTTTGCCCGCTGGCGCTTCACCGTCATCGAGACCGAAGCCGCGGTGTTGCCGGCAGGGTCGAAGCTCATCCGTGTTTTGCACATCAGCGACATTCACATGGCTCCTTGGCAGCGACGCAAGCAGGCGTTCATCAAGGGGCTCGGTGCGCTTCGCCCAGATCTGATCGTGAACACCGGTGACAACCTAGGTCACACCGAAGCCATCGAGCCAACCCTGAGCGCTCTGGGCCCGCTGCTCGACGTGCCTGGCGTTTTTGTGAATGGCTCAAACGACTACTACGCACCGCGCTTCAAGAGCCCGATTGCCTACTTGTTCAAGCCGTCTACTCCGCATCACGAAACCGCGCTTCAAACCGGCTTGATGACTGGCACCTTTGAAACCCTCGGATGGAAAAACCTCAACAACCGAAACGCACTTCTTGAAGTCGGCGGGCTCAAGATTTCTTTCATCGGCGTTGACGATGCACACGACGACCTCGATGATCTTGACGCACTGAATTCTGATTCGTCTGCCGACCTAGTGATTGGTGTTTCGCACGCACCTTATCGACGCGTAATTGAAGCCATGGCCGAAGACAACGCTTCGCTGATTTTCGCTGGCCACACTCACGGTGGTCAGGTGCGGTTTCCGTTTATCGGCTCGCTGACCACTAACTGCGATTTGCCAAATAAGTATTCAAAAGGAATGAGCGCTTGGGCATTTGATGGCCGCGTAGTGTTACTGAATGTTTGCGCCGGTCTTGGCAATTCGATTTTCGCACCGATTCGCTGGTTCAATCGGCCAGAGGTTCGACTCGT
Organism: Rhodoluna sp.; assembly: GCA_017983965.1. Lineage (GTDB taxonomy): Bacteria > Actinomycetota > Actinomycetes > Actinomycetales > Microbacteriaceae > Rhodoluna. The sequence goes on along the minus strand of JAGOAI010000047.1, from coordinate 1,226 downwards.
AACTCTCGTTGCTAAGAGTTAGTTCTTAGCAGCCCAAACTTTAGGGCCGAACGCCATGTATTGCGAGTTGGCGTTGTCGCAACGAGCGGTTACTTCTTTCACGTAGCACTTGATTGCACCAATAGTTATTGATTCGCCGCTGTTGAGTGTTGCTGCGTTCTCTGGGTCTGTGTAATAACCGCCGCTGCACAAGAACCCGGTCGCCGCACCGTCGGTGAGCGTCGAGGTTGTGCCGTCTTCATAGAGTTTGAGTTGGTAGCCAAAGCTGCCCTGGCAATCGTCTGGGGTTGGCACCGGCGCATATTCGGCTGAAGCCTCGTTTTGCTCGCAGAGCACCCACTTTTCTTCTGCGTTGATGGTGCACCAGACCGGGCCTTCGCCAGCCTTGAATAGATATTCGCTGTAGCCAACGTCAAAAAGGGCCGAATCGATGTTCTTTATGTCGGTGCCCGGAGCGCCTGGAATCAGGCTCGGGTCAGGGGTTGAGATCGCGCTTGAACCATCTGGAGTCGGGGTTGAGTCGCCTGGGCTGCAGGCACTAAAAGTTAAAGCCAGCGCAATCGCACTGATGAGTGTGATTGCTTTGCGCATATGAAAAGACTAGAACTCTTTTGCTACAAGTTCGGCAATTTCGTAGGTGTTTAGCGCGGCACCCTTGCGAAGGTTGTCGCCAACTACGAATAGCTCGATGCTCTTGTCGAAGTCGAGTGACTGACGAATGCGACCAACGAAGGTTGGGTCTTGACCGGCCACCTGAGCAGGGGTCGGGTAGACGTTGTTCGCTGGGTCGTCAAGAACACGGATAGTCGCCTGCTTCTCGAGCACATCGCGAACCTCATCTGCGGTTAGCGACTCGGCAAAGGTTGCGTGCACGGTTAGTGAGTGGGCAACCTGAACTGGAACACGAACGCAGCTCGCGGCTACCTTGAGGTCTTTGATGCCCAAGATTTTGCGAGACTCATCGCGAACTTTGAGCTCTTCGCTTGAGTGACCGCCGGCCTTTAGCGACCCAGCGAATGGAATCACGTTCAGCGCGATCGGGTGTGCCCAAGGTGAGTTGCTTAGGTCGTTGCCGGCGGCGGCGAGAGCGGCCTGAACATCGCCGGCCTGAGTGCCGAGAGTTGCCTGACCGCCAACTACTGCAAGTTCTGCAGCGAGTTCGTCGAGACCAGCCGCACCAGCGCCAGAAACTGCCTGGTAGCTCGAGACAACAAGTTCTTTCAGAG
>JAGOAI010000046.1:3845-5217 GCA_017983965.1 Rhodoluna sp. | reverse complement strand
AGAGCGATTCTTGGGGCATCGCTAGTTTTTGAATTTATTGCCGCCGCAATTGTTCGAGGGCCGATTGCTCCGATCTTCAAGAACTACGAGGGCGACACCCCTCCGGCCTCGGCGTTCTATTGGACCCGCGGCCACCTCTTTGATGGCGATCGAATTCAGGGCATCGTCGGCAACTCGAACCTGCTTGCCTACCTGGCCCTTCTTGGCATCACCGTTTTTGCAATTGAGTTTGTGGTTTCTTCTGCACCAAAGTGGCTGACGGCAACCAGTTTCGTGACAGCACTCGGCATGCTTTGGCTTTCGAAGTCTGCCGGTGTTGGCTTCGCCGCCGCTGCGGTAGGTGTTGCCGCAATCGTCGCTTTGATTGTCGAAGGAAAAGACCGCGACCTTCGCCACAGAATTTATCGCTGGGTCTGGGCTGGCGCCGGTTTGCTTGCGGCCGTGGTCTTGCTCTTCAGAGCCGAGGTTTTCGCTTTCTTCGGCAAGACCCCAGACATGACTGGCCGCAGCCAAATCTGGAAGTCGGTTCTCGGCCTAATCGCAGACCGACCAATTCAGGGATGGGGCTGGATCTCATACTGGATGCCCGGCGTTGAGCCGTTTGAGGGCCTAGTAGTAATCGACAAGGTGCCTTATTACCAAGCGCACAACGCCTATCTAGACATGTGGCTACAGCTAGGGGCAATTGGCCTGCTGGCCTTGCTGGCCTTGATTGTGCTGAGCTTTGTGAAGCTTTGGCGCTTGGCGGTTCGTCACACGAACCCGCTCTATCTCTGGCCGATGCTGATGTTCTTTGGCTTGCTCGCGCAGAACCTAACCGAGAGCAGAATGCTTCTCGAAATCGGTTGGGTGTTGTTAGTGCTTCTCTCGGTCAAGGCTTTTGACCCAGAAGAAATGCTCGAGCCTCGCGGCAGAACTCCTAAAAGAGTTCGTTTGCTCGGTCTAGGTCTTCGGCGAAATCAATCTCGACAGCATAAAGATCGCTGATGTCGATGGCCTTGAAACGCAGGCCGTCTGAATCAATCGCGAGTTCGATGCCGCGCTCGAAGTAATCCTGGTCGTCAACTTCTTCTAGACGCTTAATCAGCGCCGCCTTGTCTTGGCCGGCAACAAAGTTGATTCCGACTGCCTCGCCGAGACCGCCGACAACCTGCTTTGAAAGTTCACGGATGAACCCGGTGTCATCGAGTGTGTATTTCACCTCTTCGTCGCTCACCTTTGACTGGTTCACCACAACGAAAGATTGATTGCCGTCGATCTGTTCGGTGACTCGCACCAACACCTGAGGGTCGAACACGACGTCGCCGTTTAGCCAGAGCACTCCGCCGTCGCCTGATGCGCGAAGAGCCTTTAGCAAACTCTTTGAAGTGTT
>JAGOAI010000046.1:0-3745 GCA_017983965.1 Rhodoluna sp. | reverse complement strand
AGTGCGTCGCCGAAGCTGGGTCGATCTTGAAGTACTTGCCGCCGCTGGCTACGTAATTCTGGGTGCCGCAATTTGCTTTCATGCCGCTGAGCTTTGCGTTTTGCTTATAGCCAGCCAGATCTGCGCTGGCGGTTGCCCGAGCCTTGCCAAGGCCGAACTGCGTCGCCTGGTTCGTGCTCTCGACCAGAGCCATGGTGTTGAACCCGGTTATCCAATAGGTCAGACCCGACTTGGTCGACTTGACCACGGTGTTCGGTGCGATTACCGGCGGGCCGGTTTTGATCATCGCAGCTGCCGATGCGCTCAAGTCAACGACGGTCGCGTTGGTCATGCCAGCGCTAAGCACCAAGCGATCTGCGCTCGAGAGTGTCGGGCGTTTCACTAGATCGGCTGCGTAATAAATCGCCTTGTCGCCAGCTGTTCGAACAAATGCCGGTGCGGTGATCGATGTTGCTACCGAAGGAATCGCATCTAAGAATGCATCTGAAACCGTTGGTGCTGTTTCAACAAACTCAGCACCGTTGATGATTGGTCGCTTGCCCTCTGCTGTGAGCAAATAGTGAAGCTCGCGCTCATCTTGAACAATCGAGCGAACGGTGATTCCGCTGTTGACGTCTTTCAAGCCGTCGGCACTCATGGTTCCGGTTGAAGCGGCAAACCACTTGGCGAAGTTCACATCGGCCGAGGTCTTCGGGTCGATTTCAAAATATTGCCCACCGACATAGACACCCTTGTTGCCGGTGGTCGAGTTCGTGAAGAGGGCCTTGTTCGAAATGATCGGCTTGCCCCAAGGCAGATAGTTGAAGCCGGTGATTCGTGTGGTCGCCAGAGTAGGCAACGATATGCCAGCTTCGGTTACCGAGAAGGCGTCGAGAATTTGACGCTTGGTGCCGCCGCTAATCAGATATTTAGTGTCGTCATCGGCGCCAACATATTCGCTCATCGCGCCGCCATCGACTAGAGCCGCTAGCTGCGAAGCGGTTAGCTGAACGGCAGATGCGCAGTCGAGGCCAAACACCGCGGCCTGACTGCAACTAGTGAGGGTGTACTTCTTTGCCGCGTCGAAGAACCAATACTGGCCGGTTGCCGACTTAATTAGGCGGGTCAAAATTGTTGGCGATGTTGTGAAGCTGTCTAGATATTCCTTCGAAATCGTTCCAAGCGGGCCGAGCGGCTTCAGTGCCTCGATCATGGCTGGGTCGTTGATCAGGTACTTGTTGTTATCGACAATCAGATAGGTGTCTGAGCCCGTGCTCTTGAGCAAGAAGCCGCCACCAATTGGGCTGCCGAACCAGTCGCTATAGAAGCGCCAGAAGTTGCGGTTGCCATAGGCACTGCACGAGTCGCCGCTGCCATAGAGGTTGCGCATGGCCGCCGCGTTTGGCGTGTAGGGCGTGTAGTAATAAAGCGCCGCGGTCGCGAGGCTCTTGATGGTGACCGGCTTGGTGCCGCAGCTCGAGTTCGGGTGATAGCGAATGTTCGAAGTCTTGCCAACTTTCATGCTGGTGAACGAACCGCGAGGGTCGTTGTACCACTGCAGCTGACCGGCACCCTTGTAGAGCTGGTTGAACAAACCGCTCCAGACTTTTCCGCAGATGCCAGGGTCGCTGTCTGGGCAGCCATAGCCGAGAGCGGCGCGATACATGTATGCGGTCGGGTTCGTGGCTTGAACTAATCCCTGTTCTTTTTGCAACACCACGAGCAGCACTCTCGGATTGATGCCACAGGCACGTGCGATGTCATAGATAACTTGTGATGCCTTTACGTTTTGCTTTGCCGGCATCGCTTGACACTTGCCGTCTTCGCCAACCTTTTCGAGTTCGTCAGTCACATAATCGCGAAGGCAGGTTGGCCCGCCATCGTTCGCTTTGCAGACCGGAACTTTGCTCTCGAGAAATCTTTGAATGTCGGCAACCGTCATGGTTCCGAAGTCATAGAAAACGCTGTCGCTAATAATCAGACCCGGGTCGAAGCGCGATGCGTCAGCTGCGGTTGCTTCGCTCTTTGAATCGATCGCCGAAATGCCAACGAGCACTAGCAAAAGCGAAGTTGCTAGCGCTAGAAAACGTTTTAGGCGAGAAGACATATGGCTACGGAATAACCACAGACTGACCGACAGAAACTCCGGCGCGCGCTGCAGAGTCATAACTGACGGTCACGAGTGCTGTTCCCTTTGGCAACCCGCTGAGTGAGAGCTCCATCGGAAAACACTGTGTGCTTGTGACGTTTGATTCGGCCTTGACCGTGAGTTTCTTGGTTTGAGTGCCGGCCTGCACAATGAGTGTGCACTGGCCGCCATCCTCGTTGAAGTTGGTTACCTGTGCGACAACGCTCAAAAAACCGCTGGTTGCGTCGACAGAGGCCTGGTCGATCTGCACGGTTGCTGGCTGCTTGGCAGGAGTGCTTTCGCTTGGGCTCTCAGATGCGCTGGCAGAGGTGCTCGGCTCGGCGCTCTGGCTGGTGCTCGGGTTCTGAGTCGTTCCCCAGTTTGGGTAGAGCAGTGCGCAGCCAGAGAGGCTGAGGGTGAGGGCTGAAAAGGCGATAATTGCCGCGATTTTCTTCATTTTTGGCCTCCAGTTAGGTGGTTCAAGCCTAACTTTGGCACCTCTAAAGCCGGCCGATTTCGGGCTGTGAGGTTTCTGCGACTATGACTGCAGTTGTTTGATGGTCTGGTCGCGATTTCCATGGATGGCCGCCCAAACCGCCGCACGATGTTTGCCCGTCGCGCTCGCCCAAACCGACTCGTCTGCGGTTGCCAGAATCGCCGAAACTCGAGTCTTGAACTCTGCGAAGAACTCTTCGTCGGTCTCTGCGATTGCCGGGGCGAACAGTTGAAGGTCCATCGAAATGACGCGTGCCTGATAGCTGTCGATCACATGCTTTTCGATCAAGCCCTTGCGGTTGGCGAGTTCGAGAAGCTTGCTGATTTGCTCGATAGACAGTAGTCGATCTTGCAACGACTTCAATTCACGAGTTCGCTTTGACAGTGATTCGCCTTCGGCCCGCACTCGCCAGAAATAACTCTTGCTCTTGAGCACGTCGAATTTATTGGCAGCCAAATAGGCGGTGCAAACCAAGGTCATATCTTCGTAGGCAACGCCAACCGGAAAAGCCAATTTATGCTCTTGCCAGAAACCGAAGTCATAGAGCTTGTTCCAGCTGGTTGCGTCACCCAAGAATTCAGGGTTTGCATTTAGGTCGGTTTGCTCACGGTTTAACTTGAAGAACCTGGCAGTCGAAGTGCGATCGAAATAGCGAACGCCATAGAAGCACACCGCCTTGCCGACCACGAGCTTGCTCTCGGTCTTCTGGGCCTGAGCAACAAATCGCGCGATTGCTCCAACCGGCAGCAGGTCGTCGCTATCGAGAAACATCAAATAGTCGGTTTCAGAAATCGCTCTGACTCCGCTGTTGCGCGCAGCACCCAAACCCTGATTGTGCTGAGTGACGATTCGCAGGTTCGCAGTCTTGGCCGCAAACTGCTGCAAAATTTCGGCAGAGCGATCTGTTGCACCATCGTTTACCGCAATGATTTCGAAGTTGGCATAGCCCTGAGAACGAACGCTGCGAAGGCAGTCGGCGAGATACTGCTCGACGTTATAAACCGGCACGACCACCGTGACCTTTGGTGCGGTTTCGTCGTGCTTTCGTGACTTGAACAGCACCCACCAAATCAGGCGCATAACCAAGTAGTAGGTCGCCGGCACGAAGCCCGAGCCCAGAATCTTGCGCAGTTTTGCAATCA
>JAGOAI010000001.1 GCA_017983965.1 Rhodoluna sp. | reverse complement strand
GCCGCTGTCGCGGGCCTTGATGCAGATCTTCGCGTGGCTATTGAAACGGCAATAGAGCGCGTGCGCGCGGTCAGTGTCAATTCGCTATCGCGGCCATCGGTGACAAATTTCGAACCTGGCGCGAAAGTCACCCAGCGATATGTTGCCGTCGAGTCAGTGGGTCTCTATGTGCCTGGTGGCCGTGCGGTATACCCTTCGAGTGTTGTGATGAACGTTGTTCCGGCACAGGTAGCCGGTGTCGAGCGATTGGTAATCGCAACACCAGGGCAAAAAGCGTTCGCCGGCCGGCCACACCCCACTGTGCTGGCAACCGCCGGATTGCTTGGCGTCTCAAATATTTTGGTTGCAGGTGGTGCAGCGGCGATCGCATCATTCGCATTTGGTCTCAAACAGATTGATTTTGAGCCGGTCGATTTGGTAACCGGTCCTGGCAACATTTTCGTTGCCGCCGCAAAACGATTGGTGCGTGGTCGAGTTGGAATCGATTCAGAAGCTGGCACCACTGAAATTTTGATTCTTGCTGACGAATCAGCGAACGCGAATTTCGTTGCCAATGATCTGATCAGTCAAGCTGAGCACGATGAATCGGCCGCCTCAGTGCTGGTCACCGATTCTGAACAACTCATCAAAGACGTGCAAGCCGAGCTGCAGCAGCTTGTTACTCAAACACATCACTCCGAGCGGGTGCAGAAAGCTCTCAGCGGTCAGCAGAGCGCTCTGGTTCTAGTCGACGACGTCGAAGCCGCAATTGACTTTGCCAACGGCTACGCGGCTGAACACCTCGAGCTGATGACAAACCAGAACCAGAACGTACTTGGCAAAATTGTTCACGCCGGTGCAGTGTTTGTCGGAGATTATTCGCCAGTCAGCCTCGGCGACTACATGGCGGGTTCGAATCACGTTCTGCCAACTGGCGGTAGCGCTCGATTCAACGCCGGACTAAGCGTGGCGACTTTTCTTCGCCCCCAGCAGGTCATTGAGTACTCCCGTAGCGCACTTCAAGCGATCGCCGGGCAGATTGACACCTTTGCAAAGGCAGAGGGGTTGCCAGCGCATGGCGATGCCGTAACGGCTCGCTTTTCTTCGTAATTTCGCACCATTGCCTTGCGACACGCCGAATATTGGCTTAATTTGCATCTGAGGGTCATAAACCACAAGATATAGGGGCTGGCTTGCAAAAAATGTCTATATGTTGTGGGGATAACTCCCCAAAATCTGTGGATAACTAGCAAAAATCACGTGAAATCAAGGGTTCGAAGGGGATAAAGACATGCATTGTCCATTCTGCCGCTACCCAGATTCACGAGTTATTGACTCTAGAACCTCTGACGATGGCTCATCTATCCGCCGTCGTCGTGAGTGCCCAGAGTGCAACCAGCGTTTTAGCACCGCAGAGACCGCGAGTCTCATGGTGCTAAAGCGCAGCGGTGTGCTTGAGCAATTCAGCCGCGAAAAGATCGTGAATGGTGTTCGCAAGGCCTGTCAGGGCCGCCCGGTCACCGACGCAGATCTAGCAATTTTGGCGCAGGCGGTAGAAGAGAGCATCCGTGCCGCTGGTACAGCTCAAATCAACGCCAACGAAGTTGGCCTAGCGATCCTAGAGCCGCTGCGAAAGCTAGACGAGGTTGCCTTCATGAGATTTGCGAGTGTTTACCAAGGATGGGAAACCCTCGAAGACTTCGAAGCCGCAATTGGTTTGCTGAAGATCGAAAGAGAAACAGACAGACTGACCGGCATCGACCTAGAACCACAGAACTAAAAAACTAAAAAACACAAAACTAAGAAAGGCAAAGCAGTGACAGACACCACAGCTTTCAGCGGAGCACAAGGCGCCGCAGGCGGAACCGGTAAGGGAATTACCATCAACCGCATTTACACCGTTCCGGGCGTTCACCCATACGACCAGGTCACCTGGGAGTACCGCGATGTCGTGCAGACCAACTGGCAGACTGGCGAGACCATCTTTGAGCAGCGTGGCGCAGAGTTCCCAGAGTTCTGGAGCATTAACGCGAGCACCATCGTCACCACCAAGTACTTCCGTGGTGCAGTTGGCACACCTGAGCGCGAATACAGCCTGCGCCAGTTGATCAACCGCGTAGTTCTTACCTACACTCAGGCTGGTCGCGACCACGGTTACTTTGCCACCGAAGAAGACGCAACCATCTTTGAGCACGAGCTCACCTACATGCTGTTGAACCAGGTCTTCTCGTTCAACTCACCTGTATGGTTCAACGTCGGCACCAAGAGCCCACAGCAGGTATCTGCTTGCTTCATCTTGTCTGTAGACGACTCGATGGACTCAATTTTGAACTGGTACCGCGAAGAGGGAATGATCTTCAAGGGCGGTTCAGGCGCAGGTCTTAACCTTTCACGCATTCGTTCATCAAAGGAACTTTTGAAGAACTCGGGCGGCTCGGCCTCTGGGCCAGTTTCGTTCATGCGCGGTGCTGACGCGTCAGCAGGAACAATCAAGTCTGGCGGTGCGACTCGTCGCGCGGCCAAGATGGTTGTGCTTGATGTTGACCACCCTGACATCGAAGAGTTCATCGAGACCAAGGCTCACGAAGAGAAGAAGATTCGTGTTCTTCGCGATGCTGGCTTCAACATGGAGCTCGGTGGCAAAGACATCAACTCAGTTCAGTACCAGAACGCAAACAACTCGGTTCGTGTAAACGCAGAGTTCATGCAGGCTGTTGAGAACGGCACCAACTTCGGACTACGCGCGCGCACCACCGGCGAAGTTGTCGAAGAAGTTGACGCTCGCGAGCTGTTCGCCAAGATCGCTGACGCGGCTTGGGAATGTGCTGACCCAGGCATTCAGTACGACGACATCATCAACGACTGGCACACAACTCCTGAGTCAGGTCGCATCAACGCTTCGAACCCTTGCAGCGAATACATGCACCTCGACAACTCGAGCTGTAACCTCGCATCGTTGAACCTTCTCAAGTTCTTGAACCCAGACGGTTCATTCGACACCGAGAAGTTCACTAAGGCAACCGAGTTGATCTTCACCGCTATGGACATTTCGATCTGCTTCGCAGACTTTCCAACTGAGAAGATTGGCGAGACCACTCGTGCTTTCCGTCAGCTAGGAATCGGTTACGCGAACCTCGGCGCATTGCTCATGGCAATCGGTGTTCCATACGACAGCGAAGAGGGCTTCGCACTTGCAGCAGCAATCACCTCATTGATGACCGGCGCTTCATACCGTCGCTCAGCAGAGTTGGCTGCAGTTGTTGGCCCATACGATGGCTTCGAAAAGAACAAGGATGGTCACGCTCGCATCATGAACAAGCACGAGGCAGCCAACGGCGAAATCCGTGCGGTGTCGGCTATCGATGCTCAGGTTCTTGAGGCAGCTACCGAGCAGTGGGCACTCAACACCATGATTGGTGAAGAGAACGGCTGGCGCAACTCGCAGGCATCATTGCTTGCACCAACCGGTACCATCGGCTTCATGATGGACTGCGACACCACTGGTATCGAGCCTGACTTCTCACTCGTGAAGTACAAGAAGCTCTCAACCGGTGGATCGATGCAGATCGTCAACCAGACCATTCCATTCGCATTGCACCGTCTCGGTTACTCGCAAGAGACCATCGAGGCAATCATCGATCACATCAGCACCAACGGTCACGTAGTTGACGCACCTGGCCTAAAGCAGGAGCACTACGCAATCTTTGACACCGCTGTTGGCATCCGTGCAATCGAGCCAATGGGTCACGTTCGCATGATGGCAGCTGTTCAGCCGTTCCTATCGGGAGCAATCTCGAAGACCGTGAACATGCCAGAGACCGCAACTCGCGACGAAATCGCAGATGTTTACTTCCAGGGATGGAAGCTAGGCCTCAAGGCTCTTGCGATCTACCGCGACAACTGCAAGGTTGGTCAGCCACTTAGCGACGCGAAGGCGAAGACTGAGACCAAGACCGAAGCAGCTCCTGTAGCGGCATCGGGAATGTCACACCCAGTTCGCAAGCGTCTGCCAAAGTCACGCCCATCTTCAACCACTTCGTTCACCGTTGGTGGCGCAGAGGGTTACATGACCGCTGGTTCATACCCAGACGGTGGACTAGGCGAGGTCTTCTTGAAGCTCGGCAAGCAGGGTTCAACTCTTGCCGGTGTGATGGATGCCTTCTCAATTGCAGTTTCGATTGGTCTTCAGTACGGAGTTCCACTAGAGACTTATGTTCAGAAGTTCACCAACGTATCGTTTGAGCCAGCCGGTCTAACCGACGACCCAGACGTTCGCATGGCGAAGTCACTGATGGACTACATCTTCCGTCGTCTAGCCCTTGACTACCTGCCATACGATGTTCGTTCATACCTAGGCATTCAGACCTCGGCAGAGCGTTCAGCGGCACTCGACTCAAACCCTTCATACGGTTCAGCTTCAGCTGTCGTCGAGATTCAGCAGTCAGTTGAAATTGAAGAAGTTGCAGAGGTTGTTGCACCAGCGGCGGCACCGCAGAGCATCGAGATCAGCGAGAAGCGCGAAGTGCACTCTTCAGCTGAGTTGTTCGAAATGCTTCAGGGCACTGAGTCAGATGCACCACTGTGCTTCAACTGTGGAATCAAGATGCGTCCATCTGGTTCATGCCACGTCTGCGAAGGCTGTGGATCAACCAGCGGTTGCAGCTAAACACTAAAGCTCAGCACGGGGTCGGCGATTACGTCGGCCCCGTGTTGCATTTAACGTGCGATAACCTTGACTCGTGTTTTACAAGTTGATTTTTAACGCCTTCTTCAGGTTCATTGACCCTGAGAGCGCTCATCACCTCGGCATGTTCGTGATTCGAGCTTTGGGCGCAACTGGCGTTTCTGGTTTGTTGCGAACAAAGAGTAGCCACGCGGTTCAAAAAATGGGCTTGCACTTCGATTCGCCATTTGGTTTGGCGGCGGGTTTTGACAAAAATGCTGTGGCAATTAAGGCTCTCGGCGACCTCGGATTCTCGCACGTCGAGATTGGCACCGTCACAGCCATCGCTCAAAACGGAAACGAAAAGCCGAGACTATTTCGCCTGATTCAAGACCGTGCTCTGATCAACCGCATGGGCTTCAACAATGAAGGCGCAGTCGCAGTTGCAGCTCGAATTTCTAAGGCTCGCAAGCGTTACGGCAACAGCCTTCCGGTTATCGGAGTCAACATCGGCAAGAGCCGAGTCGTCGAGGTTGAAAACGCCGTTGAAGACTACCGAAGCAGCGCAAAAATTCTGGCTCCCTTGGCCGATTACATCGCGGTCAACGTGTCTTCGCCTAACACCCCAGGTTTGCGTTCGTTGCAGACCACGAAAGCCCTACAGCCCATTCTCGAGGCCGTTATCGGCGAAGCTGACGGAAAGCCTGTGCTCGTAAAAATCGCACCTGACCTGACCGATAAAGAAATCACGGATGTCGCCAAGCTTGCCAAGAAGCTAAAGCTCGCTGGGGTTATCGCAACTAACACAACAATCTCACGTGACGGTTTGAAAACCAGCGCGGCTGCCGTTGCAGAGAAGGGCGCAGGAGGGCTTTCTGGTGCTCCGCTAAAGAAGCGTTCTATCGAGGTTCTAGATCTGCTGCGCAAGACTTTAGATGAATCGTTTGTGGTGATTTCTGTCGGGGGAGTCGAGACCGCGAGCGAAGTGCTCGAACGAGTGCAACACGGTGCATCTTTGGTGCAGGGTTACAGTGGCTTTATTTATGAAGGGCCGCTCTGGGCAAGAAAGATTAAGAGGGCATTGAAATGACAACAGTAGTTCTGTGGGCCGAAGAGTTTCAGGGCGCTGCAAAATTTTATGCGGCGTTGCTAAGCGCTGAAATCTCTGATCAGTCAGCCGATTTTGTTCGCATCTCTTCTGACCAAAATCAAATTCTTTTGCACTCTGTGCCAGAAGATTACCGCGAAGGCGTTTCGGTTCCACCAGTAATCAGAGAAGAAGCCGTGCTTAAACCGGTTTATCAGGTGCAATCGATTGCTGCCGCTCGGGAGGCAGTGGCAGGCATGGCTGGCCAGGTGCTCTCAGCAGATCGCGAGCAAAGTTATGCAGCGACACGTTACTGCGATGGCTTTGACCCAGACGGCAACGTCTTTCAGCTAGCCGAAGGCTAGCCTCAACTAGACCAGGCGCGTTTCAGGTGCTTTTGTTTCGCGTGGGTCAAACACAGCAACGGGCTCAAGAATCTCGGCTACTTTTGCCATAACTTCTGCCGGAATTTCTACACCAACGGCGGCAATGTTTGATGCAATTTGCTCGGGCTTGGTTGCACCGACAATTGCAGAGGCCACGTTAGAGTTCTGCAAAACCCAGGCGAGTGCGAACTGGGCCATGGTCAAGCCCAAATCGTCAGCCAGTGGCTTAAGCAGCTGAACGCGCGTCAGCACATCGTCGCTAAGGTATTTGCCCATCATTCCACCCAGGCGTTCGTCGGCACCGCGCGAACCTTCAGGTGCGGGCTGGCCAGGCAGGTACTTGCCAGTCAAGACACCCTGAGCCATTGGCGACCAGACAATTTGCGAGATGCCCAATTCTTCACAGGTCGGCACAACTTCAGCCTCGATAACACGCCAAAGTGCGCTGTATTGCGGCTGGCTCGAAATCAGTTGAAAACCGAGCTCTTTAGATAACTTGTGGCCGGCACGAATCTGCTCGGCGTTCCATTCGCTAACACCGATGTAGAGAGCTTTGCCCTGGCGAACAATATCGGCAAAGGCTTGCATGGTTTCTTCGAGGGGAGTCTCGACGTCGTAACGGTGTGCCTGATAAAGATCTACATAGTCGGTCTGCAAACGCTTGAGCGAACCATTGATTGATTCCATGATGTGTTTGCGCGACAAACCGGTGTCGTTCGGCATCTTCTCGGCGACTGGCCAATAGACCTTTGTGAAAATCTCTAGCCCTTCACGGCGAAGACCCTTTAGTGCATCACCAAGAACAGTTTCAGCAGCTTGATTCGCATATACATCTGCAGTGTCGAATGAAGTGATGCCACCGTCGAGCGCGGCGTGCACGGTTGCGTGTGCGGCGGTGTCATCAATTTGACTCGCGTGGGTGAGCCAGTTTCCATAAGTCAACTCACTGATCTTCAGCCCGCTGTTGCCGAGGTAACGATATTTCATTTTCTTCTCTCTTTAGTTCTTCATGAGTGATCGAGCAGAGTCTTCGATGTGTTTGTGCAGTCGTGGAACCCAGGTTTCGTGTTCAGGCTTCATCAGTGTGCTTCGCAAAATTCTTGCCTTAGCCATGTCGGTCTCGACATTGATGCCGTGGGCAAATAGCGCATTCGGTTTGACCATATAAGTCGCTAGGTGAATTTGCTCGGTTCGCGGAGCTTGCTCTGCCTGCAAGAAAATCGCCTGGGATAGCCGGTCAATCTCTGACATCGAATTTGCCCTTGGCAGATATGCGATTATGTCGAGTTCAGGTTTTTGATATGGCTGCAAAATGTCTGATTGATCTAGTAACTGCCACCAGTTTTGTGCTGCGCGGTAACCCGCCCCAAGAATTGCACCGAGACCGTCTTTTGTCATCGGAAATACCCTCGTCGTCGCCCAGAAAGCCGCTGCCGCTGCACCCGCCCGAGACGTTTCGAGTTGAATCTCGCCGAAGTGCAGGTCGGCCGAGGTGAAGTAGGTGTAAGGGCTGTCGTGCTTATAGAAGCGGCCAACCGAGACGTCTTTGAATAGCACAGCACCGCAGCCGTATGGCTGCAATCCGTGCTTGTGCGGGTCGACGACGATCGAATCGGCGTCTTTGATGGCGGCGTAGTGTCGAGCTGCCTCAGGTGCAAGTTCGGTGTCTGCGATGAGTTTGAAGAAGCCTCCGTAGGCCGTGTCGACGTGCACGCGCGCCTCATATTGACGAGCAAGCAAAATGATGTCGGCGAGTGGGTCAACCGCACCGAGGCCGGTCGTGCCAAGGGTTGCCACGATGGTTCCGATTTTGCCGGTCTTGAGTTTTTCTTCGAGATCATTCAGCGACATGCGGCCTAGTGCGTCGACCGAGATAGCTATTGACTCGACATCGAGCACCTCGCTCATGCGTGAGTGTGTGTAGTGCGCGTCTGCAGAGTGAGCAATTGCTTTGCCGGGGTTCACCTCTCGACCGACCCAGAGTGCTTCTAGGTTTGCGGTCGTGCCACTCCAAGTTAGATGACCGAGAAAATCTTCAGGAAACTCAAACATCTCGGCGAGTTCTTTTAGAACCTCTCGTTCCATTGGCGTGGTCGCGCGAGAGGCATCTTGTGAGTGATTGTTCGGATTCAGAATCATCGTCGCGAGATATGCGGCGACGGCGACAGCGTGCGGCGGCTTGAGCATTTGAGCTGCGTAGTTTGGGTGAAAGTATGGGTGATCAGCTTGCAAGCGGTCAACCAAGTCGGTTAACACTGCTTGAACTTGGCTTAGGTCTGCTTGCTGGCTCTCATGTGTTTCGAATGTGCCGAAGCTCGCTCTTAGCTCTTCGACATCACCAACAACCTGGGGGATGAGGTCTGCGAGCTTAATTGTTTCTTTTGCCAAGGCTTACTCCTTTGTAACCGGCTAAAGATTTTCTTTAGAACTTAGTGCCGCGCTTCACCTGTGGCTTTGGCAAACGCATAGGTCGCATCTGAATCGAACGCATTCCGGCATACCAGGCGAGTCCTCGCTCAAGGCTGGCATCGCCGTGTTTTGCGCCAACAACCTGCTTGACCTTGCGGCCAATTACATAGGCGTCGACGATGACTACTACAAACAGGCCCCACATTGCGATAACGGCTGTCAGTTGCAACATGAAGATGTCAATGACAGATGTGATTAGAAACAAGACCATCGCCGGCATAACCAGTTCACCAGCGGTGAAACGTGCGTCAACGATGTCGCGGGCCAAACGCTTCTGCGGCCCACGGTCTTTGATTGGCAAATACTTGTCTTCGCCGCGCATCATGCCCTCGCGAGCGATTCGACGCTCTTGAGCCAAACGTTCTTTCTGGGCGGCGCGACCCTCTTTTGACTTGTCTCCGACCAGTGGGCGACGGTTTGCGGCTTCCTGCTGCTTGCGGCTTGGTGTTGCCTTGCCCTTGCCTGAGCTTGAAGAAGTGTCTTGGTCGGTCATGTGCGTCCTTATGTTGTTGAGCGCTTTAAGATTACCCGTATGACTATCCCAGCCGATTCACTTCGCCATGACAGCATCGCTGTGACCCTCACCAAAGAGAAGGTGGCCGCTCGTTTTCCGAGCGCGATCGCTCATCTCGGCAACCTAGTTCGCATTCCTGGCATTGCCTGGGATGCGTTTCCGGCAGAAAATCTTGAGCAAAGTGCCGAAGCCGTGGCAGCGCTATTCAGTGAGACCGGTGTCTTTGAGATGGTTGAGATTCGCAGGGCTATGGGCGAAGGCAAGATGGGTGCACCTGCCGTCGTAGCTCGCAGGGCGGCCCGAAATGGTCGGCCGCAGATTTTGCTATACGCTCACCACGATGTTCAGCCACCGGGTGACCTTTCTGTCTGGAAAACCCCAGAGTTTGAGCCGACCCTAATTGACGGGCGAATCTTCGGTCGCGGTGCAGCAGACGACAAGGCTGGCATCGTTGCTCACCTAACCGCTGTGCAGACTCTCGTCGACATGGTTGGCGAAGATTTTGAAGTTGGCTTGAGCGTCTTCATTGAAGGCGAAGAAGAGGCTGGCTCACCGAGCTTCAGAAACTTTCTCGAAGAAAACCGCGACGTGCTCGAAGCAGACGTGATCGTCGTCGCAGACTCGGCGAACTGGACAACAACCATTCCGGCCCTCACCACCACCTTGCGTGGAATGGTCTCTCAAGTCATTGAGGTGCAAACCCTTGATCACGCTGTGCACTCGGGCATGTTCGGTGGGGCAGTGCCAGATGCCATGACCGCGACCATCAAACTGCTGGCTTCGTTGCACGACGAAGTTGGCGAAGTCGCAGTGAAAGGCTTGCACTCAACCAAGGCATCAGACCTCGACTTCACCGAAGAGCAGTTGAGAATTGACTCGGGTCTGCTCGATGGCGTTTCAATGATTGGCCGGGGGAGCATCCTTGATCGCATCTGGACGAAACCTTCGATTACGGTGATCGGCATCGATGCAATGTCGGTGGCCATGTCGTCAAACACCCTGTTGCCTTCGGTGAAGGCAAAAATCAGCATGCGCATCGCTCCGGGCGAAGAGCCAGAGACTGCGCTGGCCCTGCTTCGGGCGCACCTAGAGCAGCACACGCCGTTTGGAGCGAAGTTGGCATACGGTGAGGTGGAAATGGGCAAGCCATTCGAAGCCAAGTCAGACGGCTGGGCCAAGCAGTTGGCTAATGCCAGCCTTTCAGCTGCCTTCGGCAACGAGAGCGTAGACATCGGCATAGGCGGCTCGATTCCGTTTATCGCAGACTTGCTCGAAGTGTTTCCGGCAGCCCAGATTCTGGTGACCGGAGTCGAAGACGCCGATTCGCGCGCCCACAGCCCAAACGAGTCGGTTCACGTCGACACTCTTCGCGGTGCGATGGTTGCCGAAAGCCTATTTTTGATCAAGGGGAATGAGCTAAGGGTCAATTAGGTTTAGAACCGTAGACTTAAGGTTCTGCAAAAGGAGAAATAGATGTCAGACACTCTCAGCCACGAAGTAATGCTTACCGACATTGCCCGCGACCGCGTTAAGGCGCTGTTTCAGGCTCAGGGGCTAGCCGAAGACGTTCGACTTCGCATCGAAGTGAAACTTGGCGGTTGCGCAGGCTTTCAATATGACCTATTTCCTGACGAAGAGCTTGGCGAAACCGACCTTCTGAAAGACTTTGGGGGCCTTGAGGTCGTCGTTGACCAGAAGAGTGCAAACTACCTCGTTGGCGCGACCATCGACTTCGAAGACAGCATCATGAAGCAGGGTTTGACCATCGACAACCCAAATGCCACGGGCTCTTGCGCCTGCGGAAGTTCGTTCAACTAATTGACCTTCAAGAATCCGGTCCTAGCGGCCGGATTTTTGCTTTAAGGGCTTATTTTTCGGCGTTTTCAGCCAATCTCGGCATGCCCGAAGCGTAGGATAATCATGTAATCGTTTTGCACCTGAAGGGTGAATTGTGCGTCGCAAAAATGCGTTTAAGTGGGCATCGCTGCCTATCGCAGCAACATTGATTCTGGCACTCACTGGCTGCTCGCCAGCTGGGTTTTCTCGAGGCTTTCTGCCGGGAGAGCCAGGCGTAACCAACCACACCGACATGATCGTTGAGCTATGGACTGGCTCTTGGATCGTTCTCTGGGGTGTTGGCATCATCGCCTGGGGCCTTATGTTCTATGCGATCATCGTCTACCGTCGCCGCAAGGGTGACACATCGATGCCAGAGCAGATGCGTTACAACAACCCAATCGAGACCCTTTTCACAGTGGTTCCTTTGGTTATGGTTATCGGCTTCTTCGCCTTTACCACCAAGACTCTTCTTGCAATCGAAGAGCCAGTGCACCCGGCAAACCAGATTCAAGTTGAAGTAATCGGCAAGCAGTGGAGCTGGGACTTCAACTACACCTCAAACATGGTTTACGACTCAGGAATTCAATCGCAGTTCGCTGGCGAAGAGGGCAGTGAAGCTTCGCTACCTACTCTTTATCTACCGGTAAACGTTCCGGTTGACCTAAGCCTCACCTCGCGCGATGTTGTGCACTCATTCTGGGTTATTGACTTCTTGTATAAGAAAGATGTTTTCCCGGGCAAGACCAACCACATGTACTTCACTCCAGAGAAGATCGGCACCTATGCCGGCAAATGTGCCGAGCTTTGTGGCGAGTTCCACTCGATGATGTTGTTCAACGTGAAGGTTGTTTCTCAAGCCGACTATGACGCTCACATGGCTCAACTTGCTCAGCAGGGAAACACCGGATTGCTTGACAGCAAGTACAACCGCAACCAGAACCTTCCGGGCAACGGCTCAGAGAACAAGGGATAGGCAAGATGGCTACCGCAACTCAAACAGCACAGTCAACTTCTATGCAGAAGAAGACCAAGGGCCGCATTTTGGTTGATTGGCTAACCACCACCGACCACAAGAAAATCGGTTACCTATACCTGATCACTTCGTTCATCTACTTCTTGATTGGTGGCGTGATGGCTTTGGTCATCCGTGCCCAGCTCGCAGCACCTGGCTTGACCGTCGTGCAGACCAAAGAGCAGTACAACCAGCTCTTCACGATGCACGGCACAATCATGCTCTTGATGTTTGCAACACCGCTATTCGCCGCCTTTGCCAACATCTTGATGCCGGTGCAGATCGGTGCTCCAGACGTAGCGTTCCCGCGTTTGAACGCCATCGCGTATTGGTTCTATTTCTTCGGCTCATTCGTTGCAGTCGCTGGTTTCTTCACCCCGCAGGGCGCGGCTAGCTTCGGCTGGTTTGCCTATGCTCCACTGTCGAACACGACCTTCTCACCGGGAATCGGTGGCGACCTTTGGGTCTTCGGCCTTGCCCTCGGTGGTTTCGGAACCATCATGGGTGGTGTCAACTTCATCACCACGATCTTGACCATGCGTGCACCTGGCATGACCATGTTCCGCATGCCGATTTTCACCTGGAACACCTTGGTTACCTCAATTTTGGTAATCATGTGTTTCCCTCCGCTAGCCGCAGC
Organism: Rhodoluna sp.; assembly: GCA_017983965.1. GTDB lineage: Bacteria > Actinomycetota > Actinomycetes > Actinomycetales > Microbacteriaceae > Rhodoluna. Next base: position 55,368 of record JAGOAI010000001.1, on the reverse strand, counting down.
GTTGTTCGCACTTGGTGCAGACCGCCGTTTCGACGCTCACATCTTTGACCCAGCCAACGGTGGCCCTATGCTTTGGCAGCACCTGTTCTGGTTCTTTGGTCACCCAGAGGTGTACATTCTGGCGTTGCCGTTCTTCGGTATTGTTTCTGAGATCTTCCCGGTCTTCAGCCGCAAGCCAATCTTCGGTTACAAGACCTTGGTGTTTGCAACAATCGCCATCGCTGCGCTTTCGATGACAGTGTGGGCACACCACATGTATGTCACCGGTGGTGTTCTATTGCCATACTTCGCATTCACAACAATGCTGATTGCGGTGCCAACGGGTGTGAAGGTATTCAACTGGATTGGAACCATGTGGAAGGGCTCGGTAACTTTCGAGACTCCAATGCTTTATTCACTCGGCTTCTTGACCACTTTCATCTTCGGTGGTTTGACCGGTGTAATTTTGGCTTCGCCGACACTCGACTTTCACCTAAGTGACAGCTACTTTGTGGTTGCTCACTTCCACTATGTAGTTTTCGGAACCGTTGTGTTCGCAATGTTTGCCGGAATCTTCTTCTGGTACCCAAAGATGACCGGCAAGATGCTCAACGAGCGCCTTGGCAAGATTCAGTTCTGGTTGCTATTCGTTGGCTTCCACGCAACGTTCTTGATTCAGCACTGGGTTGGTGTGATCGGCATGCCACGCCGTTACGCAACATACCTGCCTGAAGATGGCTTTACTTGGATGAACCAGGTCTCAACCGCGGGATCAGCGATTCTTGCGCTTTCGTTCTTGCCTTTCTTGTGGAACATTTACATCACTTACAAGCGCGGCGTAAAGACCACTTTGAACGACCCATGGGGCTACGGCCGCTCACTCGAGTGGGCAACCGAGTCGCCTTTCCCTCGTCACAACTTCACCTCAATGCCACGCGTTCGCTCAGAGTCACCAGCTTTTGACCTGAACCACCCAGAGTTCGCGGCACCTGAGGCTAAGGCCGACGCAAAGAAGAAGGGCTAATCAAGATATGAAGTTCAATGCACGCTTGATGTGGTTTCTGACCGCGTTCTACGCTTTGGCAGCCGGCGGTTACATGATTTGGTATGCAAACAGCAACGACGGCGCTTTTGAGCCGATTGCTTCTGCTGCTATTGCAATGTTGGCAGTGATGTCGGCGTTCCTCGCGTTCTATCTGCAGATGACCGATAAGCGACAGGGCATTGCTCCTGAAGATCGCGAAGATGCACGTGTCGAAGACGCTGACTTTGAGGTTGGCTATTTCGCTCCTTGGAGCTGGTGGCCTTTGTTCCTCGGTCTATTCGCTGCTGTTTGCTTTGCGGCACTGGCAGTTGGTTGGTGGCTCTTCTTCATTGGGTTCCCGCTAGCAATCGTGGCTTTGATTGGTTTCGTCTTCGAACGCAGCCGCGGGCAAAACGCACACTAGTCAGATAAAGACCTAAGCAATCGGTTCACCTGAAAGGGTGAGCCGATTCTTATTTTCACGACATTTGGCAAATCTTCGAATAGCTGTCGATAACTTGTGCGGTTCACGGCGTGGGTCTTCCAGGCCCAGAGCAAGATGTTTTCTTCTGGATCGGCGTTGAACCAAGTCTTTGCGCTTTCTCGATTGCCATTCCAGAGTTCCTGGCGACTCAATGCGCGCCAAAAGGTTCTTCTAATTAGTCGCTGCATCACAAACCATCGCGGATAGTCGAGCCAAATCAGATGAGTGATGCGCTGATCAAGAATTTTGCGAAGCCTCTTGTAGTTGCCGTCAATGACCCAGTCATCTGCCAAGGCGAAGTCGGCAACGCGCCCCTTGAACTCGATGTCAGGCAGGGGAGTCCAGCCGGCTTGGTGATAGATGGAGTCGAGCTCTAGGTGCTTCAGGTTTAGTTCGTCAGCCAGGCGACGAGCCAGGGTTGATTTGCCTGAGCCTGACGTGCCAACCACTTGAATGCGATAGCTATTCGAGGTTGGCATCTGCCCAAATCACGATAGCGTCGTGGTGATACTTTGCCAGGCCCGCGTTAACTGCTTCGTAGGAGTCACGATAGGGGCTAGGCATCAAGTAGCTCTGGGCCAGAGATTTGTATGCGGCTCTGTTCGGCGTCCAGAACTGCAAGCAGAATTCGTAGTGTTGACGCACCAGGTCTTGAACCTGTTCGTCAGAGACAGGCAATGCGTCGAGCTGTGCCTTCTTGAATGCCTCGGTTAGAGCACTGAAAGCGGCTGTGAATTGAGCGTTTTGCTCGGCCGAGTGATTGTTGGCATAGGCAGATGCGTGGTTGGCAACCGGGTCGAGCTCTCTCATTCATTCAGCATAAAACATGCTTAAAGAGAAATGCCCCGCCGAATTGACGGGGCATCACTCGATGTTGCTTACTTCTTCTTTGGTGCCGCTTTCTTAGCCGCTGGCTTCTTGGCAGCAGGCTTAGCAGCGGCCTTCTTGGCCACTGGCTTCTTGACTGCAGCCTTTGGAGCCGCTTTCTTGGCTGCTGGCTTCTTGGCCTCAGGTGCAGCCTCAATCGCAGGCGCGTGGTCATCGTGGTGAGCCGCTGCTGCCAGTTCAACTTGGCCAACCGGGGTCACTCGGTCTTGGAAGTAGAACTTCGATAGCGATGCACGAACGCGGGCTGAAACCGTGATCTTGCCTTCGCTGTTCGGGCGAGCCAATGTCGGCTGGTATGACTTGAAGTCAACCAACTTGTACATCTCGTACTTGTCGAGCGGCTCGTGAACCTCGATGAATTCACCGTGTGGCATGCGAATGATTCGACCAGTCTCGCGACCGTGAAGAACGATCTCGCGATCTTTGCGCTGCAACGAAAGTGCGATGCGCTTGGTTACCCAGAACGCCAACACAGGAGCAACGAGCAGCAAAATCTGCATGCTGGTCAAGACCTGGTTCAGTGACATCTTGAAGTTCGTTGCAATCAAGTCTGTAGCTGCACCTGCCCAAAGCACCGCATAGAAGGTAACTCCAGCGGCGCCAACTGCTGTGCGAACCGGAGCGTTGCGCGGACGGTCTAGAACGTGGTGTTCACGCTCATCGCCGGTGATCCACTTCTCGATGAACGGGTAAGCGCCAACGACAACGAGGAACAAGACACCGACCAACAGCGGAATCAAGATGTTGAATGACCAGGTGCCACCGAGGCCTTGGAACTCTAGGTGCGAAGGCGCAAGACGCAGTGCACCATCGAGCCAACCGATGTACCAGTCAGGCTGGGTTCCGGCCGAAACAGGAGATGGGTCATAGCCACCGTAGTTCCAAACCGGGTTGATGGTGAAGGTAGTTGCAATCAGCATGATTACGCCGAAGACGATGAAGAAGAATCCACCAGCCTTTGCAACATAAACAGGCATTAGCGGGTAGCCAACGACGTTGGTGTCTTTGCGGCCTGGGCCTGAGTAGTGGGTGTGCTTGTGAATGACAACCATGAACAGGTGAACGGCCAAAAGCAAAATGATCAACGCAGGAACAATCATGATGTGCAAGCTGTAGAGGCGAGCAACAATTGCGTGGCCTGGGAACTCACCGTCGAATAGCAACGATGAAATCGAGCTTCCAACAACCGGAACACCCTTTAGCATTCCGTCGATGATGCGAAGACCGTTTCCTGATAGCAAGTCGTCAGGAAGCGAGTAACCGGTGAAACCGCCAGCCATTCCGAGAACGAATAGTAGGAAACCAACCAACCAGTTGATTTCACGAGGCTTGCGGAATGCTCCGGTGAAGAACACGCGAAGCATGTGCAGGCCGGCTGCGGCGACAAATAGCAGCGCTGACCAGTGGTGAACCTGACGCATTAGCAATCCGCCGCGCACCTCGAATGAGATGTCTAGGGTCGATGCATATGCAATCGACATCTCGGCACCTTTAAGTGGGCCATAGACGCCGTTGTATACAACTTCGGTCATAGCCGGCTGAAAGAAGAACGTAAGGAAGGTTCCTGAGATCAGCAGAACGACGAAGCTGTATAGGGCAACTTCACCGAGCATGAATGACCAGTGGTCAGGAAAAACCTTGCGACCGAATTCCTTCAGGATGCCAGCTACGCCAACACGCTCATCGAGGTAGTTAGCGCGGTTAGCTAGAAAGCTTCCCTTTGGCTTTGTGGTTGTTGAGTTGCTCATTTTTAGCGCTCCCAGAAGCTAGGGCCGACAGGTTCATTGAAGTCGCTCTGCGCAACAAGGTAGCCTTCAGCGTCAACTGCGATTGGCAACTGTGGAAGCGCGCGAGCAGCTGGGCCGAAGATCACCTTGCAACCATCGACAAGGTCGAAAGTTGACTGGTGGCAAGGGCAGAGCAGGTGGTGGGTCTGCTGTTCGTAAAGCGCAACAGGGCAACCAACGTGGGTGCAAATCTTGCTGTATGCAACGATGCCGTCGTATGACCAGCTCTTGCGCTCTTCGGTTTCGATGAGCTCAGCTGGGTCAACGCGAACGAGAATTACCGCTGCTTTAGCTTTTTCTTCAAGTTTGGTTTCGTGCAGATCTTCAAGACCGGCAGGAATAACGTGGAAAATCGAACCAAGAGTTACGTCGCTCGCCTTGATCGGAGTGCCATCTGGGTCTTTTGCTAAGCGAGTGCCCTTGCGCCACATGGTGTGACGAAGGCTGTCTGCCGGGCTCGGGCCAAGGTCGCCGAAGAAGAAAATCGCAGGAAGAGGGAACATCGCCAACGCGGTGTACATCGAACGACGAATTAGCTTGCGGCGGGTGAAACCTGACTCTTGGTCAGCAAGCTTGATGATTTCAATTGCTCGAGCACGAACTTCTTCGCTGCCGCGAGTCTGGTGACGTTCTTCACTGACTTCTGCGTCTGGCATCAAAGTCTTAGCCCAGTGCACAGCACCGAGACCAATTCCGAAGAGGCCAAGGGTGATTGAGATTCCGAGCCACCAGGTGTTTGCGCGCACGGTGCCAAGGTCGTCGGTTAGCGGAAAAGCAAAGTAAGCAACGATTGCTGCAACGCTGCCGATCGCAGACAGAATGAACAGGGCTGCAACCTGGCGGTTTGCGGCACGTTCGTGAGCTGGGCTCTTGTCGGTCATGCGAACGCGGTGCGGCTCGAGACCTGGATCTTTGATTTTGTCAGCTGCGACAACGGCTAGGCCGCCCTCGTAGTTGTGCTCTTTGGCTGATTTAGCCTTTTCGCTCAATTGACTGCTCCCTTTTCGAAAAACTAATTCGACTTAGCGCCCAACCAAATGGTCAGCGCGATGATGATTCCGAAACCAATGATCCAGATGAATAGACCTTCGGCAACCGGGCCAAGGCCAGCTAATTCATAGCCACCGGCCGATGGGTTGGTCTCTACATACTTCAAGTAGGTGATGATGTCTTTTTTCTCTTCTGGAGTCAGGTTGGCATCGTTGAAAACTGGCATGTTCTGAGGGCCAGTCAACATGGCTTCGTAAATGTGGTCTGCAGGAACACCCAATAGGGCAGGGGCAAACTTGCCCTCGGTCAAGGCGCCACCGGCGCCGACTGCGTTGTGGCACATTGCGCAGTTGATGCGGAACAGTTCGCCACCCTTGCTTGCGTTGCCGTCTGCAGCAATCATTTCTTCAGTTGGAATCTCTGGGCCAACGCCGAGTGAGCCTACGTATGCTGCGATCGCATCAATCTGCTCTGCAGTGAACTGAACAGGCTTTACCTGCATCTGAGGACCACTTGCCTGACCAGGCATGCGACCACTGTCAACTTGGAACTCTGCCGAAGCTGCTCCAACACCAATTAGGGTCGGGCCGTTTGGAGTGCCGACACCGTTCTTTCCGTGGCAGGTAGCACAGTTAGCAAGAAATAGCTTTTCGCCCTCGGCAACCTGCTCTTGCGATGAAACAGCGGTAACTGGGGTAGCGCTTTCAACAGCCGCGGTTGCGAAAGCGTAACCGCCACCGCTCATGATGAGACCGGCAGCGATAACCAGTGCCGCCGCAAAAGGACTGCGTCGTGAATTCTTCATAGTTTTTTTCATTCTTTAGTCGCTAACTTCTTACTTCAACACGTAAATGATCAAGAAAAGTCCGATCCAAACTACGTCAACGAAGTGCCAGTAGTAAGAAACGACGATTGCGCTTGTGGCTTCGTAGTGGCCGAACTTCTTGGCTGCAAATGTGCGACCGATAACCAATAGGAATGCGACCAAACCGCCGGTTACGTGCAGTGCGTGAAAGCCGGTGGTGATGTAAAAAGCGCTGCCATATGAGTCTGAATTCAGCATGACACCCTCAGAAATAAGGGTTGCGTACTCCCAAACCTGGCCTGAGACGAACATCGCACCCATGACATAAGAGATCATGAACCACTCGACCATGCCCCACTTGGTTGGAGACCAACCAGTTGCGCGAGGCTGCATGCGCTCTGCGGCGAATACGCCGAACTGAGCGGTGAACGACGAAGCCACAAGGATGAGCGTGTTGGTTAGCGCGAACGGCACGTTCAACATTTCGGTGCCAGATTCCCAAATTGCAGGGGAGTTGGCGCGAAGGCTAAAGTACATGGCAAATAGTGCGGCGAAGAACATCACCTCGCTGCCGAGCCAAACGATAGTGCCGACAGAAGTTGCACTTGGGCGATTGATGGTTGGCGAAGAAAAAGTCGCTGTAGACATGCCTTAATGCTAACCCACGCCCTCTGCTTAAACGGGCTAATTAGGGCGAATTCATGCGGTTTTTCAGCAATAAACTTGTGGTCATGAACTCATCTCAGTCTTGGCCAAATATTTTGGGCAAATTGCTCGCAAAGGGCGACCTTAGCCGTGCCGAAGCAAGCTGGGCAATGAGTCAAATCATGAGCGGTGACTCTTCAGAAGCGCAGATCGGCGCGTTCATGATGGCCCTTCGTGCCAAAGGTGAGAGTGTCGAAGAACTAGCTGGTCTCGTCGATGTGATGTTGCAGCATTCTGTAATTCTCGACACCGGCTCAGACGCAGTCGACATCGTTGGCACCGGCGGCGACATGGTCGGCACCGTAAACATTTCGACGATGGCATCGATTGTCGCGGCGGCAGCGGGCGTGCCAGTGATGAAGCACGGCAGCCGTTCGGCCTCGGGCAAGACCGGTTCGTCAGAGATGCTCGAGGTGCTCGGCATTCGACTAGATCTTTCGCCAGAGCGAGTTGCTGAGATTTTTGCCGAAATCGGCCTAACCTTCTTTTTCGCGCCGGTTTTTCACCCGGCAATGCGCCACGTGGCCCCGGTTCGCAAGGCGCTTGGCGTGCCAACCACTTTCAACTTTTTGGGTCCGCTCGCTAACCCGGCACAGCCGATTGCGACTTCGCTTGGCGTGGCAAACCGCTCAATCGCCCCACTTATGGCCGCAGAAATGGCAGCGCGAGGCCGAAATGCACTAGTTTTCAGGGGTTCAGACGGTCTTGACGAGCTAACCACCACGGGAACCAGCGAAATTTGGCTGGTTCAAGGGGGAGAGGTTCGCGAATTCACCCTGAATCCGGTCGATTTAGGCCTCAAAACGGCTGATTTGAGCGATCTTCTGGGCGCAGATGCCCACCACAACGCCGAAGTCGCCAAGAAACTGCTCGCTGGCGAGCGCTCGGGCAACTTTGCGGCCATCCGTGAGGTTGTGGCTTTGAATGCGGCAGGAGGGCTTGTTGCATATTCGCTTAGCTCGAAACAGATCGAAACCCAAACTGAATTGAACGATGCGTTTGCCGTTGCACTGCAGAAAACATTCGCAGCCATCGATTCTGGTGACGCAGCGCAGAAGCTGTCTAGCTGGATGGCCGCGAGCCAGGCCTAAAGGCTAAATCAAAGGGAAGTGCCCTTGAGTGCCAAATATCTATTACTTGACATAATGTTCATTATCGGCGATAGGGAAAAGCCCTAGACCAGGTGGTGCGTCAAAAACTCCACCAGACCGGATGGTCCCACGATCTCGCCAGAATCAATTAGGTTTTGTAGCGTCCACCAGCGAAATTCCAAAACGTCGCGACGTTCGTCGTCTGTCCAAGCTGAATCATCGAGTTCAAAACCTTCAACCTTTAGTTGAAAGAAATAATCAACGTGCGTGTGAAAGTTCACGCCGTCGCCCCAGAGCCATTTGCCTTCGGTTTGCCAGATTTGCTCGCCGAGTTGCTCTGGCGTCACCTTTAGGCCGGTTTCTTCGGCTAATTCACGGATGGCTGCCGTCAAAACGGTCTCACCAGAGTCAATGCCGCCACCTGGAGTGATCCATCGCGGCTCGAGCTGTACCTCTGGGTCAAAATGCGTTTTGAGTAGGAATATGCGGTTTTGGCTATCGAGCAGCAAAACTCGGGCGGTTTCGCGGTGTTGGCCAGGTTGCATGTGCGGTTACTTCTGAACTTTGAAGAATTTCAGTGAGGCCTGCATCAGGTAGCCGATGCAGATCGCGAAAATCAGTGTGCCTTCGCGCACCTGGCCGCCTAGCAGCCAGCCAATGGTGAGCACGGTGCCTTCATACATGGTTCTGACCGCCCAAAATGGCCATTTGAGCAACTTCTGGGTGCCAAGCATTAGGCCGTCTCTAGGCCCGCTGCCCAGTTTTGCGCTGATGTAGAGGCCGGTGGCAAAGGCCACCGTGGCCATGCCGAGGCAGAACATGGCCAGATTTGCCAAGTACGAGTCGAAATGCGGCACGTATGGCATCCAGATGTCTGCGAATAAACCGATGCAGATTGCGTTGAGCACAGAGCCGATGCCTGGCTTCACTTTGAGTGGTATCCAGGCCACAAGAACGATGACAGAGACCACGATGCTCGCCTGCCCGTATGTCATGCCGAGGGTCTTTGAAATGCCCTGCGCAAAGACATCCCAAGGAGGAACACCAATCTGAGCTTTGATGACCATTGCTAGAGCCAGGCCATAAATAAAAAGGCCAATCATCAGTCTGGTCAGTGACTTGAGATTGGGCATTACCCTAGCCTAGACGGCAATAGAGAGGCAGTTATGGCGAGCAAGAAGTACCTCTCCCCTGTTGCATTCAGGTTTTTGGCGCACCGAGGCCTGGCCGTGGCGACCGATGGCACACCGCTAGATGAAAACTCAGCTGCCGCCTTTGCTCGCGCTCTAGAGGTAGGCGCCACTCACCTAGAGACTGACGTTCAGGCTTCTAAAGACGGTGTAGCCGTCATTTGCCACGACTCTGACTTGCTTCGCATAGCCGGTGTGAACAGCAAGGTAGCCGAGCTGACCTGGCAGCAGTTGAGTGAACTGCGCTTAGAGCACGGCTCAGCCATGATGACCCTAGAGCAGGCGCTGACCGAGTTCAAAACGGCAAAGTTCAACATCGACATCAAGGATGCCGCCGCAGTGAATGCGTCGGCTGCGGTGATTAGCAGTCTCGGCGCCACCGATCGGGTGCTGGTTTCGAGTTTTAGCGAGAAGCGCCGAACCGACGCCATCGCTCAACTGCCAGGTGTTGCCACCTCGGCTTCGGCAAGTAGGTTGCTAAAAATTTGGTTGGCCTGGCGATTTGGACTCAAAGGCAAGTTGACGAAGTTGCTGACCGGCCTAGACGCACTGCAATTGCCAACGCACCGTGGCATTATTCGTTTCGACTCAGAAGCGTTTATTGCTGAAATTGCTCGACACGCAGTCGAACTGCACTTCTGGACCATCAACGACCCTATGCTTGCTCGAGTGCTTCGCGCTCGCGGTGCTCACGGAATCGTAAGCGACCGCATTGACGACATAATCGTCGCGCTCGCGGAATAAACAAATCCTTCAAAGGGTTTAATCAGTCCGGCTACAAAATGGCCAAACTCAGGAGGAACAATGTCAGAGCAAACAATGCGCGGCATGCGACTAGGTGCTCAGAGCCTAGAGAACGAAACTAACGTCAACTTCGCAGAGCGAAGCAAGCACACTTTTATGTGTGGCAACAATCACGTTACTGAAATTGTGTTTGCGGCCGATGCCGAACTACCTGAGACATGGCAGTGCCGCCAGTGCTCACACCAAGCGGCCCTAGTTACCGATGGCAAGCACATCGACATCGCGATTACCCACGACCGCCCTGGTCGCAGCCACTGGGAGATGCTGCTCGAGCGTCGCACCAAAGAAGAGTTAGAAGAAATCTTGCAAGAGCGCATTGCTTATGTTCGTGCACGTCGTGCGACCGGAAAAGCAGAACTCTAAACAGAACGTTTCAAAAGTCGGGCTAACCCCCACTTTGTAACCAGCCATAGCGCCTCGAGCACTATGGCTGTGTTCATTTTCGATGCACCTAGTTCTCGTTCGACGAAAGTGATGGCAACTTCTTTGACCGTTGAACCTTGCTGAATCGATCGCCAAGCCATCTCGACCTGAAACGAGTATCCGTGTGAAGCTACCTTCTGCAAAGGCAGTTGCTTCAAGAGAGAAACCTTGTAGCACCTGAAACCGGCAGTCATGTCGCGAACTTTGGTGCCGAGCATCAGGCGGGTGTAGATGTTTCCGCTTCGAGAAATGAGCTTTCGCGAAAGCGGCCAGTTCACGACTGCTCCCCCGGCGATCCAGCGTGAACCGATGACAAGATCAGCGTCGACAGCTAGTAGCTTGCTGAGGTCCTGCGCACGGTGGCTGCCATCGGCATCCATCTCAACAATTCGCTCATAGCCTCTGGCGAATGCCCAGTCGAAACCGGCAAGATATGCGGGACCAAGCCCCTCTTTCGAATCTCGGTGCAACACGAAAATCGCTTCACTGAGACTCGCCAGTTCTTCTGCGATTTCGGCGGTTCCGTCTGGGCTGTTATCGTCAACAATTAGCAAGTCAACGTCGGTGTTCAGTGCCAACAATTGCTCTGCCGAGTTTCGAATGTTTTGCTTCTCGTTGTAGGTGGGCATGATGACCAAGACTTTATTCATCGCCACTGCCCCGCTTCAGTTGTCTTCTTCGAATAAAAACTACGAATGCGATTTGAGCGAGAGCCGAAAAGTTGTTTGCAATCTCAAGTGAACCGCCAATGGCCATCGCCGGCGTCATCGAACTTCTAAGCGGAAGCTCCTCTTGCATCATTGCAGCCTGGTATGTCGGCAACTGCTGGCTAATGGTTCCGTTCGGATAGATGATTGCCGAGGTTCCCACCGTGCTGATGTTCACGACCACACGGCCGGTTTCAATTGCGCGAAGCCTTGCAATTGCAAGTTGCTGAGTCGATTCGTTTGTTCTGCCGAAATCTGAGTTGTTGGTTTGCGCGATCAACAGTGTTGCACCAGAGTGAACCAAATCTCGACTGATGTCGTCGACGGCGACTTCGAAGCAAATCATGGTGCCAACTTTTGTTGTCGGCAATTCGAAGATTCCATCGCGGGTGCCAAAGCTGTAGCCACGTGGAATCAAATCGATGAGGTCAGGCGCAAGCAAACGCCAGAATTCCCGATCGGGAACAAATTCACCAAAAGCAACAGGTCGCTTCTTGTCGTACCAGTCGGTTGGCCCGAGTTGCGGCTGCCAGAGCAGCGACGAATTGAAAATCTCGCCACCACGCTCGGTGATGGTTCCAAGCATCAGTGGAGCACCAACATGACTTACAAAATCTTCGATCAGCCACTTCGAATCGGTGTTTGCCAGCGGGCTTGAATCTGCCGCGTTCTCTGGCCAAATCACCAGCTCTGGCTTTTCTTTTGCCGTTCGAAGCGATTCACTCGCGTCTAGGTGATTTCGCAGAATGGTTCCGCGAGGTTGAACCACGAGCAAACCCGCTTTGGCGTTGCCCTGAACGGCAGCCACCTTCAGTGTGCCTGCCTCGGCCTCGTTGCTCATTGGAGTGACAACAGGCACCAAAACCGTTGCGATCAGAGCGAAAGTGGTGAGCGATTTGCGCCAGTTTCTATTCGCTAGCTCGCGCCATCCAAGCATCAGCAGCACAGTGATGAAGACCAACACGAAACTGAGCAGCGAGTCGCCTCCCCAAAAAACCCAGGGCGCCAGCGGTGAGTTAGATTGCGAAAGCGCTACACGAGACCAAGGAAACCCGCCGTATGGAAAATTGCAGGCCAACCACTCCCTCGCTGTCCAGAGCGATGCAATAGCCAGGGCAATCGAAACAGTCGATGTGAAAGCTGTCTCGAGTTGACGCAGGTATGAAAACGAAAGCGCAATCGCCCAAGAGCCCAGAGCAAAAATAAGCGCTTCGAGAAATGAAAGCGCAAGCCATGGCACTGGGCCGAGATAGACGGTCATCCATGGAATTTGCGAAGCATAGAAAGCAAAGCCGGCCAAAAAGCCAACCAAGATAGATTGCTTCACTGAAACCGAGGTGATGGCGTAGATGATCAGTGCAATCGACGGAAATATTGCGATCCAGAGTGCGTTATCGGGGTAAGCAAGTGAAGACATCAACCCGCCCGCGATGCCAAAGAGACAAGCCATAAACAGGCTTGATCGCAGTCTTTGCTTGATTTGCATCACGAGGCCAGCCTAATTCTTAGCCGTAGAAGCTGTAAGCAACGATTCCGCGCTTCACCGCGTCTACCGCGTTCTTAGCGGTGTCTGCGAGTTTGCCATCGGCCGTTTGTGATATCTGATCTAGCAAGTCGATTACCTGTTTCGCCCACCTGATGAAGTCACCAGGCAGCAAGTCGGCCAAATCAAGAACGTTGTCTAGTCTTGCGCCTGACGCCCAGCGATAGAAGGCAAAGCTGATTGCGAAGTCGAGTTGCTCGGTGCCTGGCAGTTTGTGCTTCTTTGAAAGCGTTTCGAGTTGCCACCACATGTCGTTGGTTTTCTCGGCATATTCAACGAAGTTGCCCTTTGGCAGGCGCACTTCAAAGTCTTCTTCGCGCCTGGCTTCATAGACCAGTCCGGCTGCCATCGCTGCGAGCGATGGCGCATCCATGCCGTTCCAAACCGAGTGTCTCAGGCACTCAGAGACCAAGAGGTCGCGTTCGCCGTAGATGCGCGCAAGCGTCTTTCCGGCTTCGAGCACAACGGTGTCATCGCCGTCTAGCTCGATGTAGTCAAGGTCTTGAAGCAAATCGCAAAGTCGGTCGAAGGTTCGGGCGACTTGGTTGGTGCGCCCTTCGATTTGCGCCATCGCGGCATCGAGCTCTCGCTTGAGTTTGAAGTAGCGCTCTGCCCAGCGGGCATGGGCCTCGCGCTCGTTGCAACTGTGACAGGCATGGTGTTTGAGGTCGCCCTTGAGTTGGCTCAGTCTGCGCTCTTTTTCGTTTCGACCCTTTGAGGCACGGATGTCTTTGCCGCGCTCGGCTCGCACTCTGGTCGAGGCAAGTTCTCGTTCGATGTCACTAATCTCTCGGCGCATTGACGCGTAGTTCATGAAATCACCGAGGTGGCAGGTCATCGACTGCTTGTATGCATCAACAGAAACCTGTTTTTCGCGCAGTCCTTTGGCTAAGCCGACCACCGAGCGGTCTGCCTGAAACTGTGCGAAAGAAAGCTCAAGAACCTCACGGGCTCGATTTCTGCCGAATGCCTCGATTAGGTTTACAGCCATGTTGTGCGTTGGTCTGAAGGCGCTAATTAGCGGGTAGGTTCGCTTGCTCGCCAAACCGGCGACCCAATTTGGATCGAGGTTCGCAGACCACTGAATCACAGAGTGGCCTTCGGTGTCGATTCCGCGACGACCCGCTCGACCGGTGTATTGAGTGTATTCACCGGGCGTTATTTGAACGCGTCCCTCGCCGTTGAATTTGTCTAAGCGGTCAAGCACGACCGTTCTTGCCGGCATGTTGATTCCGAGAGAAAGCGTCTCGGTTGCAAAAACAACTTTCACAAGTTTTCTCAAGAAAAGCTCTTCAACAACCTCTTTGAATGCTGGCAGCATTCCGGCGTGGTGAGCTGCAACCCCGCGTTCGAGAGCTGAAAGCCAATCGAAATAGCCCAACGTGTCTAAGTCTTCGTCGGCAATGTTGTAACACTTCTCTTCGACAACGCGACGAATCTCTTGCTTCTCTTCGGTAGTGGTGAGACGCACCGACGAGTGCTGGCAGGCCTTGACCGCTGCTTCGCAACCTGCTCGCGAGAATATGAAGAAGATTGCAGGCAGCATTTCGTTTTCATCAAGCATGTCGACGATCTCTGGCTTCGAGATCTTTGGAATCAGACCTTGGTTTCTTGGCTGCCCCGGATAACCGCGACGACCTCGAACCGGCCGGTTGCTCGGTTGACGAAGTTTCTGTGCGTGTTTTTGAGCAAGTTCGGGGTTCACACGCACCGACGATTGAACCTCTTCGAATAGTTCAAGCATCTCAGTGCCAAACAAAACGTGTTGGTTGAGCGGAACCGGTCGGTGTTCGCTGACAATAATCTTTGTTCCGCCGCGCACCTCTTCGAGCCAAGCGCCGAATTCTTCGGCGTTCGAGACCGTCGCGCTGAGCGAGACGATTTTCACGTCTTTTGGCAGGTGAAGAATGACCTCTTCCCAGACCGCTCCCCTGAATCGGTCTGCAAGATAGTGAACCTCGTCTAAGACAACGAAGCCAAGCGAAATTAGGTTGTTGCTGTTCGCATAGATCATGTTGCGCAAGACCTCGGTGGTCATTACAACTATCTGGGCGTCACCGTTCTGGTTGCTATCTCCGGTAAGCAAGCCGACACGCTCTGGGCCGTAGCGATTCACCAGCTCGAGGTACTTCTGGTTGCTAAGTGCCTTGATTGGCGTTGTGTAGAAGACTTTTTGGTCGGTCTCGATGGCGAGGTGAATTGCGAACTCGCCCACGATAGTTTTGCCAGCGCCGGTCGGGGCGGCAACCAGAACGCCGTTGCCAGTCGCTAATGCGTTGCAAGCATCGATCTGAAATTGGTCAAGACCAAAGGGAATCTGATCGATGAAGCTTTGAACCGATTTCGGTCGCTTGTCTGCTTTTGCTCTAGCAAATCTCTCGGCTGGGCTTAGGTCTTCCACTAGATATCAGCAACGATTTTGCTGAGGCGTCGGGCTTTGGTGCGATCGTGCAACCAGGCGATCAACGCAGCAATGATGTAAAACAAAATGAGCGGCAGCATCACGAGAAGCATCGACATCGGGTCTGCAGTGGGCGTTGCCAAGGCGGCAACCAATGCGATAACCAGAATGGCAACTCGCCAAGACTTGATGATGCTCTTTGCCGAAAGAGCCCCGATGAAATTGAGTAGCACCAGAACCACCGGCATTACAAAGGTGATTCCGAATACCAAGAGAATTCGCAAGGCGAATAGAACATATTCATTTGCGTTGATTACGTTTGCGCTGCCCTCGGGGGTAAAGCCGAGCAGGGTTCTAACGAAAGTAGGAAAAGAAACCCAAGCGAAAGCGCAGCCGCCAAGAAATAGCGGTACCGCGGTGAACAGAAACGCAAGCGTGTATTTCTTCTCGCGACGCTTTAGCGCTGGAGTGATGAATGCCCAGAGTTGATAGAGCCAGATAGGGCTAGACACGAAGACTCCGAGAAAGATTGAAACTTGCATGCGCAAGTCGAATGCCCCGATGACGGTGCCAAAGTTCACCGATGCGTTTAGGCCTTCGTCTTTGGCGAGGTCTAAGACCGGTTGTTGCAGCAGAGCGAAGACTGGGTCGAACAGAAACCAACCGCCAACGGCCCCGGCCACGATGAACAACGCAGACCAGAAAAGTCGCTTTCGAAGTTCGGTTAGATGAGACCTGAACGACATCTTGCGTTCAGGGTTTTTGCGCGATGCCACTACTTGTCAGCAGGCGTGTCGCCCTTGTCGGCAGTCTTGGCTGCGTCTTTCTTGCCTTCGCCAGGTTTCATTTCTTTGCGAAAGACTCGAATCGATTCACCGAGGCTCTTTGCTAGTCCAGGAAGTTTTGGGGCTCCCCACAGCAGCAAGACGATAGCAAGAATGATGATCCATTCCCAACCTTTAAGTCCGGCCATTGTTGATCTCGCTTTCTTCGGGTTTGAAGTCGATTAACTTGTTTATAAGCCTACGCTGTCGTTTGGCGGCCTTGTCTGCCTTAGCCTTTCTCAACTTTGCGTAGTTGGCAACGTGCTCGGCTGGGTCGTCAAGCAGGTTGTTCGGGCTTGGTTGGTAGTCGGCCTGCGGTTGCATGGCCTCAGAAAGAGTCACAAGCTGGGCGATTGTTGGTTCGAGTTGTCGCAACAACCGCTTGGTTTGCCTCATGAGGCCAGCGGCTATCCAAGCAAAATACGCGAGTGACGCAATTGAAAGACCTACCCAGATCAGAACCCAAGCCCAAGGTGGCATCAGTCGTCTTTTGGCAGGGTGTCTAGTGGCTTGCCCAAAGCGGTTAGTGCATATTCGCGCACCACTTGTCTGGCAGACTCAGGCTCGAGAACGCGTGCCGAACCGCCGTAGTGAGCAAGCACCTTGCCAAGGTAAGGCAGGTAGCCAACCTTGATTGCGGCGGTCGTGCGATTGGTCTTCTCATCGCGTCGCAGAATTTCTGCAGAAAAGTCACCGAGCATCGAATATGCTTCAGGGTCAACTTCGATGATTACCTCGACATCGGTCTCATTTGCAATGTAGTCAGCATCATCGGTGATTTGAATCTCTTTTGCTTCATCGCAAATCTCGACGTCAAGTTCGACCGCCTTGCGCATTTGGTCTAGACGAAACGAGCGAAGCTCTTTGTTCTTCAGGCAATAGCCGCGCAAGAACCAAACGTCACCGCGTGGGTCAAGACGAATTGGGTCGATCTCGCGCTCACTGTGTTCTTGGCGATTGTTGATGTATTCGCAACTGATGCGGTGCCCATTGAGCATCGCGCTTCGAATAACCGCGGCGTCGGCATCAACGGTGCCTGGCCGAAAATCAATCACCTTTGGTGCGCCGAGGGTGCTTCCCTTTGCGATGATGTCTAGCAGTTCTTGAATCTCAGTCTGGCTAGAAAATTCAGGCAATGTCGACAAAATCGAAAGCCCTGTTGCCAACGCCGCCGCCTGACGAGCTGAGAGCCTTGGTGCCGAATCTATTCCGTTGCGCTCTTGCAACGAAATGATTCCCTGTTCTAGCTCTTCTGGGTGAAAGTTGTAATAGGTCTGTTCGTAATCGTTGTTGCGCCAGGTTGCGGTCACGGTCAAAGTTGAAATTGCGTCGAGAATAACTTGCTCATCGACGTCAAAGTGTTTCGCGGCTTGAGCTACCTCGACTGGTTCGTTTTGCATTATGTAGCCGATGAACGGCAACAAGAAGTTGTAGCGGTCGCGACCGGTTGGGCGTTGTCCTCTAGGCATGGTCAGCTGCCACCTTTTCGTATCCGTGTCTGATGGCTTCGTCGAGTTCTTTCGGTTCGATGACGGTCAGATCGCCAGCGTAGTCGCGCAGTTCGTCTGCGAGCAGCCAGACATCCATGTATTGAAGTTCGAACTCTTCGTCTTCGCTTGTGCCAACCGTTGGCAGGTCAAAGTGAAACCAGGCCATGGTGTTTCGCTTGATTCGCAACTTGGCAACGTTTGAAGCAATGTGTTCGTCGAGAAGTCTTTGAAGTTCAGAAACCTGATTTTCAGACGGTGCCTCAAATGACTCCGGAAGCACCTTGATGTTCGAAACGATTCTCTTTAGCAAG
Organism: Rhodoluna sp.; assembly: GCA_017983965.1. Lineage (GTDB taxonomy): Bacteria > Actinomycetota > Actinomycetes > Actinomycetales > Microbacteriaceae > Rhodoluna. Next base: position 37,922 of record JAGOAI010000001.1, on the reverse strand, counting down.
AAGTTTCGGTAGTCTTTGGCATCGATGTCCCAGCCCTGAACGATCCACTGACCTTCAATGTGCGAAATTTTCCACGGTTGCAGATTTCTTGTTTCTGCCTTTGACTGCCCCGCCTTGCGATATTCGAAAGTCACGGCTTGGCGCTCGGCTACCGCGTTAGTCAGCGGAACAAAGGCGAAATCGTGAGTCTTAATTCTTGGCGCGAAACCGATCAGGTCTGACGTCGGCGAAACTGACCCAAGCGCGCGCAAACGGTCTAGGCCTTTGGCTGCGTCACTCGAAAGTGCAGCCTGACGCCAGACGGTTGAGGCAAGTTGCAACAGTTGAAGTTGCTTTGCGGTTAGTTCAACGCCTTTAGGCCACTGAAAGCCAGTAGGGCTAATCAAATAGCGCGTCTGTTGGTTGTCATCCATATCTGCGTCGTGAGTAAAAGTTTCAATGATGATTCCACTTGCGCGCAGATCGTTTTTGTCTCTCTCGAATTTTTTCTCGAGTGACGAAAGAGAGATTCCGTTTTGCAAATCGTTTCGATAGTCACGAATCGCGAGATAAAGCTCTTGCTTGGTGAGTCCAACAGAGGTTGAAATCAGCGCCAGGGTCAAGTTGAGCAGACGTTCAGCCGCATCTGACCTGTCTCGCTGGTATCCCCCATTGTTTGCCATTGTGACCCCGCTAATTAGTTGTGACTTTGTCTACGCCAAGAATGTCAATGATAAAGACAAGAGTCGAGCCAGCCGGAATGGTGCTCTGGGCTTGATCTCCGTAACCCTCACTTGGAGGAATCACGGCCATGATTTGCGAGCCAACAACGGCACCGTCTAAGGCCTTGACGAAGCCCTTGATGAAGCCAGTCTCGGTTAGTTGCCACTGAACCGGCGCTCCGTTGGTCCACGACGAATCAAATTGTTCGCCTGAATCCCAGACAAAACCGCTGTAGTGCAGTGTCACGGTGTCGCCAATAGCAACTGTTTCGCCGTGCCCTTGAATGAGCGAAAACAGGTTAAATTCTGCAGGCGCTTGGGCCTTTGGCATCTGAACACCTGGTTGTCCGTTTGTCGCTAGCACCACGGTTGGCATTCCACTCGGCGCAGGCTGCTTCTCGCCAACTGCGCGAGGAAGGTAGACCCTCTGCAGGTCAATTACGAAAAGCAAATTGTCGGTTGGTGCGATTCCATTGGCCTCATCGCCGACACCATCGTGAGCCAATTTTGCAGGAATCAGTATGGCAACGCGTGAGCCCTCTTTGACGCCCGAGAGTGCGTGACAAAAATCGAGTTTCTGACCGCTTGTAAAGAACTGGGCTACAGCATCGCTGCCGTCGTACTTCGAAGCTGCAAACTCTTTGCCAGTGGCCGCGTTGAAGGCGGTGTATTCAAACTTAACCTGCGAGCCACCCTTGAATACCGGGCCATCACCTTCAGAAAGTACCGCTGTTTCAAGCAGCTCTGAACTGAGCGGTGCCTTGAAAGTCACGGATGGCTTGGTGCCGAACTCACCAGATGCACTAACTTTCACAACCGATTTGCCTGAGGTGTATTCAGCGCAAACTTGAGGAAGGCTGGCGGCGTCTTCTTCGAGTTTGCTTGGCGCAGCAGCACAACCCGAGATAGAGGTGGTTAGTGCAATGACGGCCACGGCAATTAGTTTGCGCAATTGGTTACTTTCGTTCGGAATTAGACCAGTTTATGGTCGCTAATTAGATTCTTGGTCAAGTCGGGCTTGGGCGGTCGCGGTGGCGTTTCGCACTGTTTTTCTAAGCTTTTTGTCGCTTACGCTTCGCTCGCCAAGGTGGTCTGGGTTCCAAGCCGCCAAGTCTTCATCGCTGAATTCGGGCTTTTGCTTGCCTTTGAAGCGAGGCAACACGGTTCCGGGTGCGAGCCTTCTTGCGGTAACCAGGAATCCGGTGTGACCGATCATGCGGTGATCAGGTCTGACGGCAAGACCCTGCAGGTGCCAAGTTCTAAACAAAGTCTCGAAGGCTTCTGGTTCGGCAAATTGCCCGCTAGCCCTAACAGCCTCGGTAAAACGCGACAGCTGTGTGACCGTTGCCACGTAGCCAATGATCAAACCGCCTGGCACCAGCGCTTCGGCCGATTCTTCGACGCATTCCCAGGGTGCAAGCATGTCTAGCACCACACGGTCTGCATCATGAGTCTTGACGACCTTCGGTAACTGTTCTTGTAGGTCGCCGATGTGAATGTTCCAGTTTTTAGGCTCGTATCCGAGTTGGCTGACCGCATTTGCCTTGGCGATTTCGGCAAACTCGATTCGTCGTTCGAACGAGTCAAGGCTGCCCTGCTCACCGATTGCTCTAAGCAGATAGAGGCTTAGCCCACCAGAGCCAACGCCGGCTTCGACGACTTTTGCACCCGGAAAGATGTCGCCCATGGTGACGATCAGCGCAGAGTCTTTTGGATAGATGATGTTTGCCCCACGTGGCATCGAGAGAACAAAGTCGGTGAGCAAAGGGCGCAGCGCCAGATATTCAATGCCGTTGTGGTTCTTGATTACCGAACCCTCTGGTTGACCAATGATGTCGTCGTGTCTCAACTCACCGCGATGCGTGCCAAAACTGCCACCCGCTTCGAGGGTTATGGTGTTGAGTTTGCCTTTCGGACCAGTTAGTTGCACTCGATCGCCGATGCGAAAGACTCCGCGCGGAAGGTTTTTAGTTGCGGTCATCGCCAGCACGCTGCTCTCTGTAGAAATCATTCAGGTCATCAACTGAGACACCTTCGAGTGTCTCCCAGATGTGCCTGCCGGGTTTTGGTTCAAGCGTCACGATATTCGGAATGCCTATCGCAATTGCCCCAGAAGCTTCTGCCGAGTGCAGCCCCGAGATCGAATCTTCAAAGGCAATGCAATCACGGATGTCGACACCGAGCAATTCGGCTGCCCTCAAATAGGCCTCTGGGTGTGGTTTGCCGTGTTTTACGTCGTCGCCAGCAACGACCAGATCAAATGCCGACTCGCCTGCTCGCTCAGCTATGGCAAGCGCCATGCGACGCATTGACATGGTCACCAGAGCACACTTGATGCCGCGGCCGTTGAGTTCGTGAAGCAATTCGATGGCACCCGGTCGCCATGGCATCGGTGGCACCAACTGACTCACGACCGAATTGGTCATCTTTTCGATGATTTGCTCGGGTTGTTCAGGCAGCCCCATCTTTTGCTTGATGATTTGAGCGCTGTCATAGAGGCTCATGCCAATTAGGCTCATGCCGTCTTCGGCTGTCCAGAGCGCTCCGGTGCTTTTTGCCAGTTCCTGTTCGCTGTTCATCCAGTAGTGCTCTGAATCAATCAGGGTGCCATCCATGTCCCATAGCACTGCGGCTGGCTGATGTTTAGGCATGCCGCAATTTTACCTTTGCAGTTCGCTTATGGTTTTAGTTGAGGGAATTGGAGTTCGTCAGTGGCTAACCCGTTTTTTGAGGGCAAGACGCTCATTGTGGCATTTGAGGGCTGGAATGACGCTGCCGAAGGTGCAAGCGGTGTGCTTCGCCACCTCGTGACCGAAATCGACGCGCAACTTATTGGCGCTGTCGACCCAGAAGACTATTACGACTTCGTATTTTCGCGCCCCACGGTTACAAGCGATGTTGATGGCACTCGAGAGATTTCTTGGCCGGGCGCTGAAATCTTGCGAGCATCGAAAGACAAGATCGAAGAAAACCCTCGTTTCGCAGACATTTTTCTTCTGATCGGCAATGAACCGGCTCGACGCTGGAAAACCTTTTGTGCAGAAATTATGGAGTATGTCGAAGATTGCGAGATCGATCGCGTGCTCTTTCTTGGAGCCGTGCCTTCTGACAGTCCGCACACGCGGCCGATCCAAATTTCTAAGTCGAGCCAGAATGCTCAAATTCGTCAGCAACTTGGCATCGAGCCGAGTGACTATGAAGGGCCGGTTGGCATCATTTCAATTTTGGCAATGGCGCTAGAAAAGGCAGGCATACCAGCCCTCGCCCTCTGGGCCCCGGTGCCTCACTATGTGCATAACTCCCCTTCGCCGAAAGCGATGTTCTCGCTGCTGCTGGAGCTCGAACGAATTCTCGGATTGCAATTTGCCCACGGAACTCTCGCCGCCGACGCCTTTGCATGGGAGCGTGGAATCGATGAGTTGGCTGAGGGTGATGAAGATCTAGCGTCTTATGTTTCGCAACTTGAATCGGCTCGCGATGCTGCCGACGAGAGCGCAGGAAGCGCTGAGTCGCTCGCACTGGAATTTGAGCGATTCTTGGCTCAAGAAGACGGCGAAAACAAATCAGGCGACTAGCGCGCCGTTCATAAGCATGACCAAAATGGCTAATCCAACCACGATGCGCCAAATGATGAACGGCATAAACGAACCGCGATTCAAATAGCGAAGCAACGCAACTATTACCGAGTAACCAACGGCGAAAGAAACCGCGGTGGCAACAGCAGTTGCCGCGAAATCGGCGGCACTCAAGTCACCGAAGGTCGTAGCAAATTCGAATAGTCCGCTTGCGATAACAGCCGGAATGGCGAGCAGAAAACTGTATCTCGCTGCCGCTTGCCTGCTGTAGCCGAGAAAAAGACCCATGGTGATGGTGCCACCCGATCGCGAGACTCCTGGAATTACGGCGAGTGCCTGAGCTGCACCGAAAAGCAACCCGTCACGAACAGAAAGTTTCTGAATCGATTTTTGCTGTTTCGCAAATCGATCTGCAACTGCCAAAACGATTCCGAAGAAGATGAGCATGATGGCAATGACCCAAAGGCTGCGCAGCTGGGTTTCGATTGCATCTTTGAATAACAGGCCAACAACTACCACCGGCAAACTGCCCACGATGATCAGCCAGCCCATCTTGGCGTCTTGTTTCTGCTCTGCGCTGAGTCGTGGCTTTGGTGCAATCGATTTCAGCCATGCGGTGACGATTCGCACAATGTCTTTGAAGAAATAAATGAGCACGGCCGCTTCGGTGCCGAGTTGAATCGTGGCAATAAAAGCCGTTAGTTGAGGTTTAGGAATTGCTTCAATGCCAAGCAGCTGTGAAGCAATCTGAACGTGCGCGCTAGATGAAATTGGCAGAAACTCGGTTAATCCTTGAACCAGTCCGAGAATTACCGCTTCAAATATGTTCAATCAGCTTCTTCTTCATTGTCGGCCAGTTCAAAAGGAAGCCACTCTTCATATTTCTCGTCAACGGCCTCTTCGTAATCGAGAAAGGCATCCTTGAGCACTTCATATGCGTGCTCGACTGCCGGGTCTTCGTCGCTGCGCTTGCTCGCCATCGCTTCGAAGTGTCGTTCAAGTGCTGCAATTAGTTGCTGCAGTGCAATTCTCGGTTCCTTGGCCATAGCCCAAAACTACCCCGACAAATGCGAATTGGCTAACATATTCGGCTTCGCTCGACGTGTTTGTTCGTGGTAACATCGTCTCTTGTCGCCGAGTTTCTAACTCAATCACTCGTCCGGGTGGCGGAATGGTAGACGCGCTAGCTTGAGGTGCTAGTCCTCTTCGGGGGGTGTGGGTTCAAGTCCCATTTCGGACACGTAGCTTGAGACAGCTAAACCAAAACCCCGCACTCCACATGCGGGGTTTCTGGTTTAAGCCATCAGTCGCCGCTCGCGATTTACACTTGATTAGATGACAACCCAAGACGATTCACTGAGTGCCGCCTCGGCATATGGAATCGACTTTGCGCGCAGTCAATTGGCCGGAAAAAAGCTACTTGTTCTCACCGGCGCTGGCATCAGCACAGACTCTGGAATTCCCGACTACCGAGGCGAGGGTCGCGTTGCCCGCCACCCGATGACCTTTGACGTATTCATGGGCTCGCAGCAGGCTCGAATTCGCTATTGGGCACGTAGTTATGTCGGCTGGAGTCGAATCGCTGAGGCTAGGCCGAACTTGGGCCACCAGGCGCTAGCGGCAGCCGAACGCAATGGTCGCGTAGAGCAGATCGTGACTCAAAACGTAGACGGACTGCACCAGGCGGCCGGCGCAAAGGGTGTCATCGACCTTCACGGCAGACTCGACCGCGTAATCTGCGTTGGCTGCAAGAAACTAATCAAGCGAACAGACATGGATGTCTTGCTTCGCGAGTTGAACCCCTCGGTGAGAAAAGATCAGCAAATTGAGTTTTCTCCTGATGGCGACGCCGAGGTTGAAGCCGCTGCCGATTTCAAGATTCCTGACTGCCCATCGTGTGGCGCAATTCTCAAGCCAGATGTGGTTTTCTTCGGTGAGAGCGTGCCAATCGAAAGAGCAGAGCTGGCCATGAGCAAACTCGATGCCGCAGAGGCGCTTCTGATTGCGGGAACATCGCTAACTGTAAATTCGGGAATGCGCTTTGCGCGTGCCGCTGCCAAGACTAACAAACCAATCGTCATTGTTAATCTCGGCCCAACCAAGGCTGACGAGATTGCGCTTGCGAAAATTGAAGCCAACACATCGCTTGCACTCGAAAGGCTGCTAATTGACTAAGACCATCGTCGGATTGCTTCGACACGGACAAACCGATTGGAACATCGACTTTCGTTTGCAGGGAATCACGGATATTCCGTTGAACGAGACTGGCTTGGCGCAGGCGCGAATTGCCGCCGCGGCAATAAACGCCGAAGACTGGGACTTCATCGCAACCTCTCCCCTTTCTCGGGCAAGAGAAACTGCCGAGATTGTGGCACAAGAGCTTGGCATCAGCGAAGTCGCGGTTGAACCGCTTTTGCTTGAGCGCTCCTTTGGTGACGCCGAGGGGATGACCCACGAAGAGTGGAAGCGCGATTTTCCAGATGGCCTTCCACCCGGCGGCGAGAGCCTCGACGTGCTGCGCGCTCGTGCCGAGCAATTGCTCGAGCAGCTGCTAAACGTTTATCGCGGAACCCGAGTGCTAACGGTTAGTCACGGCGCGCTAATTCGCAAGTTAGTTCGAATGGTAAGCGGCGGAGAATTGCCATTGGCTGGCCAGCGCTTTGGCAACACATCGCTGTCTGTGATTGTGCATGACGAAAACGGTTGGCGAATTGAGATTTTCGAACCGCGATCGCTGGCCGAATTGCCGAAATAGATTTCGCGGCTAATAAAGAGTTTTAATCGCTTCGATTAGCTCATCTGCCGAGGCTTGCCAGTTGAACTTTTTCGCCTGTGCCAAAGCGGCGATGCTTTTAGCCTTCCAAGCGCTCGGGGCTTCGATCGTTCTAACCGCTGCCGCAAAAGACTCCGGCGAATTCTGATCAAAGTAAATTGCAGCACCCGCACCGACTTCTCTGAAGATTTCGATGTCGCTGATTATTGTCGGGCAACCTCTGCCCATGGCCTCAATCACCGGAATGCCAAAACCCTCGTCGCGAGATGCGCTAACCAGAGCAACGGCTTCATCGAGTTGGCGCAAATATTCAGTTTCGCTGACTCCGTTGTGAAAGACGATGTTCTTCGTGGTCGCTAGGCTCCTGAGTTCGGCTCGCCTGTCGTCACTGATCTTGCTGAGCAAGTGCAGTTCATAATCGGCCAGCAATGGCATCGCCTTAACGAGCGTTTCGACGTTCTTGTAATCCATGAAACTGCCCATGTAGACCAGTTTTTGTTTGGTCGCAGGCCGAGCGTGTGCTGACTTGTGCTGTTCGTGAACGTGCGCCGCAGCGTTATAAACCACGTGGGTGGCTTTCTTAGTCAGTTTGAATTTCTGAATGAGACTCTTCGTGGTTTCTGACACGGTGATGATTGCGTCGGCCTGGTTCAGCACGAAACGCTGAGGCCAATAGACGCTGTGAAACAAGCGCCAACCGATGCGAACCGCGATAGGCAACGACGGTGGCGGAGCCGGGTGGGCATAGTAAATGAGGTCGTGCAGTGTCAGCAGCAGTTTGTATTTTCTCGACCAGGTGCCCATGGTTTGCATCGGCGAGAAAACCAACTTCGCGTCGAGCTTGTTCAGCTTTCTGGCGATTAGCAATTCTGACAAGGGTTTGGTTGGGTCAGTGAGCTTGACGTATTCAATTCCGGCAGGCAGTGACTTCAGTTGACGTTCATCGCAAATGATGGCAACTGTTTTTAGTTTCCTGCTGATCTCTTGGCATAGTCCAGCAGAAAAGCGGCTGATGCCGTCATGGTGATCGACACGGATGTATCGGGCATCGAAGTATAGAACGTCTGTTATTTCTTTAGTCATGCGCAGTTACCCAGGCCGAGATGTGCTCTGCAATCTTCTCGGGAATTTCGTAGTGGGTCAGGTGGCCAACTCCATTGAAAACCTCAAGTTGTCGCTGAGCAGAGCCAATTTTCTCGGTCAGCTCTCGCTGTTGAGCAACCGACGTGATGTCGTCGCGCTTGCCCGCGAGCAGCAGCACCGGAACCGAGAAATCTTTGGCAAAATCACCCACACAGTTTGAAACCGAGGCCACGTATGCCTCAAGTGCAACTCTGCGACTTGCAAAATCGTTGAAGTTTTCGTCGTGTTGCTGGTGAATCCACTTGCGCAATTGGCGGTTCTTAGTTTTGGCCATTAGCACGCTCATGCCTCGCACCATAACGAACCCCTTGAGAAGGCGCAGACCCGTTCTCTCTGGAAGCGCGCCCGCCAGCCAGAAGAAGCTCTTGGCCAGGCCCGTCGTGAAGGCTTTAGGCCCGGCCAGCGCTGGAGCAGCTACCGGGTTTTCAAGTATCAGAGTGGCAATGTCATCAAATTTTGCGACCTGAGCTGAAACGACAATGCTGCCGAACGAGTGCCCAAGCAGATGTGGCTTCTTAGATAACTTCAGCGAAACTAAAAATTTGTGCAACCAGTCGGCATAGTTCTGAATGCTGTGAGTGGTTGTGAATGGCTCAGACTCGCCGAAGCCCGGCAAGTCTGGAATCACAACGTTGATGTTGTCTAGCGCACCGGCGATAGCTTCTAATCCGTGATGGTTGCCGCGGTATCCATGAATCATGACCAATGTTGCAGACGATGTTGAGCCTTTAGTCGCTGCATAGAACCAATAAGTTGTGCGCTCGCCCGAAATAGTTACTTCGCGTCGCTCGGCATTTGCTCGTGCTTTTGCGGCTAGCTCTGCCTGCATTGGTTGGGCATGCATTAGACCGAGAAATACTTTGCTTCGGGGTGGTGAAGAATCATGGCATCTGTCGATTGCTCTGGGTGCAGCTGAAGCTCTTCTGATAGCTCAACGCCAATGCGATGTGGTTGCAACAGTTCGACAAGTTTGATGCGATCTTCTAGCTCTGGGCAAGCCGGGTAGCCGAAGCTGAAGCGCGCGCCGCGATACTCAAGTTTGAATAGGCCATCGACGTCGTTCGGGTCTTCATTTGAGAAGCCAAGCTCAGAGCGAATTCGCGAGTGCCAGAACTCGGCGAGTGCTTCGGTTAGCTGCACAGAGAGCCCGTGCAGTTCTAGGTAGTCGCGATATTGGTTGTTCTTGTAAAGTCGGTTTGCCTCTTCGGCAATTTTTGAGCCCATGGTCACAAGTTGGAATGGCAAGACATCGACTTGGCTGGTTTCGCGATTCTTGATGAAATCGCTCAGGCAAAGGTGTCTGTCACGAGCCTGTCTCGGAAACTTAAAGCGCATGCGTTCGGTGCCGGCGGTTTCGCCTGATCCACCATCGGTTGCACCTTCTGCGGAGTGATGCAATACAACCGTGTCGTTGCCGTCGCTAACTGCCGGAAAGTATCCGTAGACGACACTTGCTTCTAGCAGGTTCTCGGTTTGCAGGCGATCGAGCCAGTAACGCAGGCGAGGTCGACCTTCGGTCTCGACGAGTTCTTCGTAGCTCGCGCCATCGTCGCCTCGGCCAGGTTTGAGGCCCCACTGCCCCATAAACGTTGCTCGCTCATCGAGAAACGATGCGTAATCGCGCAGGGCGATGCCCTTGACGATGCGGGTTCCCCAGAATGGTGGGGTTGGCACGGCATTGTCGCTCGCGACGTCGCTGCGGTCTGGAACCTGATCTGGCTCTGTTCTGACTAGAAGGCTGTGAGGCGAGACCACTCGTTTCTTGAGCGCAGGCAGCGAGGCTGACTGGTCGCCGCGCTTTATCTTCACGAGGGTATCCATGAGTTTTAGACCTTCGAAGGCATCTCGTGCATAACGCACTTCGCCGTCAAATATTTCGGCAAGGTCTTGCTCGACGAAGGCACGGGTCAAGGCAGCGCCACCAAGAATTACGGGCCAGCGGTCTGCGACTCCGCGCTGGTTCATCTCTTCGAGGTTTTCTTTCATGATTTGAGTCGACTTGACGAGCAAACCACTCATGCCGATTACGTCGACGTTGTTTTCTTCGGCAGCTTTCAAAATTTCGTTGATTGGTTGCTTGATGCCAATGTTCACGGTCTCGAAGCCGTTGTTGCTCAAAATAATGTCGACCAAGTTCTTGCCAATGTCGTGCACGTCACCGCGAACTGTGGCAAGCAAGATGCGACCCTTGCCGCTGCCATCTGACTTTTCAATGTGAGGCTCAAGGTGAGCGACGGCAGTCTTCATAACCTCGGCAGATTGCAAAACGAACGGCAATTGCATCTCGCCCTTGCCGAATAGCTCGCCGACAATTTGCATTCCCTTTAGCAAGTTCTGGTTGATGATGTCGAGGGCCGATTTAGGAATCGCTAGCGCTTCATCGAGATCAGCCTCGAGGCCCTTCTTCTCGCCATCGATAATTCGACGCTCAAGTCGCTCTTCAAGTGGCAGCGCCGCGAGCTCGGCAGCTCGAGACTGCTTGGCGGTTGCTGTGTCGACACCGGCAAAAACATCGAGATAGTTGGTTAGCGGGTCATAGGTTACGTTGCCATCGGCGTCGTATTCACGTTTGTCATAAATTAGCTCTAGTGCCGCGTCGAGCTGGTGCTTTGCGATTTGGTTGAGCGGCATGATTCGTGCCGCGTGAACGATTGCCGAGGTGAGTCCAACCTGAACGCACTCGTGCAAGAAGACCGAGTTGAGCACGTGTCTTGCCGCCGGCGAAAGTCCGAAAGAGATGTTCGAAATGCCCAAGGTGGTTTGCACACCCGGATAGGCCTCGTTGATTCGACGAATAGCCTCGATGGTTTCGAAGCCATCGCGCCTGGTTTCGTCTTGGCCGGTTGCGATCGGAAATGTCAGGGCGTCAACAGTGATGTCGCTTAGGCGCATTTGCCAGTTGTTGGTTAGATCTTCGATTAGGCGCGAGGCGATGGCGAATTTGGTTTCGGCTGTGCGGGCCTGCCCCTCTTCGTCAATGGTTAACGCCACAACGGCTGCACCGTGCTCTTTGGCAAGCGGCATGATTCTGGCGAATCTTGAGGTTGGGCCATCGCCGTCTTCGTAGTTCACCGAGTTGATCATGGCTCGACCGCCAATGCTCTCGAGCCCAGCTTCGAGCACAGCCGGCTCCGTTGAGTCGAGCACGAGCGGCAGTGTTGTGGCGGTGGCAAGTCGGCTAACCAACTCGCGGGCGTCTCTGACACCATCTCGACCGACATAGTCGACACAGACGTCTAAGAAGTGTGCACCCTCTCTAGTCTGCGAACGAGCGATTTCGATGCACTCATCCCAGTTCTCGGCGAGCATCGCCTCTTTGAAGGCTTTTGACCCGTTTGCGTTGGTTCGCTCACCAATTGACAGGTAAGTCATGGTTTGGTCAAAGGGTTGGTGCTGGTAAAGCGAAGCGAGCCCAGGTTCATCGGTAGTGGCGCGCTGCTTGAGTTCTTGGCCCGAGACAAGCATGGCCAACTCTTCGATGTGCGCGGGAGTTGTTCCGCAGCAACCGCCCACAAGTCCGATGCCATATTCGCGAACGAACTGTGCGTGCGCGGCCGAGAGCTCTATTGGAGTCAACGGGTAGTGTGCGCCGTGCGGGCCCAAAACCGGCAGGCCGGCGTTCGGCATGCAAACGATTGGCAATTGCGAATACTTCGACAGATATCTGAGATGCTCGCTCATCTCGGTTGGCCCGGTTGCGCAGTTGAGGCCAATGCCGTCAACGCCCAACGCGCTAATGGCCGTTAGTGCCGCACCGATCTCACTGCCGAGCAACATTGTGCCGGTGGTCTCGATTGTGACCGAAACCAAGATCGCAATATCTTTGCCGGTTTCTTTCATCGCCCGCTTAGCGCCGATGATTGCGCTCTTTGCTTGAAGCAGGTCTTGAACAGTCTCGATGAGAATCGCGTCTGCTCCCCCGTCGATTAGCCCGCGAGAAGCGTCTTGATAGGCATCGCGCAGCACTGCAAATTTTTCGTGGCCAAGCGACGGAAGTTTGGTTCCTGGGCCTAGAGAGCCAAGCACCCAGCGGGGCTTTTCGTCTGTTGAGAAGTCATCGGCGACTTGTCTGGCAATTTCGGCACCTGCGCGAGCGAGCTCATAGACCCGCTCAACGATTGAATATTCGGCAAGGTTCGCAAAGTTTGCGCCAAAGGTGTTGGTCTCAATGGCCTCTGCGCCTGATTTCAAATATTGCGCGTGAATGCTCGAAATAAGTTCTGGCCTGGTTACGTTGAGAATCTCATTGCAGCCTTCGTGCCCCTGAAAGTCTTCTAGAGTCGGCACGGCGTCTTGAATCATGGTGCCCATTGCGCCATCGGCTACCACCACGCGCGATCGAATGGCGTCGAGCAGTGCTTGAGATTGGCTTGTCAACATTGGTAACAATTCTACCTTTGGCTTTCTGCGCTTAAAATAGAGAGATGTCGGCCATCCGTGAAGCACTGAGCTCAACCCCAAATTCTGTGGTGGCGGCAATCAACCAGCGCGCAGAGGTCGGCCAGAAGACCCTGTCTTTCGAATTTTTTCCACCCAAGGATGAAGACGCTGCCGTCTCACTTTGGCGCAACTACTCGAAACTGCTCGAGGTTTCGCCAGACTTCGTTTCGGTCACCTACGGCGCTGGCGGTTCAAACCGCGAGACTTCACTTGGCGTGGTTGACCGCATGGCCAAAGACGTTTTGACCATTGGTCACCTCACCTGTGTCGGCTCGACGAACGTTGGTTCGCGAGAGATTATCAAACACTTTGAGCAGGCCGGTGTCGGCTCGATTCTGGCCCTGCGCGGTGATTCGCCTCGAGACCAACCTGACGCGCTCGAGAAAGGTGAACTCAAAACGGCGATTGAACTTGTCGAACTCGTTCGCGCTGAGAGCAGTCTCGAAGTCGGTGTAGCTGCATTCCCTGAAAAGCACCCCGAGTCGCCTTCGCTTCACCATGATGCCGATGTTCTAGCGCTGAAGCAAAATGCCGGTGCCAGTTATGCAATGACGCAGTTATTCTTCACTGTCGATGCCTATCTCGAACTCCAGCAAAAGGCTTCATTGGCCGGAACCTCACTGCCCATCATTCCTGGTGTCATGCCGATTTCGAATGCATCCAAGGTTTTGCGAATGGCCGAGATGAGCGGTGCCGCGGTGCCGAGCGATCTGCTGGCAAAGCTGCAGAACGCAGACGAACATGAAGCGCGCATTATCGGCATGGATTACAGCGTGGAGTTGGCAAACGACCTACTTGCCGCTGGTGCTCCAGGCTTGCACATTTTCACTTTGAACTTTTCTAAGGCAGCAATTGAGGTTGCCAAAGGTTGCGGCCTCGCCTAACACACAAGGCGGGCTGGCACTCAATGTCGCAGCCTAGGCATAGCCTGTTCTAGTGAATTCTCAAGCGCTGCCCCAGTGGGCCAATCGAATTGCCGTCTTTGACACCGAGACCACTGGTCTCGACCTAAAGACCTCAAGAATCGTTACCGCAACCATTGTCGAACTAGACGTCGACGGCAACGTCGTTGTTGATCGCCCCGAGTGGCTGGCCGACCCAGAAATTGAAATTCCTGAGGTCGCCAGCAATGTTCACGGCATCACCACCGAGATGGCTCGTGCCGATGGTCGCAACTATAAAGAAGTGATTTCAGAGATTCTCGAAGTGATGCGCGATTGCTTTGCCCGTGGAATTCCGGTCGTGGCATACAACGCACCATATGACTTCACGATCCTCTATCACCAGGCAGTTGCTCTTGGTCTAGAACCAATCTCGGGGCCAATGCCAGTTTTTGACCCCCTAGTTGTCGACAAAACTTTCGACAAATTCAGAAAAGGCAAGCGCAAACTAGAAATCGTTGCCGAGTTTTATCAGGTTGCCCTCGACGATGCACACAATTCAAAAGCAGACGCAATTGCCGCTGGTCGAGTTGGCCTCGCCATTATGAAGGCTCACGTCGACAAGCTGCCGGCGAGTGCGGCGGAGCTGCACAACTCTCAGATTGCATGGGCAAAAGAAATCGACGAGAGCTTCACCAAATGGATGATCAACAACGTCGACAAAGAATTCAAGGCGACCCCTGGCTGGCCCATCAAATTAGATAGTCAGGCTTAGGCAACGCAGCTCAAACTGAGCAATTTGCAAAAAGAAACCCTCGACCGAAGTCGAGGGTTTCTTTGCATAAACGTTGGTTTATGAGAAGTTCTTGTAACGTGCGTTGAAGCGCTCGACACGTCCGGCGGCATCCATGATGCGCTGCTTTCCGGTGTAGAACGGGTGCGACTGTGAAGAGATTTCAACGTCGAAGACCGGGTAGGTGTTGCCGTCTTCCCACTCGATGGTCTTGCTGCTAGTTACGGTTGAGCGAGTCAAGAACGCAACACCAGAAGCTAGATCGCGAAAAACGATTGCTTCGTACTTTGGGTGAATGTCAGCCTTCATGCGAAACTTCCTTGATAAATCTAAGAGTTTGTTCCAGATAACTGGATGCGGTGCAACGGCACCAAGGGTCAAGCATAACAAAGCAAATAGGCCAACGCCAGCACTTTTGACCTAGAAATTAGGCGAATTAGTGGATGAAGCGGGCTCTGAAGCGCCCATCGGTAAAGTCAACGGCCAGGCGAATGCCAAATGCTTCGCTGAGTTTTTCGCTGGTCAAGGTAGAGCGAATCTCGCCAGCAGCATAGACCTGGCCTTGGCTCAGCACGATTGCGTGGGTGAAGCCAGCCGGGATTTCCTCTAGATGGTGGGTGACCATGACCATTGCCGGGGCGGCAGGCTCAGAGGCGTAGGCACCGATAACCGAAATGGTCTGCTCGCGGGCAGCCAGATCAAGGCTCGCCACCGGCTCATCCAGTAGCAGCAATTCTGGGTCAGGCATGACCGAACGCGCGATTTGAGCGCGTTTGCGTTCGCCATCGCTCAGTGTTCCGAAAGCTCGATCTGCATATTCGGCAAGGTGCCACTCGTTCAAGACGCGATGGGCTCGACGCACATCTATGTCGTCGTATTGCTCGTTCCAGCGACCGGTGACGGCGTAGCTCGCGGTCATAACTGAGTTGAGCACGGTCTCAGAGTTTGGAATGTGGCTTGACAGTGCATTTGACGCAAAACCAATTCGAGTGCGAAGTTCGAAGACGTTCACGTCGCCAAGTGTTTGGCCAAGAACCTTTGCGGTTCCTGAGCTTGGCTGAATTTGGGCCGCTGCCACGCGCAGCAGGGTGGTCTTTCCGGCACCATTTGCGCCAATGATTACCCAGCGCTGGTCAGACTCGACTTGCCAGTCAATGTTGTTGATAATCGGCTTTTTGTCGCGAAGAACGGTGACGTTATTGAAATCGAGAACGCGAGACATGTCTTGAGCCTATTTGAAGTTTGCGATTGCTCCGCGATACACGCTCAAAGTTTGCTCGGCGATGCTGTCCCAGCTGAAGTGGTCTTCTACTCTTCTTCTGGCCGCTAAACCGTAATCCTTCAGATCCGGGCTGTCGATCATCTCATTTAGAGCGGCTGCAAAGTCAGCGACAAACTTGGCTTCGTCAAGTGGCTTGCCACTGCCGTCTTGAACCTGCTCGATGTCAACTAGCAATCCGGTCTTGCCGTGTTCAACAACCTCAGGAATTCCGCCGGTCGCAGTTGCAACCACCGGTGTTCCGCAGGCCATTGCCTCTAGGTTGACGATGCCTAGTGGTTCATAGATGCTCGGGCAGGCAAAAACGGTTGCCGCAGAAAGAATTGCGATCAGTTCGACGCGGCTAAGGTGCTTTTCGACCCAAACCACGTTGCTGCGAACCTTGCGAAGTTCGGCAACCAGGTCACTAACCTCTTGCAAGATTTGTGGGGTGTCTGGTGCCCCTGCGCAAAGCACGAGCTGAACATCGCTTGGCAGTTCGCGTGCAGCCTTTAGCAAATAAGGCAAACCTTTTTGCTGAGTGATGCGTCCGACAAACACAACGCTGCGCTGTTCTGGATCAATTCCGTTTGCTCTAACCAGATCAGGGTTGTTAGCAGCTTGAAAGGCTTCGAGGTCAATTCCGTTGTGCACGACCGACACTTTTGCTGGGTCAATCTGTGGATAGGCGCGCAGAATGTCTGCTCTCATTCCGGCGCTAACCGCGATGATTCCTGTTGCTCCCTCGTATGCCGTGCGCTCTATCCATGATGAAAGGCGGTAGCCGCCACCAAGTTGCTCCTCTTTCCAGGGGCGCAATGGCTCAAGACTGTGAGCCGTGATCAGGTGCGGAATTCCGTGAAGGCTTGAGGCAACCTGGCCAGCAAAATTGGCATACCAGGTGTGCGAGTGAACGAGGTCTGCACCGGCCACGTCGTTGACCATGGCAAGGTCGGTCGCCAGAGTCTGCAGAGCGCCATTGGTGCCGCTGAATGCGTCTGGGTGGCTGTATGAGTGTGTATCGGTTTCATCACGAACCTCGCCGAAGCATCTGACCTGCACCTCGGTGTGTTTGCGCAGAACTTTCACTAGTTCAGCGACGTGCACGCCCGCTCCGCCATAGATAAATGGAGGATATTCCTTGGTAATCAGGTCGATTCTCATAGCGCAATGCTAGCGGTGTGTTCGCTTTGAGGAATAACATTCTCGGTATGAGTAGTCCACGTATCTTCGGAATGGTCCTCGCCGGTGGTGAAGGAAAGCGACTCATGCCGCTTACCGACGAACGTGCAAAACCGGCGGTTCCATTCGGCGGAAGTTACCGACTCATTGACTTTGCTCTTTCGAACCTAATCAACTCAGGTCTTCGTCGAATCGTGGTCTTGACTCAATACAAGTCGCACTCACTCGACCGACACATTTCACAAACTTGGAGAATGTCTCCGCTGCTCGGATCATATGTTGCTTCGGTTCCGGCTCAGCAGCGTCTTGGCAAGCGATGGTTCTCAGGCAGCGCCGATGCAATTTTGCAAAGCATGAACTTGCTGAGCGACGAGCGCCCAGACATCGTTGTGATTGTTGGTGCAGATCACGTTTATCGCATGGACTTCGATCAGATGATTCAGGCGCACATCGAATCTGGTCGAGGTGTGACGGTTGCCGCCATTCGACAGCCGCTAAATCTCGCCACCCAATTTGGTGTTATCGAAGTTGATGACAATGACCCAACAAAGATTTCTGCATTCCGCGAGAAGCCGAGCAACCCGAAGCCTCTTCTAGACGCACCTAACGAGGCTCTCGTGTCGATGGGTAACTACGTTTTTTCAGCCCAAGCGCTGATTGATGCAATCGAACACGACGGAACACTCGATGACTCGTCTCACGATATGGGTGGCGACATCATCCCGTATATGGTTTCTAGACAAGATGCAAGCGCTTACGATTTCACGTTCAACCAGATTCCAGGTTCGACCGAGCGCGATCACTCTTATTGGCGAGATGTGGGAACCATTGAGTCCTACTACGAAGCTCACATGGACCTAATTTCGGTTATGCCGGTTTTCAACCTTTATAACAGCGAGTGGCCAATTCACACCCAGCAGGTCAACCTGCCACCAGCAAAATTCGTTCATGATGGCGAAGGCAACCAGGGCCGCACCACCGACTCGATTGTTTCGCTTGGCACCGTTGTCTCGGGTGGCATTGTCGAGCGCAGCGTGCTCTCGCCGAACGTTCGAGTGCACTCACGCGCATTGGTCACCGACTCGGTCTTGCTTGATGACGTGCAGGTTGGCCGCGACAGCACTATTCGTCGCGCCATTCTCGACAAAGGCGTTGTGGTTGCCGATGGTGCCTCAATCGGTGTCGACCGTGATCGCGATTTGGCTAGAGGCTTCACGGTTTCAGAGACCGGCATCACGGTTGTTGCTAAGGGTGTGCTGGTTACACCTTGACAAAACTTTTAGTCGTATTTGATGTTGATTCAACCCTCATCGAAGACGAAGTGATTGAACTATTGGCCGATGTTGCAGGCAAGCGCGATGAAGTTGCTTCCGTAACCGAGCGGGCCATGGCAGGCGAGCTCGATTTTGCTGAGAGTTTGATAGAGCGAGTGAAAACTCTCGCTGGTTTGCCTGTTTCGGTTTTTGAAGAGGTCTTGCAGCGAATCACAGTTACTCAGGGCGCTGTGCAACTGATTGATGCCGTTCACTCTGCCGGAGGTCGCGTTGGTGCAGTTAGCGGTGGCTTTAGCCAGGTGCTGACTCCCCTAGCCGAACGTCTGTCTCTCGACTTTGCTAGAGCCAACGACCTCGAGGTTATTGATGGCTTTCTTACCGGAAGAGTTATCGGAAAAATCATCGATCGCTCTGAAAAGAAGAACGCATTAATCGAGTGGGCGCATTTAGCGGGTTTCGATATTGCTCAGACAATCGCCGTTGGTGACGGCGCTAACGACCTAGAAATGATGCAAGCCGCGGGGCTATCGGTTGCCTTTAACGCAAAACAAATCGTTCGCGACAGTGCTGACATTGTGATCGGCAAGCGCGACCTATTTCAACTTGCTGAAGCTCTAGGGCTTACTCGGCGATAAAGTCGCTTGTGTCGCCGACGAGACGGGTATTGTTCGGCGGAACTTCTTCAACAGCTGCTAGTGCAATTTCGGCAGCGAATTCGCTCACGTTGTAAAGTTTGCCGGCACCCTCGCGGCGCGATTCAATCGCTCCAGGGTTAGCCCGCTCTAGCAGGGTTGCCGTGATGGTGCCCTCGATCATGTCTCCAGAGACGACCACGAATCCGATGTTTCGGCTGGCTAATTCAGGAATCATGTCACGAAGTGCGTCTTCGCCAGCTCGCTTAGAAAGAGCAACTGGAACATACTCAGGCATGGTCGGAGTAGTTCTAATGAAGTGCGCCTGGTGGCTGGTTACAAAGACAACGCGAGCGCCATCGTTGAGATGTGGAAGCGCTGCCTTGAGCAGATTCACTTGCGAATCGCGGTTTAGTCGCATCGCATAGTCTTCGCCCATGCCGGCTTCCATTCCGCCCGAAGCGTTCATCACCAAAATGTCTAATTTGCCAAAAGCTGCCTCTGCAGACTCGAACATGCCCTCGACAGATTGCTGGTCAGTCAGGTCTGCGCCACAGGCAATTGCCCTAGAACCTTTTTCTTCGATTGCGGCAACGATTTTGAGTGCTCTTGCCTCTTTGTTTCGAAAATTGACGATTACCGATGCGCCCGCCTCGGCAAAATATGTGACGGTGTCTGCACCGATTCCTCGAGAAGAGCCAGTGACTAGAGCAACTTTGCCGAGCAGGCTATTTGGTGAAAGTGGATTTGTCATTTTGACTCCTTCTAGTGCCCCATGCCTAGGCCGCCATCGACCGGAATAACGGCACCGCTGATGTAAGAGGCATCGTCTGAGGCAAGCCAGGTGACGACGCGGGCAACTTCTTGTGGTGATGCAAAACGACCAGCAGGAATGCGCTTCTTGTAGTCGACCTGGGCTTCTTCTGGCAAGGAGGCGGTCATGTCGGTGTCGATAAAGCCAGGAGCAACGACGTTTGCTGTGATGTTTCTGCCGCCGAGTTCGCGGGTGATTGATCTAGCCATCCCGACGAGCGCCGACTTTGTTGCCGAATAATTTACCTGCCCGGCCGAACCGAGAAGTCCAACGACAGAACCGATCAAAATAACTCGACCGTACTTCTTCTTGATCATGCCCATGGTTGCTCTACGCAACACCCTGAACACTCCGTTCAGGTTGGTGTTTACGACTTCTTCGAATTGCTCGTCGGTCATGCGCATCAGAAGGGTGTCGCGGGTGATGCCAGCATTCGCCACCAGAATCTCTACCGGGCCGAGCTTCTCTTCGATTTCGGCAAAGGCGGCGTCGAGCGACGCTGCGTCGGTGACATCGGCTTTTACGCTGAGCGACCCCGCTGGCCCCTCGCCAGATCGAACGGTAACTGCCACCTTGTGGCCTTGCTTAAGAAACTCTTCGGCAATCGATCGACCGATTCCTCGGTTTCCGCCGGTAACAAGCACGACTCTTTCAGTCACTATTTACTCCAAATCAGGAATACGGGCGCCTTCGAAGGCGTTGAAACTAATGGCAAGTCTAGTCTTTGGCTTAAAATTAGCCCCGAACGCAAGCCTCGAATGGAGTTTCATTGGCAACGGCCCAGAGCGTCACTAACCTCGAGCTATCTCCCGAGGATGAGCGCAAATCACGCATGATTCGCTACACGGTGGCGATGTCGCTTCGAGTGGTTTGCATCGTGCTTGGTGTTTATGTCAGCGGTTGGCTGATGTGGGTCTGCTTCGCGGGTGCAATCTTTTTGCCATACTTTGCCGTGATAATCGCGAATGCCACAGGTGGACCGCAAACCAAAACTGCAAAGGCAACCGAGGTGGTTGCCCCACAACTGCGCATTGAGGCAACTGACTTCAAGATTGTCGACCCAGAGGGCAAATAGCTTTTGACATTGCAAAAGTGCTCTCGTGCTGGCTGTCAGGCAGCCGCCGAAAGACTCATCATCTGGCGAAACCCAAAGATTCACACCGATGGCCGCACCAAGACCTGGTCTGCCTGCGCAGATCATCAGGCCTTTCTGGTTGACTATCTTCAGGTTCGAGAATTCTTTCTTGAGTCAAGGCCAATAGAAATCGAGCAATAGTCAATGCGAGCATCGCGATCAGATTTGAAGCGCTGGTTCGGCTGGCTCTCGCTTGTTGTTGCGTTTTCGATAGCCTGCGTATATCTCTCGAACTGGCAATTCAATCGTCGTGAAGAAGCGCTCACTGCAATGCAGCAACTGGCCGAGAACTACGACTCGCCTGCCGTGCAACTTCAAGACGTTGCCAACCTCGACTCCTTTGACAAGTCCAATGAATGGCGAAGAGTTGAACTTTCGGGCCGCTATCTGGTCGACAAATCTGTTCTGGTGCGCAATCGTCCGCTGAATGGGCAGCCCGGCTTTTTGCAAGTAGTCCCGTTTGAGTTATCAGATGGAACCGTGGTGGCAGTAGAACGCGGTTGGCTAGCAGCCGGCGACCAGTACCAAGCGCCTGACGATGTTCCTCTGCCCGCAGAGTCAATTCAAACGATCACTGGCAGAACCAGGGCATCAGAACCAACTCTCAACCGAACGGCGCCGCAAGGTCAGCTTGCGACTATAAACATCGCCGCGCTTGTAGCAGCCGAGAGCATTGAACAGAAAGTATTTAGCAAGGTCTACGTTCGAATGGCGAGTGAATCACTTGTTCAAGAAACTGCGCCAAAAAGATTGGATAAACCACAACTTGGCGAAGGCAATCATCTCAGCTATGCACTGCAATGGATTCTCTTTGCTCTAATGTCGGCAGCGGCGTTGTTCTGGGGAATCAAGAAAGAACGCGAAGCCCAAGCCGGCAAGAAGAGAATTTCAAAGCGAAAGCTCTTTGGTCAGGTTGATGCCGAAACCGAAGACAAACTGCTAGATCGCAGCAGCTAGAGGTTGCAACTAGCTGAGTGAGATGAGCTCGGCATAGCTGTCGTTCCAGAGATCTTCATCGCCATCAGGCAAAATCAATACGCGCTCTGGGTTGAGGGCAAGCACAGCTCCCTCGTCGTGCGAAACCAGAACCACAGCTCCAGTGAAGGTGCTTAGGGCACGCAAAATCTCTTCGCGACTTGCTGGGTCGAGGTTGTTAGTTGGTTCGTCTAGAAGCAACACGTTTGCCGAAGACACCACAAGCGATGCCAGGGCCAGACGAGTCTTCTCACCACCGCTCAGCACTCCGGCAGGTTTGTCTACGTCATCTCCGGTGAAGAGAAAAGAACCGAGCACCTTTCGAGCATCGGTGTCGGCAAGATGCGGAGCAGATCGCTGCATGTTCTGAAGAACGGTCTTCGAAACATCGAGAGTCTCGTGTTCCTGGGCAAAGTAGCCAACCTTGAGGCCATGACCTTCGATGATTTCGCCCGTGTCTGGTTTATCAATGCCGGCAAGCATTCTCAGCATTGTGGTCTTGCCAGCACCATTCAGGCCAATGATGACGACCTTGCTGCCCTTGTCGATCGCCAAATCAACGGCAGTGAAAATTTCGAGCGAACCGTAGCTCTTGCTCAGGTTGGTGGCCATTAGCGGGGTTCTGCCGCAAGGTGCCGGGTCAGGAAACTTAATCTTCGCAACTCGATCTGTTTCGCGAACGTCTTCGAGAGCACCCAGAAGTTTCTCTGCTCGCTTGACCATTTGTTGAGCTGCGGCAGCCTTAGATGCCTTTGCACCGAACTTCGCGGCTTGCAACCGCAAAGTCGCTGCCTGCTTCTCAGCGCCTGCTCGCTCACGCTTGCGACGTTCTTCGTCAGACTCACGCTGCTTGAGGTAGTTGCGCCAACCCATGTTGTAAACGTCGATGACGCCACGCATGGCATCAAGGTAAAAAACTCGATTAACGGTTTCGCCAATTAGGTCGACGTCGTGACTGATCACAATCAGACCGCCCTGGTAGGTCTTCAAGAAATCGCGAAGCCAAATTACAGAGTCGGCATCGAGGTGGTTAGTCGGCTCGTCGAGAATCATGGTTTCGGCGTTGCTGAAAAGAATTCGGGCCAATTCGATTCGACGTCGTTGACCACCCGAGAGGGTCTTGAGTGGCTGTTCGAGAATGTGCTCTTTGATGCCTAGGTTGCTCGCGATCGCGGCGGCCTCGGCCTCGGCTGCATAGCCTCCGGCAGCTTGAAACTGCTCTTCGAGGTTGCCATACTTGCGCATGGCGTTGTCATAGACCTTTTCATCGATGCTGCCCATGTCGAGAGAGGCCTTCTCCATTTGCATCAACAAATCGCCGAGACCGCGCGCGTTCAAAATGCGATTCTTGGCAAGCTCTTCTGGGTCGCCGCTTCGAGGGTCTTGCGGAAGGTAGCCGATTTCGCCGATTCGATCGACAGTGCCAACATCCGGCTGCCCGTCGCCTGCCAAAATCTTGGTCAGAGTCGTCTTGCCGGCACCATTGCGACCGACAAGACCGATTTTGTCGCCCCTAGCAACACGAAAATTTACCTGTGACATAAGCACTCGAGCGCCAATGCGAATCTCGAGGTCAGTTACGGCAATCATGAATGCTCCAAAATGGGCGGGGTAATTTAGTGCAATTAGGTAGATGGGCTACAAAAGCCCTAGTTTACAATTGACCCAAGTCAATTTCTTATGGAGAACACATGTCAATTGCACTAACCCACCGCTCAACTGTCGTTGACCGCTTCGTCAAGAAGAGCCTCACCGCCGACGTAGCCCTCGTTTTAATTGGAACGACAGTCACAGCACTGGCTGCTCAGTTGGCTATTCCAAACGAGCCGGTTCCTTTCACTTTTCAGACATTGGCTGTTCTCTTGGTCGGTTCGACCCTCGGTGCCATTCGCGGCGCGCTCTCGCTTGGGCTCTATGCGCTCATTGGTGGGCTTGGTCTGCCTGTTTTCACCGCACAGGAACACGGCTTTGACTACCTCTTTGGTGCCACCGGCGGTTACATCGTCGGTTTTATCTTGGCTGCTGCCCTAGTTGGTTGGCTTGCCGAGAAGGGCTGGTCGAGCTCGTCTATCGGCATGATCGCCTCTTATGTTCTCGGTTCAGTGGTTATCTATGGCATCGGTGCTAGCTGGTTGACCTACGGTTACCTGGGTGGCGACTGGAACAAGGGGCTCAACTTTGGTGTTTTGCCATTCTTGGTCTGGGATGCCATCAAGGCATTTGTTGCTGCGGCAATCGTTCCAGAAGCTTGGCGTCTCGCCAACAAGTTCAAGAACAACTAGTTCAAAAAGAAAATCGGCCGAGAATTTCTCGGCCGATTTTTGTTTAAACTGCTAAATCGAAAAACCAATCGCGCGCATTTGCTCTTTGCCGTCATCGGTAATTCGCTCTGGTCCCCATGGTGGCATCCAGACCCAGTTAATGCGAAATGCTTCGACCACTCCGTCTAGAGCTTCTGCGGTCTGCTCTTCGATTACATCGGTTAGCGGGCAACCTGCTGAGGTGAGAGTCATGTTGATCAGCAAGCTCTTGTCTTCTTCAGACTCAAATAGGTCATAGATCAGCCCGAGGTCATAAATGTTCACGCCAAGCTCAGGGTCGATCACCTCTTTGAGGGCCTCAACCACCTCGTCGTATTTCTGCGGAGCTAGTTCGTTTGGCAATTTATGCCTTCACGTAACGGTCGTAACCTTCGGCTTCGAGACGCTCTGCTAGCTCTGGGCCACCCTCTTCGGCAATCTTGCCGGCGACGAACACGTGCACGAAGTCTGGCTTGATGTAGTTGAGAATGCGGGTGTAGTGAGTGATCAGCAAGACGCCGAAGCCATTTGCGGCCTTTGCGCGGTTTACACCTTCGCTAACGACACGCAAGGCATCGACGTCAAGACCCGAGTCGGTCTCGTCAAGAACCGCGAAGTGTGGCTTGAGCAATTCGAGCTGCAAGATTTCATGGCGCTTCTTCTCGCCACCAGAGAAACCCTCGTTGACGTTGCGCTCGGTAAAGTCAGAATCCATTTTGAGGTTGCTCATAGCTTCGCGAACTTCGCCAATCCATGGGCGAATGGCCGGTGCCTCACCGGCGATGGCGGTCTTGGCGGTGCGCAAGAAATTGCTAACTGAGACGCCTGGAATCTCGACCGGGTACTGCATAGCCAAGAAGAGACCAGCACGTGCGCGCTCGTCGACGCTCATCTCTAGAACATCTTCACCATCGAGCAGAATCTCACCTTCGGTGACTGTGTATTTCGGGTGACCTGCAATTGTGTAAGCCAGTGTCGACTTGCCTGAACCGTTAGGGCCCATGATTGCGTGAGTCTCACCGCTGCGAATGGTTAGGTCGACTCCCCTGAGAATTTCTTTGCTACCCTGCTCGGTTTCGACTGAAACGTGCAGATTCTTGATTTGCAAAATTGCCATGTGCTTCTTTCCTAAGCTTCGTATTCGACGAAAACTTCGTCATTTTCGATGATGATTTCATAAACCTGGATAGGTTCAAAAGCCGGAAGGGTCGGTGAACCATCCGTGAATGAAAACTTTGCGCCGTGTGATGGGCACTCGACGTAGTCGTTGGTGAAGTGCACGAAATCTTCTAGATTCGGCTGGTTGTGTGCGGTGAGCGAAATGCTCTCGTGCGAGCACATGTCATCAACGATGTGATAGTTGCCATCTTTCGAGCGAAAGATTGCAAGCACCTTGTCGCCAAGAGTTGCTCGAGTGTATGAGCCCTTGGCTAGGTCTTCAATAGCGCAAATGCGAATTGCCATTAGTTGATGCTCCTAGTCAGTTCGTGTTCAATTGATTCGTTCAAGCGAGTTTCGATTGACTCGATGCCAATCTTCTGAATGATTTCGTTTAGAAACCCGCGAACCACGAGGCGACGAGCGTCTAACTCGTTGATTCCGCGTGCCTGCAGATAAAAGAGCTGTTCGTCATCGAATCGACCGCTTGCGCTAGCGTGGCCAGCACCTTCGATCTCTCCGGTTTCGATCTCAAGATTCGGAACCGAGTCAGCGCGAGCGCCGTCGGTTAGCAACAGGTTGCGGTTCAGCTCGTAGGTGTCTGTGCCTTCTGCCGCCTTGCGAATTAGCACGTCGCCAACCCAAACGGTGTGCGCACCCTTGCCCTGCAAAGCGCCCTTGTAGGTAACTCGAGACTTGCAGTTTGCGACGGCGTGGTCGACGTAGCTTCGGTGTTCGAGGTGCTGACCGGCGTCTGCAAAATAGAGACCGAGAAGTTCTACCTCTGCACCAGGTGCAGTGAACTCTGCAGTCGGTGTTACTCGAACGGTCTTGCCGCCCAGGCTGATGACGATGTGCTTGAGCTTGGCGTTTCGACCGATTCGCGCGAACTGCGCTGAGGTGTGCACAGCTTCGGCATCCCAGTCTTGAATCGAGACGACGGTTAGTTCGCTCTCGTCGCCAACGATGATTTCAACAATCTCGGCGAGGCTTGCGTCGCCAGTGTGGTCGATGATGACGGTTCCGCGAGAGTGAACCTTGCTTGTCACGATGATGTGAGCGGCGCGATCGCGCTTGATGCCGTCGACCTTGATCATCGCAGCTTCTGTTGCTTCGCCGTTTAACGTGACTTTTGCTGCCTTAGCAGCCGCTGACCAACCGTTTGCACTTGGCAGATCTTCAGGCAGGCCTGCGGTTCCGAACAGTGGGTCTGATGCGTCAACCAAATCAAAGCTGAACTCGGCCGGGCCACTGAACTCAAGTTCGCTGGCTGCGTCGCTAAGCACATTGACGTCTAGGCCCGCAAGGCGTGCCGCGTCTAGGTAACGCCACTGCTCGTCACGGCCATCGATCGCTACGTGGTCGGCTGGGTTCGATGAGCGCAAACGCTCGCTGCGAGTCTGCAGCGGAATCTCAGAAGCTCCGTGGCTGTGCCCGGTGCTGCCAGGGCGAATAACTGCTTCAGTCATTAACCGACAGCCCCTTCCATCTGCATCTGAATTAGTTTGTTCAACTCGAGGGCATATTCCATCGGCAACTCTTTGGCGATTGGCTCGATGAAGCCGCGCACAATCATCGCCATTGCTTCGTCTTCAGGCAGACCGCGAGATTGCAAATAGAACAGCTGCTCATCGCTGACTCGCGAAACAGTAGCCTCGTGACCCATGGTTACGTCGTCTTCACGAACATCGACAGCCGGATAGGTGTCGCTTCGAGAGATTGTGTCGACAAGCAGTGCGTCACAGCGAACTGTGTTCGCACTGTGGTGCGCGCCGGCTGCAACCTTGATCTCGCCTCGGTATGAGGTTCTTCCGCCACCACGCGCGATCGACTTAGAGATGATCGATGAAGATGTGTGAGGAGCGAGGTGAATCATCTTCGCACCGGCGTCTTGGTGCTGACCCTCGCCCGCAAAGGCAACCGAAAGAGTTTCGCCACGAGCGTGTTCACCAGCAAGGATGATCGCCGGGTATTTCATGGTTACCTTTGAGCCGATGTTTCCGTCGACCCATTCCATGGTTGCACCCTCGTGAGCGATAGCGCGCTTGGTAACCAAGTTGTAAACGTTGGTCGACCAGTTCTGAATTGTCGTGTAGCGAACTCGCGCGTTCTTCTTCACGATGATCTCGACAACTGCTGAGTGCAGTGAGTCGCTGTTGTAAATCGGTGCGGTGCAGCCTTCGATGTAGTGCACATAAGAGCCTTCGTCGGCAATGATCAGCGTGCGCTCGAACTGGCCCATGTTTTCGGTATTGATGCGAAAGTATGCCTGCAGTGGAATCTCGACGTGAACACCCTTTGGCACGTAAACGAAGCTTCCGCCAGACCAAACAGCTGTGTTCAGTGCTGCGAACTTGTTGTCGCCCGTTGGAATAACGGTGCCAAAGTATTCCTGAAACAGTTCAGGGTGTTCTTTCAAAGCGGTGTCGGTGTCGAGAAAGATTACGCCTTGTTTTTCTAGCTCTTCGTGAATCTGGTGGTAGACCACTTCAGATTCATACTGGGCTGCAACGCCGGCTACTAGGCGTGAGCGTTCTGCCTCTGGAATTCCAAGGCGCTCGTAGGTGTTGCGGATGTCCTCAGGAAGGTCTTCCCAAGACTGTGCCTGCTTTTCGGTTGAGCGCACAAAGTATTTGATGTTGTCGAAGTCGATGCCGCTGAGGTCACTGCCCCAGGCCGGCATTGGCTTGCGTTCGAAGAAGTTGAACCCCTTTAGGCGGGTTTCGAGCATCCATTCTGGTTCGCTCTTGAGGCCGCTGATGTTGCGAACTACGCCCTCGTTGATGCCTCGCTTGGCGGCTTCGCCGGCTGCGTCGCTGTCTGACCAACCAAACTCATAGACACCGAGCGAATCAAGCTCTGAGCGGTCAACAATATCGGTCATTGGGTCTCCTTCTTGGGTTCGAATGTTCATTTCGGCCCAAACATTACAACTCGACGATCTGCGGCGACATTCCCGAAGGCGCAGCCAAAGCCCTAAAAATAGGGTTTCTTGCCGCATTTGCTATGCGAAACTAGAAAAAACTAGTGCACCGCTGAATCTGGGACTAAGTCTAACCTTGGCTCGGTTTATCTGGCTAGACATCATTTCGAAAGGCTCCAAGTGTTCTTATTCGCTAGTTCAAAGGTTCGACTTTATGCCTGGCTTTCGCTGGCTAGTCAGATCTTGATTGTGGTGACCGGCGGAGCAGTTCGTCTAACCGCTTCGGGTCTCGGTTGCCCAACCTGGCCAATGTGCACAGAAGATTCGCTCGTCAACGTTCCAGAGCAAGGAATTCACGGATTCATCGAGTTTGCCAACCGCCTGCTTACCTATGTGCTCATTTTGATTGCACTGTTGACCTTCATCACCATCATGCGCCTGGGCAAAGACAAGAGGCACGGATTGGTCTGGCCTGCTCTCGCAGCCGGGCTTGGCATTTTCGCCCAGGCAATTGTCGGCGGCATCAGCGTGCTCACCAACCTGAACCCTTGGGTTGTCGGCCTTCACTTCGTGGTTAGCGCTGCACTCATTGCGATCACCTCGATTCTGGTTTGGCGCGTTTATGCGAACGAACATGTCGCTGTTCCCTACCGCGCCTATTGGCTAGCTCCTTCGATTTGGTTATTCGGTTTCGTCACGCTGCTCATTGGAGTTGTGGTGACTGGTGCTGGCCCGCACGCAGGTGATGCCGATGCACCGCGCAACGGCTTGCCGCTCGAGATCTTGCAACACTGGCACAGCTATCCGGCTTATGTCTTGCTCGCGCTCTCATTTGCAAGCCTCTTGGTCTTGCGACGTGTGAACGTTGATGGCAGTTTGAAGCTTGCCGTGAAAATCAACACGCTGCTTGTCGTGGCTCTGATTGCTCAGGCCGTTCTCGGCATCGCACAAGCTCGCCTCGGTGTTCCGCCACTGCTGGTTGGTTTGCACATGCTCGGAGCATCTGTGATTGCCAGCCTGTTGACTTTTCAGTGGCTCGTCATCAGGGGCAAATAGTCAATGGCGCGCGTTTTCTGGTTTCGTCGCGATCTGAGGCTGCAAGATAACCTCGCGCTCAATGCTGCGATTTCAGGTTCGGTTGCTGACGGCGATAAAGAAGTCGCAGCCACCTATGTTGTCGATTTGAATGATTTCGAAAAACTTAAGCCGATTCGCCAGCACTCGCTAATTTCTTCACTCGACTCACTCGGCGCAAGCATCGATCGCAAACTTACGATTCGTCACGCGCGCGGGCTCGAAGATTTTGCAAGTCAGTTGGTTCAAGTTGCCCAGAGTTGCAGCGCAAAAGTTGTGCACGCAACACGTGCCTTCGACCCAGAGGGCATTGAAGAGCAAAACGCAGTTGGCCTCGCGCTCAAAGATCAAGGCATCTTCTTGCAGCTTGATGACAGCGCCTATGCCGTAGCCCCCGGAACCGTGAATAAGCCCGATGGAACTGCCTACCGGGTCTACACGCCGTTCTATAAGGCCTGGCTCAACTTTGCTGCTGCCCCTCCGGCGGCGCTCATCAGTGCAGGCCACGAGTGGATTGAACCTATCGAGTGCCTGGGTCGCCCAGCCGCTTCTGCCGAACTCGATCGCGAGATTCGCGCTGGCGAAGCATTTGCTTTGCGCACGCTAGAGCGTTTCATTGACCGAGCGCTCATGCAATATGACGAACAACGCAATCGTGCCGACCTTAGCGGAACCTCGCATCTCTCGCATGCACTGGCTCACGGTGAAATTCATCCGAGAACAATTTTGGCGAGACTCTCGAGCAGCAATGCAGAGATTGTTTTTGCAAAAGAAATTTGCTGGCGTGAATTTTATGCAGATGTGTTGTTCCGCAATCCACATTCGCTCGACGATTATTACGAGCCACGCTTTGCACAAATGCGTTATGACAAAGGCACTGACGCAGACGCAAAACTAAACGCCTGGAAGCGCGGCGAGACTGGCTACCCCATGGTCGATGCCGGCATGCGACAACTGTTGGCCGATGGCTGGATGCACAATCGCGTTCGAATGATTGTTGCTTCGTTCTTGGTGAAAGATTTGCATCTCGAATGGCAGCAGGGCGCAGCTCACTTTGAAGAGTTGCTCACCGACTTCGACCCGGCATCGAATGCGCATGGCTGGCAATGGACAGCCGGCAGTGGAACCGATGCGAGCCCTTACTATCGAGTTTTCAATCCGATAACCCAGGGTTACAAGTTTGACCCGAACGGCGATTACGTTCGCAAGTACATTCCAGAACTGCGACACATCGATGGTGCCGAAGTTCACGAACCGTGGAATCTACTCGGTGGTTATTCGCACGGATACTCGCAGCCGATTGTCGATCACGCTGCCGAGCGCGAAGAAGCACTTGCTCGTTTAGCCGAGATTAAAAAGCCAGTCGACTAACGACCCAATCAGGCGTGTATTAAAAGTGCAGAAGCGGATCAATTGCCACTGCAACGAACAGCAGCGTTAGATAGCTAATTGATCCGTGAAAAAGGCGCATCGGGTTTTTTACCTCGCCGCGCATGCCCTCGCGATATAGCCGGTAGCTCTCAAACATGAACCAGCCGCCAGAGATCACGGCGACGCCCGTGTAGATCCAGCCCATGTCGCCAAGCGGAATAAGCAGCAGACTCGAAACCACCATGGCCCAGGCATACAAGACGATCTGAATGGCAACGGTTGCCGAATTGCGAACCACCGGCAACATCGGCACGCCAGCTGCGGCGTAATCGGCCTTGTAACGCATTGAAAGCGGCCAATAGTGCGGTGGAGTCCATAAGAAGATGACCAAGAAGAGCATCCAGGCGGCTGGTGAGAGGTCGCCAGTCACTGCGGCCCAGCCGATAAGCACCGGCATCGCCCCCGCTGCCCCGCCCCAAACGATGTTTTGTGGGGTTCTGCGCTTCAGCAGCAGTGTGTAAATCAAGACGTAGAACAAAATTGCTCCGAGTGAAAGCAATGCTGCCAACCAGTTGACCAGAAGGCCAAGCCAGAGCACCGAGGCAACGCCGATTATCCAGGCGAAAATGAAGGCTTCAGGCTTTGAGAGTTCGCCGGTGACCAGCGGGCGCTTGCTGGTTCGACCCATCAGGTGGTCTATGTCGGCGTCTAGGTAGCAGTTGAAGGCGTTTGCAGAACCAGCGCTAAGAGCTCCACCGACTAGCGTGCCAAGAACGAGCCATAGGTTTGGCACCCCCCGCTCGGCCAGAATCATGGTTGGCACGGTGGTGATGAGCAGCAATTCGATCACACGAGGCTTGGTTAGCGCCAAATATGCCTTGGCCTTGACCGCAAAGCCGAGTTTGGCCGATTTTGCTTGGGTTTTTGGTGAATTGCTCATCTCGCTCAAGTCTAAGCGAATTGCCTCGCCGCCTATTCCTGCAACCTAGTGGGCTGCAATTAGAATTGCAGAGTATCCGCAGAGGCCAAATTCTTAGGCCCACCCCTTTTGGTAACGAAGCCAAGACCAGTTAACAATCCCTATTAATGAAGGAGCTGTTTTGTCAGCATTCCAATGGACCGACCTTGACTCAAAGGCTGTCGATACCGCACGCGTTCTTGCAGCAGACGCTGTAGAAAAGGTTGGCAACGGCCACCCTGGCACCGCAATTTCACTAGCCCCTGTCGCCTATTTGCTTTTCAACAAGGTGATGCGCCACGACCCGAGCGATGAGCGCTGGCTAGGTCGCGACCGTTTCATTCTTTCTGTCGGGCACAGCTCGCTAACTCTTTACAACCAGCTTTATTTGCACGGATACGGCCTAGAGCTCGACGACCTCAAGGCGTTGCGCACTTGGGGTTCGCTCACACCTGGTCACCCAGAGTTCGGTCACACCAAGGGTGTTGAAATCACAACCGGCCCTCTCGGACAGGGTCTTGCATCGGCAACTGGTTTTGCTTATTCAGCGCGTTTCGAACGCGGACTCTTTGACCCGAAGGCACCGACCGGAACATCACCCTTCGATCACTTCGTCTATGTAATCGCTGGCGATGGCGACATGCAAGAGGGTGTAACCGCTGAGGCTGCATCGCTCGCCGGTCACCAGAAGCTCGGCAACCTGGTTGTCATTTATGACTCAAACCAGATTTCGATCGAAGACGACACTGACATTTCATTCACCGAATCGGTCAACGACCGCTACCAGGCCTACGGCTGGCACACCCAGACTGTCGACTGGAAGAAAACCGGAAACTACGTCGAAGACATTGCAGAGCTTTATGCGGCGATCGAGCGCGCAAAGGCTGAGACCGACAAGCCTTCGCTAATCATTCTTCGCACCATCATCGGTTGGCCTTCACCAAAGAAACAGAACAGCGGAAAGATTCACGGATCAGCACTCGGTGCCGAAGAACTTGCTGGATTGAAGACTGCACTCGGCTTTGATCCTGAAAAGACTTTCGATGTTGCCAACGATGTAATTGAACACACGCGCGGTTACCAGAAGCACGCTGACCAGGTGCGCGCTCAGTGGCAGGCGTCTTTCGACGCTTGGGCAAGCGAGAACGCTGACGCCAAGACGTTGCTCGACCGCGTTGTTTCGGGCAAGGCCCCGGCCGAGCTTGAGTCAGCACTGCCTGCATTCGAAGGAGGCACCGAGGTTTCGACGCGTGCAGCCTCAGGCAAGGTAATCAACGGCATCGCGGCTGTCATGCCTGAACTTTGGGGTGGCTCGGCCGACCTCGCCGAGTCAAACCTGACCACGATCAACGGCGCAAAGTCATTCATTCCTGCCGAGTGGTCAACTCACGAGTGGAGCGGTGACCAGTATGGTCGCGTTCTTCACTTCGGAATTCGCGAGCACGCGATGGGTGCAATTTTGAATGGCATCGCCCTGCACGGAAACACCCGCGCATTCGGTGGAACCTTCTTGATCTTCAGCGACTACATGCGCCCAGCTGTGCGACTCGCTGCACTCATGAAGGTGCCAAGCATTTTTGTTTGGACTCACGACTCTGTTGCGCTTGGCGAAGATGGCCCGACTCACCAGCCAATCGAGCAGTTAGCTACTCTTCGTGCGATTCCTCAGTTAGACATCGTGCGACCTGGCGATGCAAACGAAACTGCATTTGCCTGGAAGACCATGCTTGAGCGTCGCGAAGGCCCAGCGGGCATCGCTTTGACTCGACAGAACATCCCAGTGTTCAAACGCGGCGAAGCCGATGCAACCGGAGCAGTGTTTGCCGGTGCCGAACTGACTGCGAAGGGTGCCTACACTCTCATCGATGCAGCGAATGGCAAGCCTGAGTTGATCATCATCGCTACGGGTTCAGAAGTGCAACTCGCGGTTGCAGCTCGCGAGCAACTCGAGGCCAAGGGTGTTGCCACTCGCGTGGTCTCTGCTCCTTGTCTCGAATGGTTCGACGAGCAGAACGATGCATATCGCGAAAGCGTTTTGCCTTCTTCGGTCAAGGCACGCGTTTCGGTTGAGGCAGGCCTAAGCCTCGGATGGAGCAAATATGTTGGCCCGTTTGGCCGCAGCGTTTCGATTGAGCACTTCGGAGCATCTGCCGATTACAAGACTCTGTTCCGTGAATTCGGAATCACCACCGAGAACGTTGTTGCGAAAGCGCACGAATCTCTAGCAGCAGCTAACTAAAGACTTATAGAAAGAGAATTCACATGAACAGTCCACTCGCACAACTAGCCACCAACGGCGTAAGCATTTGGCTCGACGATCTATCGCGCACTCGCATTCGTTCTGGCCAGCTCAAGGAGCTCATCGGCTCTCGCTCGGTCAGCGGTGTAACCACCAACCCAACAATTTTCGCTGGCGCTCTTTCTAAGGGTGAGGGCTATGGCGATCAGCTTGCCGAGCTTGCAGCTGCCGGTGCCGATGCATCGAAGGCCGTTTTCGAGATCACTACCCAAGATGTCGCCGAAGCCTGCGACATATTCAAGGGCGTCTACGACTCAACCGGTGGCTTTGACGGTCGCGTTTCAATTGAGGTCGAACCAGGTCTAGCGCACGACGCACAGGCCACCATCTTGCAGGCGAAGCAGCTTTTCGCAAAGGTAGACCGCGAGAACGTGATGATCAAGATTCCGGCGACCAAAGCAGGCCTCACCGCGATCACCGAGGTAATCGCCGAGGGAATCAGTGTCAACGTGACCCTTATCTTCTCGTTGCAGCGCTACCGCGAAGTTATCGATGCTTACATCACCGGAATCGAGAAGGCCCAGGCCAACGGGCACGACCTCTCAAAGATTCACTCTGTTGCCTCATTCTTCGTTTCACGAGTAGACCTAGAAATCAACAAGCGCCTCGATGCCGTTGGCACAACCGACGCGCTCGGCATTAAGAACAAAGCGGCTCTTGCGAATGCCCGACTCGCCTACCAGGTGTTCGAGCAGGCATTTGCGACCGAGCGCTGGTCTGGCTTGGCAGCCGCTGGTGCGAATGTGCAGCGACCGCTAATGGCATCAACCGGTGTCAAAGACCCAAATTTGCTCGACACTCTTTATGTCACCGAGTTGGTTGCACCGCAGCTGGTAAACACCATGCCTGAAAAGACCATGGAGGCCGTATTCGATCACGGCGTTGTTCCTGCGAACTCAATCACCAACCGCTACGAAGAAGCAAACATGATATTGCTTGCAGTGGCAGCCTGTGGTGTTGACTACGATGACGTGACCGAATTGCTCGAGCGCGAAGGCGTTGAGAAGTTCATCGTTTCTTGGAACGAATTGCTTGAATCAGTTACCGGCGCACTCGCGTCAGCAAAGTAGGAATCAATTGTCAACTCTTAAGGTTGTTGCTGGCGGTTCGGCCGCCGCTGCCGTTGCTGAAAACATCGGCTCTCTGGTTGCCGACAAAGTGGCATCTCGCATTGCGGCCAAAGACTTCACACTCTGGGGCAAAGATGCTGAAGCTGAGTCTTCAATTCGACTCGGATGGGTTACGTCGGCCGTCGATTCTCAACCGCTGGTCGACTCGATTCTTGCACTGCGTGATGAGTTTCGCGCTAAGGGAGTCAATCGATTTGTTCTCTGTGGCATGGGTGGTTCATCGCTTGCGCCAG
The DNA here is from genome assembly GCA_017983965.1 of Rhodoluna sp. Taxonomy (GTDB): domain Bacteria; phylum Actinomycetota; class Actinomycetes; order Actinomycetales; family Microbacteriaceae; genus Rhodoluna. The sequence goes on along the minus strand of JAGOAI010000001.1, from coordinate 2,900 downwards.
AGGTCATCACTCGCACCGCTGGTGTTGAGCTTGTCGTTCTCGATTCAACAAACGCAGATCAGGTTGGCGCTGCTTTGGCAGGCGATTTGAACAAGACCGCAGTCGTGGTTTCTTCTAAATCTGGTTCGACTGTCGAAACCGATTCACAAAAGCGAATCTTCGAGAAGGCATTCACCGAAGCCGGCATCGACAAGACCGAACGAATCGTGATTGTGACTGACCCTGGCTCACCAATGGAGAAAGCCGCTCAGGCCGATGGCTACCGCATCTTCAACGCAGACGCCACTGTTGGCGGCCGCTACAGCGCGCTGACAGCATTCGGTTTGGTTCCTTCTGGTTTAGCGGGTGTAGACATTCAAGCTCTGCTCAATTCGGCCAACTCGGTTTCTGAACTGCTTTCTTCAGACAGTGCAGAAAACCCAGCGCTGATTCTCGGTGCTGCATTGGGTGCGACTCCTGGCGAATATGGAATGCGCGACAAAATCGGAATCGTCAACGACGGCACATCGATTGTTGGTTTCGGCGACTGGGCAGAACAGCTGATTGCAGAGTCAACCGGAAAGCTTGGCAAGGGAATCTTGCCGGTAGTGCTTGAGCCAAACAGTGCTGAACTGCACAGTGGGCTCGCCGACCTAGTTGCCGTTCGCGTCGTTGCAGATGCAACCACCACTCGCGGCGATGAAGTTGCGGTGTCTGGCGACCTCGGCGCTCAGTTCATGCTTTGGGAGTATGCAACCGTAATCGCGAGTCGATTGATCGGCATTAATCCATTCGATCAGCCAGACGTAGAGTCTGCAAAAATTGCAGCACGCGCGATGCTCGAGCAGCGCGATGCAATCGTTGCTCCCCTATTTGTTGACAACTCAATTGAGGTGCGCGCAGACGCATTGAACCTCGACGGTGTTAGCTCAACCGAGGCAGCAGTTGCCAAGTTGTTGAAGCAGCTCGACACCGATTCGGGTTACCTGTCTATCCATGCTTATCTAGATCGCACATCGGTTGCCGAGGCTGCAGACCTGCGCGAGTTGTTCGCGACCAAAACTCGTCGACCGGTAACCTTCGGCTGGGCACCTCGCTTCTTGCATTCAACCGGCCAATATCACAAGGGCGGCCCGGCTCAGGGTGTCTATCTTCAGATCGTTTCTGAAGCCAAGAGCGACATTGCCGTGCCTGGCCGAGACTTCACCTTCGGCGAGCTAATCGCTTCGCAGGCTGCCGGCGACGCAAAGGTTCTCGCCGACCACTCGCGTGCGGTGCTAACCCTCACTCTGCAAGATGCCAAAGCCGGCATCGAAGCAATCAAGCGAATACTCGCCTAAGAAAGATATCGATGAGTCCTGTAAAACTTGGCCCGGGCAATAACCCGCTGCGCGACCCAGACGATCGTCGTCTGAATCGCATCGCCGGCCCGAGCAGCCTGATTATCTTCGGTGTCACCGGAGACCTATCGCGCAAGAAACTGATGCCAGCCGTCTATGACTTAGCCAACCGTGGCTTGCTTCCGCCTGGCTTTGCGCTTGTCGGTTTTGCCCGTCGCGATTGGGAGCACCAAGACTTCGGCAAAGTAGTCAAAGAGGCAGTTCAGCAATATGCCCGCACGCCTTGGAGCGAAGAGGTCTGGGAGCAACTCTCAAGCGGAATCAGATTCGTCTCTGGTGAATTCACCGACGACAGTGCTTTCGAACGTCTAAAAGAAACCATCGAAGAGCTCGATGCCAAGCGTGGCACTAATGGCAATCACGCGTTCTACCTATCGATTCCGCCAAAGGCCTTCGAAGTGGTTTGCGAGCAACTTTCAAAGAGCGGCCTCGCCCAACCAAAGCCAGACGAGTTTCGTCGAGTGGTTATCGAGAAGCCATTTGGCCACGACCTCAAGTCGGCTCGCGAACTTAACAAGGTCGTTGAATCGGTGTTTCCGGCTGACTCGGTCTTTAGAATCGACCACTATCTCGGCAAAGAGACAGTTCAGAACATTTTGGCCTTGCGCTTCGCAAACCAACTTTTTGAACCGCTATGGAACGCCAACTACATCGACCACGTTCAGATCACGATGGCAGAAGACATTGGCGTCGGTGGTCGCGCCGGTTATTACGACGGCATTGGTGCCGCGCGAGACGTGATTCAGAATCACTTGCTTCAGCTGCTGGCACTCACCGCCATGGAAGAACCGGTTTCTTTCGATGCCGCAGACTTGCGCGCCGAGAAAGAGAAGGTTCTGTCTGCTGTCACACTGCCAGAAGATCTTGGCAAGCACACCGCTCGCGGTCAGTATGAAAGTGGCTGGCAAGGTGGCGAGCAAGTCACCGGCTTCTTGGCTGAAGACGGAATGAACCCTAAATCGGTAACCGAAACCTTTGCCGCTATGCGTCTCGACATCAACACTCGCCGCTGGGCTGGTGTTCCGTTCTATCTTCGCGCCGGAAAGCGCTTAGGTCGCCGAGTAACCGAGATTGCAGTCGTTTTCAAGCGAGCACCGCAGCAACTATTTGCCGAGTCACAAACATCTGCCCTCGGACAGAACGCTCTAGTCATTCGAGTTCAGCCTGACGAGGGTGTGACCATTCGCTTTGGCTCAAAGGTGCCTGGCGTTGGCATGCAGGTTCGCGACGTGACCATGGACTTCGGTTATGGCCACGCCTTTACGGAGGCGAGCCCAGAGGCCTACGAGCGTTTGATTCTCGATGTGCTTCTTGGAGACCCACCGCTGTTTCCGCGTCACGAAGAGGTAGAACTCTCGTGGAAGATTCTTGACCCGATCGAAGAATATTGGGCAAAGAACGGTAAACCCGAGCAATATCTGCCCGGTTCATGGGGTCCGGCGTCTGCAAACGCAATGTTGGAACGTGACGGACGAGCTTGGAGAATTCCGTGATCAAAGACTTACCAAACACAACTGTCAG
>JAGOAI010000045.1 GCA_017983965.1 Rhodoluna sp. | reverse complement strand
CAGCCCTGTTTAGTGTGAAGATAGACAAGCAACAAAGTTCTTCGGGGTCAGTGAAAATCTGAGCCGGCGGTATAGCCCGCGACCCGACGAGCCCCGAGAAAGCCAAAAGCATTCGAACAGTCTTTGGCAGTCAAAAGGTTCGGCGGTTGATTTGGTGAAATTCCAGAGCCGACGGTTAAAGTCCGGATGGGAGAAGAACAAAGTCGCTGCTCGTGCGCGTTTTCGCGTGATCGGCAGTGGCTGGCTTTTTGCCGCAAGCCCCGAAGTTCACTGTTTCAACAGCAGAACACGGATGGCACATGAACCAATTTGAAACCGCGATGAGCGTGGCGCTTGAGCTAGCCACACGCGGCCCAGAGTTTGGTGCGAACCCACAGGTCGGCGCCGTGATTCTTGATGCCGCTGGAGAGATTGTTGCAGAGGGTTGGCACAAGGGTGCCGGCACTCCCCACGCCGAAGTTATGGCGCTGCGCAACCTGCGCGAAAAACTTTCACTCGCTGCAGACGCAGCACTGCCGACCGGCTTCACCGCGGTCGTAACTCTTGAACCATGCAACCACACCGGCAAGACCGGCCCTTGCGCTGATGCGCTAATTGCCGCTGCGATCTCGCGCGTGGTTTTTGCGGCGAACGACCCTGGCGATCAATCAGCCGGTGGCGCAGAGAAACTGGCCCGTGCCGGCGTTGAAGTCATCGAGGGAATTCTCGAAGAAGAAGCCGAAGAACTCATTCACATTTGGAAGACCGCGACGCAAAACGAGCGCGTCTTCGTAACCGTGAAGTGGGCATCGACTCTCGATGGTCGCACCGCGGCAAATGACGGAACATCAAAGTGGATCAGCGGCGAAGACGCGCGCTTCGATGTTCACTCACGTCGCTCACGAATTGACGCAATTGCGGTTGGCACAAACACCGTCGAAATCGACGACCCTGAGCTAACCGCTCGCACACCAGACGGAACGCTCTATGAGCACCAGCCGCTGCGCGTTGTAATTGGCAACCGCGCGCTCGATGGCGGCAAGCGAATCTTCAACGATGCCGCCGAGACCGTGCGCTTTGAGACCCACGACCTAGAGCAAGTCACCCGCGACCTGTTTGCCCGTGGCTTGCGCCACCTGTGGGTCGAGGGCGGGGCAGAGCTCGCCAGTGCCTTTATTCGCGCGGGTTTGGCAGATCAGCTGCTGGTTTACCTGACCCCTACCCTGCTGGGCGGCGAGCGTCTTGCGCTGCGCGACCTGGGCATCGAGACCATGAGCGACATCAGCCGCTGGCAGTTCGACGAGGTCGAACTTCTCGGCGAAGACCTATTGATTACCGCAAGCCCTGCCAAGTCAGAGGAGCACAACTAATGTTCACCGGAATCGTCGAAGAGCTTGGTCGCGTGAAAGCGATCGAGCAGCAAGCTGACGCAGTTCGCCTAACAATCGAAGGGCCAATTGCGGTCAGCGACGTGAAGCGTGGCGACTCGATTGCAGTCAGCGGAACCTGCCTCACCGCGGTTGAGTTCGACACCACAACTTTCACTGCCGACGTGATGAAAGAAACGCTCGACCGCACATCGCTTAGCGAATTGAAGGTTGGCGACCCGGTCAACCTCGAGCGTGCAATGACTGCCGCGACCCGTTTCGGTGGTCACGTCGTGCAGGGCCACGTCGATGGCGTCGGGCACATCATTTCGCGTGAACCAAGCGAAAACTGGGAGTGGCTGCGCGTCAGCATTCCGGCCGAGCTAATGAAATACATTGTGCTAAAAGGCTCAATCACTATCGACGGTGTTTCACTGACCGTCAACGAAGTGGGCGAAGACTTCATCGGTCTAAGCCTGATTCCCGAAACCTTGGCACTAACCACACTTGGCAGCAAGTCGGTTGGCGCAAAAGTAAACGTTGAAGCTGACGTCATGGCAAAACACATCGAAAGACTTCTCGAAGCAAGGAACAAATAATGCAACTATCAACAATCGAATCTGCGCTAGAGGCACTGCGCGAAGGCAAACCAGTATTGGTCGCCGACGCAGCCGATCGCGAGAACGAAGGCGACGCCGTTATCGCAGCCGAGTTGGTCAACCCAGAGTGGATGGCCTGGATCGTGCGCAACACCACCGGTTACCTCTGCGTGCCGATGGAAGAGTCACGCGCCAACGACCTAGACCTGCCGTTGATGACCACAAACAACAAAGACCCGCACGGCACCAGCTACACGATCACCGTAGATGCCAGCAACCGCAAGGCAACCGGCGTTAGTGCCGAAGAGCGCGCGAACACCGCGAACGTTCTCGCCCACCAAGACTCGAACCCTGAGTCGCTAATGCGCCCTGGCCACATGGTGCCATTGCGCGCCCACCCAGCCGGTGTTCTAGGCCGTGCCGGTCACACCGAGGCAACCGTTGACTTGCTCAAGCTTGCCGGTCTAACCCCAGTCGGCGTCATCGGCGAGATGGTTAGCGAAGACGGCACAATGATGCGTCTGCCAGAGCTCGTCGAAGTTGGCGCACGCGAGAACCTGCCAGTCATCACAATCGAACAGATTGTTGACTACCTAAACACTCACGAGATCGTTCACGTTGACAACCCGAACAATCGCATTCGTCTAGACGCGGTTGCGAAGCTGCCGACCATCCATGGCAACTTCACCGTTCGTGGCTATTACGACATCAAGACCACCGCCGACCACGTTGCCATCATCGCCGGCAACCCAACCGGCGAGAACGTTTTGATTCGCATGCACAGCGAGTGCATCACCGGTGAGGCATTCGGCTCGCTCAAGTGTGAGTGTGGCCCTCAGCTTGACTATGCACTAGACCTAATCGCGAACGACCCAAATGGTGGCATCGTGATTTATCTTCGCGGTCAAGAAGGTCGTGGCATCGGCTTGCTCAACAAGTTGCGCGCATACTCATTGCAAGACCAGGGCTACGACACCGTTGACGCTAACCTCGCACTCGGCTTGCCGAGCGAGAACCGCGAGTATGGCGCAGCAGTTGCAATCTTGCGTGACATGGGCGTGCACAGCGTTCGCCTCATGACCAACAACCCAGCGAAGAGCGGGTTCTTGATCAACGCCGGAATTCCGGTGAACGAGTATGTTCCGATTTTGGTTGGCCAAGCGCTCGAAAACGCTGGCTACCTTGAGACCAAGCGTGCTCGCATGGGGCACATGATTCCAGGAGAGCAGTAATGGCTGGCGGAGCACCGAAACTAACCGTTGACGCAAGCGGGCTTCAGGTGGCCGTGTTGGTTACCGCGTGGCACAAAAAAGTCATGGATGGCCTTCAGGCCGGAGCCGAGCGCGCGCTAAAAGAGGCCGGCAACGACACCTACGAGATCTGGAACGTGCCGGGAGCCTTCGAGCTGCCGCTCGCCGCTCAGTATGCAATCGACCAGGGTGCCGATGTCGTTATCGCCCTCGGTTGCGTTATCTATGGCGAGACCCCGCACTTCGAGTATGTCTGCCGTGCGGCAACCGACGGCCTAACCCGTGTTCAGCTAGACACGGGCATTCCGATTGGCTTTGGCTTGCTGACTGTGAACGACGAGAAGCAGGCTCTAGACCGCGCTGGCTTGACTGATTCGAAAGAAGACAAAGGTCGTGAAGCCGTTGAAGCCGCAGTGCTAATGGCTAGTATGAAGTAATGGAACTCGCAATCAGAATCACATTGGTGCTTCACCTTCTAGGCTTCGCATCAATCATGGCTGGCACACTAAGCCAGATGTCTAACTTCAAAAACGGCGCAAAGGTTTTGCCGAGCATTCTTCACGGTGCCTGGCTATCACTAATCACCGGCTTGGCTATGACCGGAATGCTTCCGGCAAACGGAGAGCACGTCAATGCGCTTTCAGTAAGCGTCAAGAGCGCGGGAATCACCGCAATCTTCTTTATCGCTTACACATACAACAAGAAAGAGACAACTCCAAAGTGGGTTGTTCCTTCAATTCTTGCCCTTGCCATTATCAACGTAATCTTCGCTGTTGTCGTTGGAATGACTGCAGAATAATTTTTCAAACAAAAAGACCCCGTCGTGAGACGGGGTCTTTTTTATTCTCTTTGCTGATGCAGCGAACTATCCCCTGAAACCAATTGTGTAGGTTGTCGAATCACCAAGCGAGTTGGTGGCAATTATTCGGTAATAGACATAAACATTCACACCAGGCGATGGCACAGCCACGTTGTTAATTGCAGCACCTGCACCGGTCTGCACGGTTGTGTAGACACTGTTCAGGCCCCGTTGCACCTTGTATGTCCAAGTGGCAATGCCGCCGAGATCAGAAGGCTGTCGGAATGAGATGTTGAAATCACCACTGCTCAATCGGCTGACAACGACGCTGGTCACGCTGCTAGTCACGGTCGTTGCCGTGGTTGCGCTCACGCTGTTGCTCGGCATGCCCAAGCCCCACGAAGTGATGGCCAGCACGCGGTAGTTGAGTGTCATGCCCTTTGCTGGCTTCGAAAGGTTCACGGCCAAAGCACTCGAGGTTGAGAGTCTCGACCAGTTGACACCATCGACGCTGCCCTCGATCTGGTAACCAAAGGTCGAGGTTGCGCCACCTAGGTAACTTGGCGCGGCCCAGCTGAGTGCAACATAAGACGCATTGGCAACTGCGGCTAGGTTTCGAACTTCGCTTGCCTGAACATAAGGAGTCTGCAGGGCATAGCTCGCACTGGCTTGCGAGTTGCCAACTGAGTTCACTGCAATCACGCGCACATAGAGTCGAACGCCGGCGGCTTGCTTTGCGATTTGCACTGGTCCGCCAGCTGCGCCAAGCGTGGTCAGCTGTGACCAGGTGCTGCCATTTGTCGACTGCTCAACGACATAGCCGGTGATGGCGGTGCCGCCATTATCACTTGGCCCATTGAAGGTCAACGTCGAGGTCTGGTCTGCGTTGAATGCATAGCTGCGAATGCTTGGCACGCCAGGCACGGTGATCGCGGCAGTTACCACGATGCTCTGACTGAAGTCACCATAGCCATAAGCGGTGTAGGCAGCGACTCGATAGAGACGGCTGGTTCCCTTGCTTGGGCGAGTTATGTTGGCCGTGGTCGAGCTAGACGAAGCAACGACGCTCCAGGTCGAGCCGCCATTGGTGCTGGTCTGAACGTAGTAATAGAGGTATGAAGACCCTCCTCTATCTGCGACTGGCGCCCAACTGGCAACCACATAGCTGCCGTTGTCAGTCACTGCGAAGTTCTGCGGAGTTGCCGGCTTTGCATAAGGCATCTGCAGGCTAGCCACAGAGCTATAAGGCGATGCGGCCAGTGACGTAAGCGCAGAAATTCGATAGTAAGAACGGACTCCGGCAGCGTCACGATCGATGCTCAGGGCAAGCGCGCTTGCGTCTGGGTTGGCAATCGTCGACCATGTTTGATTGTCTAGCGACTTTTGAACAACATAGCCAGTGACAGCAGAGCCGCCGTTGTCTGACGGTGCATACCAGCGCAAATCAATCTT
>JAGOAI010000044.1 GCA_017983965.1 Rhodoluna sp. | reverse complement strand
GGCCGCAAGCAGGCGGCGAAGAGGCTTGTTCATGGCTCAAACCTAATAGGCTTGAGGCGAGTGCCAGCCCATTTGCGGGTCGGCAAAACCCTAAATCTGGAGCAGCAAAGCATGTCAAAAATCAAAGTAGTCGGCAAGGTTGTCGAGCTCGACGGCGACGAGATGACCAGAATCATCTGGCAGAACATCAAAGACTCGCTAATTCTTCCTTTTCTCGACATTGACCTCGAGTACTACGACCTAAGCATCGAGCACCGCGACGCGACCGACGACCAGGTCACCATCGACGCAGCTCACGCAATCAAGAAGCACGGCGTTGGCGTCAAGTGCGCGACCATCACTCCAGATGAGGCTCGTGTTGAAGAGTTCAAGCTGAAGAAGATGTGGAAGTCGCCAAACGGCACCATTCGTAACATTCTTGACGGCGTTGTGTTCCGCGAGCCAATCATCATCTCTAACGTTCCTCGTTTGGTTCCAGGCTGGACCAAGCCGATCATCATCGGCCGTCACGCACACGGCGACCAATACAAGGCAACCGACTTCAAGGTTCCGGGCAAGGGTCGCGTGACCATGACCTGGACTCCAGAAGGTGGCGAGCCAGAAGTTTTCACCGTTGCTGACTACCCAGAGCACGGCGGCGTCGCGATGGGCATGTACAACTACATGGACAGCATCCGTGATTTTGCTCGCGCGAGCTTCAACTATGGCTTGTCACGCAACTTCCCGGTTTACCTTTCGACCAAGAACACAATCTTGAAGGCCTACGACGGTGCATTCAAGGATGCATTTCAAGAAGTGTTCGACGCAGAATATGCAGACCGCTTCAAGGCTGCCGGCCTCACCTATGAGCACCGCCTAATCGACGACATGGTCGCAGCGGCTCTCAAGTGGGAGGGTGGCTATGTCTGGGCTTGCAAGAACTACGACGGCGACGTTCAGTCAGACACTGTTGCACAAGGCTTCGGTTCGCTAGGGCTCATGACCTCGGTGCTAACCACTCCTGACGGCAAGACCACTTTGGCTGAGGCTGCTCACGGCACCGTGACCCGTCACTACCGTGACTGGCAGGCCGGCAAGAAGACCTCGACCAACCCGATTGCGTCGATCTATGCCTGGACCCGCGCTCTTATGGCCCGCGCCGAGATCGACGGAACCCCTGAGGTTGCAAAGTTCGCTGAGACTCTTGAAGACGTAATCATCAAGACCGTTGAAGCTGGCCACATGACCAAGGACTTGTCTTTGCTCGTTGGCGGCGACCAGGGCTACCAGACCACGGATGAGTTCATGGCTAGCCTTGCCGAAAACCTGAAGTCTCGCCTCGGCTAGTTTTTAGCACTCTCAAATTAGAGTTTGGACTGTGGAAATTTCCACAGTCCATTCTTTTTAGGGGAACCATGAACAAGAACTTCTTTGCCAGCCTTTTCGACTTCAAGTTTGAGACCTACATCACCAAGCAGGTTGCTTCCGTTATGTATGCGATTCTCACCATCTTGGTGTCGCTAGGAACCGTAATCTTCTTCCTATTGTCAATAGTTCAGCTTGGCAACTCATACACCGCTGGCCCAGCGCTTTTGGTGATGATCCTGACTCCGGTTGCTGGGCTTTTGCTTTTGACAAGCCTTCGCGTTGCATTCGAGTCGAGCATCGCTCTTATCGATATCGCTATGAACACCAAAAAGTAACTTCGCAGCAAATCTGTGCATAACTCCCTCGAGATTCTCGGGGGAGTTATTTGCTTTCTGTTATGCACAGAAAACACATTCGCCGCTGGCACAAGTTTCTTTCTGCTAGCGCTTCACTAGTCGCAATTCTCGCCACGATTTTTGTGGCCCCGGCAAACGCAAACGCCGCACCTTCGGTTGACATGTTTTGGGCTGATGTTTCTCGAACCAACAGCCCGGTCGCTTATTTCTATCTGATGACCAACGTCACGGTTTCGAACGTCGATGCCGGTGACTTTTTGATTCTCGGAACCGCCACCGGCTGCACAATCGACCCAAACTTTTCGCCCTCGTCATTTCATGTCGTTGCGGTTTCGAATTGCAGCGACGGAACCCTGGCTCTGCAACTCGGCGCCAACTCGATCTCTGACTCGAGTGGCAACTGGGGGCCGAGTGAGGGCTTTGCGTCAGACACCATGACCATCGATCGCACCGGCCCGAGCTTTGTGTTCGAGAATCAACCAACCTCGGTTCCTGACCCTTCGTTCAATCTGGTGGCTACTGGGTTCGAAACTGTCGCCCTTGCGAGCAGTTTGCTGGCACCGACCATCAGCGGCGATGGCTGCTTCATCGCTGGCACCAGCATGAACGCTGGCAGTCTCAACTTTGTGATCGCTGGTTGCAAGCCTGGCGCTCAGGTTCAAGTCACGATTCTGCAGAACAGCTACGTTGATCAAACTGGCAACCTTGGGCCGAGTGCCGACGTGCTCAGCCAAGTCGTTTCGGTCGCTGGGCTGCAAACGCAACAGCTACCGGCAGCACCGCTGCCAACGGCAACTCCTGGCCCAATACTGACCCCAGAGCCGACGCCGACCGTCTCGCCAACAGCGTCACCAACTCCGACCCCAACCCCGACCCAGACGGCGGCAGCGGTCGCGCCAGTGTCTCCACCGCCGGCCCCGCCCGCTGAACCCGTGGTGGCACCGGTTGTTCCGGTCGCAGAAGTTGAGCCGATCGCTGAGCCGGTAGCCGAGCAGGTGGCTGAGCCAATCGTTGAGGGGCTAGACCAAACCCCTGCGGCAGCGAGAACCGTTGGCCCACGAGTGCTCGCACCTGTCGTGCCACCTCTGCCCGAGATGACTGACCAGGTTGAGCCAATCGCTAAACCTGAGCCAGAAATAGTTTCGGCAGTCATGCCGAACAGACCCGCCGCGAACATGAGCTGGGTTGCGCCGGCGGCATCCGTGATTGCGACAGCGTTAGCTGCGATAGGAGCAGCGATATTTATGCGAAAGCGAATGCCGAGAATGGCACGACTGAGAGTCGCTTAGTTGAAGATGACGGTGCGATCGCCGTCGAGCAAGACGCGGTGTTCTGCAAACCAGCGAACCGCCTGAGTCAAAGTCTTTGACTCAACATCTTGGCCGATAGAAACCAAACGGTTCTTCGAAGCTGAGTGCTCAACACGAACAACGTTCTGTTCGATGATCGGACCCTCGTCGAGATCGCTTGTCACAAAGTGCGCGGTCGCACCGATTAGCTTCACGCCACGAGCGTGTGCCTGGGCATATGGGTTTGCACCCTTGAAGCCAGGCAAGAAAGAGTGGTGAATGTTGATGATCTTGCCGGCGAACTCATCGCAGAACTCCGGCGAGAGCACCTGCATAAAACGAGCGAGCACGATTAGCTCGACTCCGGTTGCCTTGATGTATGTGCGCAGCATTTGCTCGAAAGCCCGCTTGTCGCCCTCGCCCTTAATCGGGTGGGTTTCGAATGGCACTCCATAGAACTCGGCTAGTTCGCCAAGGTCTGGGTGGTTGCCGAATACAGCAGGCATTTCGATTGGCAGCTGGCCGGCACGCTGACGGAACAGCATGTCGTTGAGGCAGTGGGCTGCCTTCGAAACCAAGACCAGGGTTTTCATTGGGCGGCCGACAGTGTCGAGAACCCAATCCATGTCGAAGGTCGCAGCAATTGGCTTGATGGCAGCCTCGAACTCGGCACGGCCGATGGCCGACTCGATCTGCAGGCGCATGAAGAAGCGGCCGGTGTCTAGCGAGGTGTATTGGTGAGACTCGGTGATGTTGCCGTTTGCAGCCACGATTGCCCCCGAAATGGCGTGAACGATGCCAGGGCGGTCTTCACAAACGAGGGTGAGCACCCAGTGCTCTGTAGTGGCTGAAGTCATGAGCCCAAGTTTAAGCCGTGACGACGAGTCTCGACGCTTGCGTTGCGGCTCAGAAAACTAGTCGAGGGGTTCGTCGCGGTCGATGCGGCGCTGTTCGACGATGCGAATGGTGATGAAAACGCCTAATCCGAGGCCGGCGATGATCATCGCGGCGCCAACGATTAGTGGCAGATTGCCCATGTTTTGTCCCATTTCTAGCTCGCACCCCATCCGAGCGTTTGTTCATACTAACGAACATAATTTGGGCATCCGTGGTGATTTGAGGTTGAAACACGAAATTGACCGGTCAATGTTCGGGTATCCCTAGACGGCCGTTTCGAGCAGGCCCAGCGGGTAAAATTTGACTATGACCACCTCAAAATTGCCTTCTTCTTTCAATGCTCCGCTGTCTGAGACCGACCCTGAAATTGCGGCGGTTTTGCAGGGCGAGCTCGACCGCCAGCGCAACTTTCTAGAGATGATCGCGAGCGAGAACTTCGTTTCTCGTGGCGTGCTCGAAGCGCAGGGTTCGGTGCTCACCAACAAGTACGCCGAGGGTTACCCGGGCAAGCGTTACTACGGTGGTTGCGAAGTTGTTGACGTTGCAGAGAACCTCGCACGCGACCGCGCGAAGACTCTTTTCGGTGCAGAGCACGCAAACGTTCAGCCGCACTCAGGTGCATCAGCAAACGCAGCTGTGTTGATGGCATTGGCGAACCCTGGTGATCGCATTCTTGGTCTTGAACTTGCACACGGTGGTCACCTAACTCACGGAATGCGTTTGAACTTCTCGGGCAAGATGTATGAAGCTCACGCATACGAGTTGAACCCAGAAACTTTCTTGATTGACATGGATATCGTTCGCGCACGCGCGCACGAAGTTAAGCCTGCCGTCATCATTGCCGGATGGTCTGCTTACTCACGTCACCTTGACTTCGCAGAGTTCCGCAAAATTGCAGACGAAGTTGGCGCAAAGCTTTGGGTCGACATGGCTCACTTCGCAGGTTTGGTTGCAGCAGGTTTGCACCCATCACCGGTTCCTTATGCAGACGTTGTTTCAACTACCGTTCACAAGACTCTTGCCGGCCCACGCTCAGGTTTGATTCTTTGCAAAGAAGAGTATGCAAAGAAGATTGACTCGGCAGTGTTCCCTGGTCAGCAGGGTGGCCCGTTGATGCACGTAATCGCCGCTAAGGCAGTGGCTTTCAAGGCCGCTCTAGGCCCAGAATTCAAGGATCGCCAGCAGCGCACCATCGACGGAGCCCGCATCATCGCTGACCGTTTGACGCAGGCAGACGTTGCCGGCAACGGCGTATCGGTGTTGACCGGTGGCACTGAGGTTCACCTTGTTTTGGTTGACCTTCGCAACGCACCGATCGACGGCAAGACCGCCGAAGACTTGCTTCACCAGGTTGGCATCACCGTGAACCGCAACTCGGTTCCGAACGACCCACGCCCACCATTGGTTACCTCGGGTGTTCGCATCGGAACCCCAGCGCTTGCAACCCGCGGCTTCGCAGAAGAAGAGTTCACCGAAGTTGCCGAGATTATCGCCGGTGTGCTTTTGCCAAACCCAGACATCGACGCACTAAAGGCACGCGTTGCCAAGTTGACCGATGCTTTTCCGCTTTACCCGAACCTCGAGAACTGGTAGTCAATAACGCATGACCGCAATTAAGCTCGACGGACTCGCAACCGCGAAGGCAATCAAAGCCGAACTCGCGCAGCAGGTCGTCGAACTTAAGAAGCGTGGCATCACTCCTGGTCTTGG
>JAGOAI010000043.1 GCA_017983965.1 Rhodoluna sp. | reverse complement strand
CAAGTTTAAGTCGAAACCCTGCCCGCTGGCTAGGCAGTCCCAGAGAACTCCCATAAAGCAAAAGACCCAGCAAAATGCTGGGTCTTTTGTATTTACTGGAGGAAGCGGTGGGATTTGAACCCACGGTAGCTATTAACTACGACAGTTTTCAAGACTGTTCCGTTCGGCCGCTCCGGCACGCTTCCGTGTAAATAATTCTAACTGACAGAGCGCGAAAACAAAATGCCTTCGAAGCCAGCGAGCACTTCGGCCACTCCATCGTCTTCGACCGAGGCGACAACTGCCGAAGCAGCGAGCTTCACTTCGTCTGGGCCCTGGCCCATTGCGAAGCCGAAACCGCCATTGGCACGAGCCCACTCAAACATGTTGATGTCGTTGCGGCCGTCGCCAACCGCGATCACCTGCGAAGGCAAGATGCCGAGTTCCTGGCGACGCTTCTCGAGCGCAGAAGCCTTGCTGATTCCTTGCGGCGAAATGTCGAGCCAAGCCGTGTAGCCAATTGCATAGCTGACCGAGTGCAGACCGATGTCGGCAATTACTCCGACAAATTCTTCGGCATCGTGTTCAGGCGAGAGAACAACCACGCGCGACACCGGCTCATCCATGAGTTGCTCGAGTGGAGTTTCGAAGTTGTCGACGCCGAGTGCATAACTCGGGAACGGCCTGTGAAAGTTATAACTGCCGTCGACGTTTTCGACAGCGAAGTGAGCGTTCGGAAGTTTCTCGATCAACTTGGTGAGAACTTCACGCGGTTGAAAAGTAATTACTTCGTGCTGAATGAATCCGCGCGGTTCGTCGTCGTGCAACTTGATAGTGACGGCGCCGTTTGAGCACACGGCGTATCCGTGTTGAATGCCAACATCTTTAATTACCGGAATGGCATTCGCCGCACTGCGACCAGTTGCGACGATTACTTCGTGTCCGAGTGCGCGAACGCGTTCGACTTCGGCGACAACTCTTGGCGAAAGAAAACCGTCATCGTGCACGAGTGTGCCATCGATGTCTAGTGCGATGAGCCAACGCTCGTCGCCGGTTGCGATTGTCATTTAGGCGCGATTACCTCTGCGCCACCGAGGTATGGGCGAAGCGCCGCAGGAATGCGAACAGTGCCGTCAGCCTGCTGGTGAGTTTCGAGAATTGCGACGAGCCAGCGAGTGGTTGCGAGAGTTCCGTTTAGCGTTGCGGCCGTCGCGGTCTTGCCGTCTTCGGTGCGGTAGCGCACGTTTAGGCGGCGTGCCTGAAAGGTTGTGCAGTTCGAGCTCGAGGTGAGTTCGCGGTATTGGTTCTGGGTTGGCACCCAAGCCTCAGAGTCATATTTGCGAGCTGCGCTCGAACCGAGGTCGCCGGCTGCAGTGTCGATGACGCGATATGAAAGTTCGCAGGCCTGAAGCATCTCTTCTTCGAGAGCGAGCAACTTTAGGTGCTCTTGCTCAGCGTCTTCAGGCTTCACGTAGCTGAACATCTCGAGCTTGTTGAACTGGTGAACGCGCAAGATGCCGCGGGTGTCTCGGCCTGCAGAACCAGCCTCGCGACGGTAGCAGGTTGACCAACCGGCATAACGCAACGGGCCGTTGCTCAGGTCGATGATTTCGTCGCGGTGGTATCCCGCGAGCGCGACCTCGCTCGTGCCGGTTAGATAAAGTTCGTCGGCTGGCAGGTAATAGATCTCGTCTGAGTGTTCACCCAAGAAACCGGTGCCGGCCATTACCTCTGGGCGAACCAGGGTTGGTGTGATGAGCGCGGTGAAGTCGTGCTTGGTCGCGAGGTCGAGCGCCATGTTCATTAGCGCGAGTTCGAGGCGAGCGCCCCAACCCTTCAAGAAGTAGAAGCGTGAACCAGAAACTTTGACACCGCGTTCGATGTCGATGATGTCTAGTGACTCACCGAGCGCTACGTGATCTTTTGCTTCGAAGTCGAAAGTTGCGTGGGTGCCTACTTCTTTAATTACCTTGAAGTTTTCTTCGCCACCGGCTGGAACCTCGGTGATAACGACGTTCTCGATCTTCCACATCAACTCGTTCAAGCGAGCCTCTGCTGCGTTGGCAATCTCTAGTGCTGCCTTGACCTTGTCTGCCAACACCTGACCCGCTGCGATCAAAGCTGGGCGGTCTTCTTTAGTTGCAGCACCTACGAGTTTTGCAGCCGCGTTCTGCTCGGCACGAAGTGATTCATACTCTTGCAGGGTCTTGCGCCAGGTGGCGTCTGCCTTGGCGGCCTCATCGACGATAGCTTCGTCGTTGCCGCGAGCGCGCTGCGAAGCCTTGATGGCATCGGGGTTTTCTCTGAGCAGGTTTGGGTCAATCACGAGTACAGCCTAGCCGAGCGCGATTTAGAGGCTCTTGAGGTGAGCCTCGATGATTGCTGCAGCTTGTTCAATGTCATAGCGGCTCTCTGCAACCCCAAGGGTGAAGTCCATGCCCTGTTCCGTTGTCATTTCTAACTCGCAGGAGTTGAGTTCTAGAAATAGGTTCAACAGGAACCACGAGCAACGCTTGTTGCCATCGATCAGTGAATGATTTTTGACGAGCGATTGATGAAGTGCCGCTGCCTTGCCTGCAAGTGTTTCGTAGGCATCTACGCCAAACATTGATGCAGACGGTCGAGCCAGAGCGCTATCTAGTAGACCCACGTCTTTAACATGAAAACCGAGGCTATCGACAATCTGAAGTGCGTCAGTTAACGAAACATATTGCATCAGGCATCAGCTAGCTTCTGAATCAACTCGGCGTCGCGCTTCATGACTTTCTGAAAGATTTCATCGACACGAGCGCGACGCGTAGCGGCTGCGTCAAACTGCTCGATTAGGGCAATAACCGCCTGTTGCTTAGACATGCCTAAGGTTTCGGCAATAGTTTCGAGGCGCGCATCTTGTTCGTCTGTGAGTCTTAGTGTCATGGCCATAGGGTAATGGTATCAATGTGATACCACTTTGTTAACAGCGAATCTGTGCACAATTTTGCCCGGATGCCGGCCTGTGCAGAGCCTGGTTCAAGGGCCGAACCTGGCCTTCGCCAGAGCTCTAGCTCTTCGGCAGAACCACTGTCTCGATGTACTTGCGCACCGCAAGAACACGTCCGTGTTCACCTGGGCCAACTTCGATGCCGGCCGATTCGATTGCTCGCTTGAACAGGTTCTCTACAGCTCGCACGGTGGTGCCACGTCGCTGCGCGATCTCGGTGTTCGAGAGACCTAGCGCTGCCATGTGCAACAGGTCGAGTTGCGAACGCGAGAGGTTCGATAGCGAGTGGGCCTCGCGGTCTTGGCGAAGGTCGGCGCTAACGCGACCACGCAAACTGGCCTTGATTGCCCTTAGCAACAACTCGGTGTTACCGACAGACTCTTTCACCAAATAGGCCGCATCTTTCGGAATCGACTTGTTGTCAACGCCGATGGTCTTCGGCTCAGGAATGTTAGTCAAGAAGACCAGGCCGATTTCAGGAGACGTCTCGCGAAGAATGCGAGCGAGGTCAAAACCGTTTGGCCCCGCGCCAAGTTCGACGTCGAGAATTGCTGCGTCAGGGTCGAAACTGGCAGCAGCCTTCACCGCTGCCGAGGCTGTCTCAACAGCTTCAACTTCAAAGCCTTCGGTTTCGAGAAGCTCGGTAATAAGTGCTCGCATGAATTGGTTGTCTTCAACCACCAAGAGCTTTTGCGTCGCTGCCACTGTGCCTTCTTTCGATATAAAGATTGGCACATGCGGTTAGCCACACTCGAGCAAATGTGCACTTTATAGAACATTTTGCACACGGATAGGCTGTGCACGTGGGCAAGAAAAACAACCGAGCAGCGGTGATCTATTACCCGGGGCGAGTAGATCTTCGAAAACTTCGCTCTGCGGTTGACTCTGTCGTGATCGAGCTCGGCTGGGAGCCAACTCTCTGGTTGAAAACCGACGCAGACGAAACCGGTGCTGCCCAAGCTCTTCGAGCAATCGCGCAAAAGGCAACTCATATAGTTGTTGCCGGTGGCGATGGCACAGTTCGCACCGTTCTCGAGGCGGTTGCCAGGTCAGGCTCAAAGGCATCTGTCGGAATAGTGCCGATTGGCACAGGCAACGTGCTGGCCCGAAACCTCGGAATTCAACTCGATGACATAAGAGTGCAGGCGCGTCGAGCCCTTCTCGGAATCGCTCACCCGATGGACATGGGTCTTGCCCGAATCATCTTCGAAGACCAGACCCGCAGTGAGAAACTCTTCGGGGTCATGGCCGGCATCGGCTTAGACGCCAAGATCATGTTGAACACCGATGCCGCTCGAAAGCGTCGCCTCGGCTGGATCGCCTATGTCGAATCGGGCTTCAAGTCGATGCCGTTGAAATATCATCGACTCGAAATTCAGGTCGATGGTCGCGAGGCCCGAACCGTTCGCGTGCTCACCCTGCTTGTCGGCAATGTTGGTTTGCTGCCTGGGCGAATCTCGATGATGCCCGATGCAGCGCTCGATGACGGCAAGCTCGACGTTGCCGCTATCGGCCCACGCCACTTTTTTGACTGGATAGATTTCTGGACCCGCGTGACCATCGGCAACAACGTGGTGCGCACAACTCGCGCTGGTCGCAAGTTGCTCGATGCAACAGGAAACGTGAAGACGCTAGAAAATCTCGCAGGCAAAAAAGTGCGAGTGCTTCCCGAAGAAAAAGTTGAGCTGCAACTTGATGGCGATGCCATCGGTGTGATTCACGAAGTTGAGTTTGAGACAATCGCGCGTGCGATTATCGTGCGCTCTTAAGTTTCTTTAACCAAGCATCTGCCGAAGCAAACTCAGGGTTCGAGTTGTTTCCTTCGTGCACAGACTTCTCTTTATCTGCGCGCGCATATGATCCAAGATAAATAACCTTCGGGCTGAAGCGGTGAAGACCCTTTAGCGCTTCGGCAACTGCATCGTCATCGATGTGACCCTGCACATCGATATTGAAACGATAGCGACCGAGTCGATCACCAATTGGCCGTGACTCGATTCGCGAAAGGTTTACGCCGCGAGCCGCGAACTGCTCGAGCATTTCAAGAAGTGCACCTGGGCGGTCGGTTGGCAACTCAACAATCACAGAGGTCTTGTCGCCACCGGTGCGCTCGGCAAGTGAACCGGCCAAGCCAATCTGAATGAAGCGAGTCTGCGCGTTCTTGTTGTCGCCGATGTTCTTAGCCAAAACTTTGAGCTTGTAGTGATCTGTGATCGTCGATGCCGCCACGGCCGCCTGAGCGATGTTGCTCTCGAGCAACTCGGCTGCTGCGGCAGCTGTCGAAGTGGTTGGCAGGTGGTGGTGATTTGGCAACTTCTCGTTTAGCCACTTGCGAGTCTGCGCATAAGCCACCGGATGGGTTGCGACGGTGCGCACATCCGTTATTTTGACGCCTGGGCGAGCGACTAGGTCGAACTTCACGTTGACGAGATATTCGCCATAGATTCGGATGTTTTCGGTGCTGGCAAGGGCATCTAGGGTTGCCGAAACGCCGCCCTCGATTGAGTTCTCAACCGGCACGATTGCGCGGTGGGCCTGCTTGCTGAGCACGAGGTCGATGGCCTCTTGCACGTGAGAAACGGGCAGCCAGACCTGACCCTTGGCCTCTGCCACCTGAGCGAGCGCGAGTTCGGTGAAGGTTCCGACCGGCCCTAGGTAGGCGTAGACCTTCTTCTTGACTGAACCGTTACTCGATTTCTTTGGCATAGATAAAGGTTAATGGTCAAAATTGGTTCATGACAGAGCGAGCCGGGCAAAAGGCGCAACAAAGTGACCTAGTCGACATCACCAAGCTGATCGACGCATA
>JAGOAI010000042.1 GCA_017983965.1 Rhodoluna sp. | reverse complement strand
GCATGGCCCCAAAGACTTCTTATTCATGCTCCGAATGCGGTTGGACCTCAGTCAAATGGGTCGGCCAGTGTGGCGAGTGCCAAGCCTGGGATACCCTTCGCGAAGGCTCAGTCGGCGGCGGCAAGGGCCTTGGCTCGGTTCGCTCGGTCAAGGCGTCGGTAATCGTCGCCTCTAGCGCGGCCAAACCAATCACCGAGATCAGCACCGACTCGGTTGCCAGCCGTGGCACAGGAGTAGCCGAATTCGACCGCGTTCTGGGCGGCGGGCTCGTTCCCGGTGCCGTGGTCTTGCTCTCTGGCGAGCCTGGCGTTGGCAAGTCGACCCTTTTGCTCGAAGTTGCGGCCAAGACCGCTCAGGGCGGGGCCAGAGTGCTCTATGTCAGCGGTGAAGAGTCTGTCGGGCAGATTCGCCTGCGAGCTGAGCGCACCGGCGCGCTCAGTGAAAACCTATTTCTGGCTAGCGAGACCGACCTGGGTTCAGTGTTGGGTCAGATTGAGGCAACCAAGCCCGAACTTCTTGTTATCGACTCGGTTCAGACCATTGCTCATGCCGAGATCGACGGTGCCGCCGGCATGCCATCGCAGATTCGCGAGGTGGCCACCAACCTCATTCGTGTTGCCAAAGAACAGAACCTGCCAATCATTTTGGTTGGCCACGTCACCAAAGATGGCAGCATTGCCGGCCCTCGAGCGCTCGAGCACCTGGTTGATGTTGTCTGCCACTTCGAGGGCGATCGTCAAACTTCACTTCGCTTCGTGCGCAGCCTGAAGAACCGCTTCGGGCCAACCGACGAGGTTGGTTGTTTCGAAATGACCGGCGAAGGCATTCGCGAAGTTGCCGACCCGAGCGGTTTGTTTTTGTCGCGCGGCGACACTCCAGTTTCAGGAACCTGTGTGACAGTTGCCGTCGAAGGCAAACGCGCACTCATCGCGGAGGTTCAGGCACTAGTGGTTAAGTCTTCTTCACCTAACCCGCGTCGCGTGACTAACGGTGTTGACTCATCGCGCGTTGCGATGTTGCTCGCAGTGCTCGAACGTCGTGCCGGCATGCGTCTTGGTGAACTTGATGTTTATGTTTCAACAGTTGGTGGTGTTCGCATCACCGAGCCAGCTGCCGATCTCGCAATCGCGATTGCAATCGCTTCTGCAGTTCAAGACAAACCCGTGTCACACAACCTGGCTGCGTTCGGCGAAATTTCACTCGCGGGTGAAATTCGCCCGGTCACTAACAACAAGTTGCGCAAGCAAGAGGCCGAGCGTCTCGGCTTTGTGCGCAGCGTTGAAAACAGCGTTGGCGGCCTAAAGCAAGCTTTGGCTCTCGCCCTTAACTGGTAACCTTAAGGAATTCACAACCTGGGGGTTCCATGAAACGCATTGCCCACTACGTACTGTCAATAATTCTCACTTTGACGCTTGGCAACGCTGCAAATGCTGCGCAATGGCAACCAAAAATCGAGCAAGGTGGTACGAACGTAACCTTTAGCGACAGCAATGAAACTCAGTATTCACATTCATTCATAAGCATCATTAGGAAAAATAAGGATGGCGGAGGCAATGGCGGGTCCGGTTGCTTGAAGTTCGGCGTTGGTCCTTGTAATCCAAGCCTCCACAAGGATTTTGAATTCACAGCGCTGCAAGTATTTCCAATGTGTGAAACGTCAAGTCAAAGTATGTGCATCGAGAATGTGAACATCTATAAAGACGGTCTTGAACCAAAAGAGGCAAAATTTGTTGGAGAGCTTGTCGGTAATTCCTGGGAAGCAGATCCAAAGTATGGCTTACCCGCTTCTAGCCCGGGACTTGTCTTTGATGTCCCATCAATCGCGGCTCCATCAGGGACCACAAGGTACTTAGTTTCAGCGACGGCAAATCTTGACTTCAACTTCAAGAGCGGAAAATTTGAACTTTTTAAATTCAGTGTTGGAGTTTCGCCCTTTTCAACGGCACCCCTAGTTGGAAATGCGGATGAGTTTACTGAAATACCGGCAGGGACAGCGCTAACAGGACCTGTAGCTAAGCCAGGCAACTATCTCGAAGGCGAATACACGCTCTCGAGACGTGATCTCGTGACTGAGGAAGGGACGCTGCTGGTTTACGAAGATTTTGACCCTGAAACACGCGTTGGCTTGAGCCTAAGAATGCCAAGCGAAGCTTATGGCTGGTTTAGTGGAAGAGTGAGCGACCCAAATTTCACGATGTTGCCAATTTCAAAAACCATGAACCGACTAGCAATAGATGCCAAGGTCCTTACTGTGCATAGGCTTTCGGCGCTTGTGCCGAAAGGAACAGTCACCCCTTCAATGAAGTTTCTTGGATTAAAGAACACTGCAAATGCCTCTGGTGTCGGGATTGAAACAGGAAGCGCATTCGATTGGATTTCCGAAGTGCGAGAGTTTGCCAGAGACAAGGACTCTGCAACTACCACGGACTGGAACCTCAGAAGCAGCCCTGTGGCTGGAAATTGTTTTCCCAGAAATACCTTCAGCGGTTTGGCTTCTAGCAATGCCGTCGCGTTCTCTTGGGACCCGCCAATTTACAAAGGCGGATACCTTGACTACAAAGTAGCTGGTATGCACTTTACAGAAAATGGTGAAGTTGCAAAGGGCTCTTACGACTTAGTGATACGGGCGAGCATCTTGCGATGTCTTTACAAAATTCCAAACGTACCAATCTCTGCTACCTTGACGGTTCTCGACAGCAAATCTGGAGAAACCGAATACGCGGTGGCTACGGTTAGCCAAACTGGCGATTGGCTCAAACTTCGGGCAACAAATTTTACATTTTCTAACAAAACCCTCCGCCTGAAGGTGTCGACTTCAATTAAGCCAAAGACCATCACGTGCGTCAGCGTAAAAACGCCTAAAGTCTCTAAGAAAATTACAGCAGCAAGCCCAAAATGCCCAAGTGGTTACAAACTTAAGAACTAGTTCAAGACGAACTGCACGTCGTTCGAGACGACCCCGTTGACTGTTGCCTGCAGGTGATACGAAGCGCCACCCGTCGGCACTGGCTCTTGACCGGTAGAACAACCAGTTGATGATGAGAAAACCTTCAACCAGTTAGATGCACCCGATGGCTTAGTTTCACCTGGCTGCAAAGTAATGATCGCGCTCTCATCTTCGCTGCGGTCGCAATCGTGGGAATCCCAGAAGACGCGGTCACCGCTAGTGATTGTGTAGAACGAAACGCTCGAACCAGCATCAAATGTGCAGGCCACGTTGCCGTTGTTAGTGACGCTGAACCAAATGAACGGATTTTCGTCTTTCGCAAAGGTCGTTGCTGGAGTCTGACTCTGATCGCCAACGTACGCAAGAACCTGAACGGCTCCATCAACACAAGGGGCGCCTGCCACCACAGCTGTGGTCGGAGTTGGTGCTGCTGCTGGCGCGAAGAATCCGCCTACGAAGCCGATGATGCCTTGAATCAAAGCCCAAAGCAGTGCGATGACAACCAAAGCCGCGGTGGCGAAGAAAATGCGACGTCTGCGATAGATAGCAGGGTCAACGTTTCTGCGGGTTCTGGGAGGCATGCGATTCGACATGCCTCAAGGCTAACTAGCCATCTGGCTAGAGCAGCTTAAGCATGCGGGTGTTGCCGAGCGTGTTTTCTTTGACGCGCGCCAAATCAAGAAACTCTGCAACACCGACGTCGGTTGAGCGAACCATCTCTTCGAAGGTTTCGGCGTCGACCGGAACATCGCTAATCGGTTCGAATCCGTGTTTGCCAAAGAATCCGGTCTCGAAGGTTAGGCAGAAGACTCGCTTGATGCCGAGTTTGCGTGCTTCTTCGATTAGCGCTTCGACAAGAAGGTGGCCGATGCCTTTGCCGCGCATTGAGTCATCGACAACAATCGAGCGAACTTCGGCGAGGTCTTCCCACATAACGTGAAGTGCTCCGGCGGCGAGAACGCGATCGTTGCCGTCGACAACAACCTGAAACTCTTGAATCTTTTCGAAGAGACCAACAAGCTCGTGGTGTTGCAGCACCTTGCCTAAGAAAGGTTCGCGAATAGCCTGAATAGCGCGCACATCTGAGGTGCGGGCTGGGCGAACGCGAAAGGTGCTAGTAGGCATTACTAAATGCTACTAGCGGCCTCGCGTGCTCGGCTAGTGAAAATGAATTCACCATTGATGAAGTCAACGTCGACGTGCTCGGTGTTTTGTAGTTCACCGTGCAAGATCTGCTCGCTGAGCTTGTCTTCGATTTCGCGCTGAACTGCACGACGCAATGGTCGCGCACCTAGAGCTGGGTCGAAACCAATCTCGATGAGGCGGTCTTTCGCAGACTGCGATAGACGCAAGGTCATGTTGCGGTCTTCTAGGCGAACTGACAACTTCTTGATGAAGAGGTCGACAATCTGAACGAGCTCTTCTTTGTTGAGCTGCGGGAACACGATGGTCTCGTCAACACGGTTCAAGAACTCCGGCTTGAAGTTCTTCTTCAACTCTTCGTTGACCTTGCCCTTCATGCGGTCGTAGTCACCGCCGCCGTCACCCTCGAGCGCGAAGCCCATCACGCCGCGAGCAATGTCGCGGGTTCCGAGGTTCGTGGTCATGATGATGATGGTGTTCTTGAAGTCGATTACGCGACCCTGGCCATCGGTGAGGCGACCCTCTTCGAGAATCTGCAACAACGAGTTGAAGATGTCTGGGTGAGCCTTTTCGATCTCGTCGAACAAAACAACGCTGAATGGCTTGCGACGAACCTTCTCGGTTAGCTGGCCACCCTCTTCGAAGCCAACGAAGCCCGGAGGCGCACCGAACAAACGAGATACGGTGTGCTTCTCACCATATTCAGACATGTCGAGCGAGATCAAAGCGCCTTCGTCGTCGAATAAGAATTCGGCGAGTGCCTTGGCGAGCTCGGTCTTTCCGACGCCGGTTGGGCCGGCGAATATGAACGAACCAGATGGGCGGTTCGGGTCTTTCAAGCCAGCACGCTGACGACGAATCGACTTCGAAATCGCACGGATAGCGTCTTCTTGACCGATGACGCGCTTGTGCAGTTCGTCTTCCATGTAGATGAGCTTGGTGCTCTCTTCTTCGGTCAACTTGAACACAGGAATTCCGGTTGCCTGAGCGAGAACTTCGGCGATTAGGCCTTCGTCAACAACTCCGCCGACCTGAACGTTTCCGGTGCGAAACTGCTTCTCGAGCTTCACGCGCTCGATGTTGGCCTTCTTCTCTTCGTCGCGCTTTGACGCAGCAAGTTCGAAGTCTTGGTCTTCGATTGCCTTCTCTTTTGACTTCTTGATTTCGGCGATCTGCTCTTCGAGTTCACGAAGCTCAGGTGGCGATGACAAGAACGAGAGGCGCAAGCGAGCGCCGGCCTCGTCGATAAGGTCGATTGCCTTGTCTGGCAGGTAGCGGTCGGTGATGTAACGGTCGGCCAGGTTGGCTGCTGCTACAAGAGCGCCGTCGCTGATCGAGACCTTGTGGTGCGCTTCGTAGCGGTCGCGAAGGCCCTTCAAGATGTTGATGGTGTGTGGCAACGAAGGCTCGTTGACCATAACCTGCTGAAAACGACGAGCAAGCGCTGCGTCTTTTTCGAAGTGCTTGCGGTACTCATCGAGAGTGGTTGCGCCAATGGTCTGAAGCTCTCCACGGGCAAGCATTGGCTTCAAGATTGAGGCCGCGTCGATTGCACCCTCGGCAGCACCAGCACCAACCAAGGTGTGAATCTCATCGATAAAAGTGATGATGTCGCCACGTGAGCGAATCTCCTTGGTGACCTTCTTAAGTCGCTCTTCGAAGTCACCGCGGTAGCGTGATCCGGCAATCAACGCACCCATGTCGAGTGTGTAGAGCTGCTTGCCCTTCAAAGTTTCAGGAACGTTGCCGGTCACAATCGCCTGAGCGAGACCTTCGACAACTGCGGTCTTGCCAACACCAGGTTCACCAATGAGAACCGGGTTGTTCTTTGAACGACGAGAAAGAATTTGCATGACGCGTTCGATCTCGCGCTCACGACCGATTACCGGGTCGAGCTTGCCGTCGGCTGCAGCCTGAGTTAGGTTGCGACCAAACTGGTCGAGAATCTGTGAACCCTTTTGCTT
>JAGOAI010000041.1 GCA_017983965.1 Rhodoluna sp. | reverse complement strand
CAAAGGGTCACCCCGAGGGCAACGAAACAATCGAGCAGGCAGCGGTTCGCGAAATCGCAGAAGAGACCGGACTCGAGGCAGACATTCTCGAACATCTCGGCGACATTACCTATGAATTTCAGACGCCAGAAAAAACGGTTGTAAAAACCGTTCATCACTTTTTATTTCAGCAAACCGGTGGCGAGCTCACCGTAGAAAATGATCCCGATCAAGAAGCTGTCGACGTTCGTTGGTTCTCACTACACGAACTCGAGAATCAACTTGCACACGAAAACGAAAAACGCCTCGCTAGAAAAGTTATCGAGTGGGCGAGGGCCGAAGAGTGATTCGCAAATTTGCAGCTGCTGCGCTCGCGCTATCTTTCGCAATGATGTCGACGTCATCGGCGAGTGCAAATGTGCACAACGAAAAACCCACCGACTTTGCACGCGTGCACTTCGTGCCAGGTTCTGATATCAATCTGCTTTCATCTTCGTCGAACATTCCGGTTCGAATTCAAAATGATTATGCAAACGATGTGGTTGTGCACATGCACGCGATTGCAACCAACGGTCGTTTGGTTATTCCGGCAGCCATTGAAGTTAAGATTCCTGCGCGAACAACTGTGACTGCAAAGTTGCCAGTGTCTGCAACCGGTGTTGGCAAAGTTGATCTGGTCGTTTGGCTAAAAAGTTTTTCTGGTCATTCACTAAATGAGAAAACCATCATCCATGTAAATGTGAACGCAGACGCCGAGACCACAATCATCATGGGCTTCACCGCTGCCGTTTCAATTCTCGGAACACTCGGCTTAATGCGAACTCTTCGCAAGCGCCGCGAAAATAGGAACGCCGCTTGAGCGTCGTAAAGTCTTCGCTGGTTATGGCAAGCGGAACGGTGCTTTCGCGAGCACTCGGCTTCGCGCGTTCGGTGCTGCTCGCCATGGCAATCGGTGTCACCACAAACGCCGCCGATGCCTTCGGTGTAGCCAATCAGCTGCCAAACAACGTCTATGCGATCATCGTGGGTGGAGTGCTGCAGGCGGTTTTGGTTCCGCAGATCGTCAAGGCAAAAGCACACAAAGACGGCGGCAAAGGCTATGTCGACAAGCTGCTGACCTTCATCATCACCATCTTCTTTTTCACGACTGTAGCCACCACGCTGGCAGCGCCGGTTTTGGTTTCGCTCTACACCTCGGGCTGGTCGGCATCGCAGCTCGCGCTAGCAACCGCGTTCGCATACTGGTGCCTGCCGCAACTTTTCTTCTACGGCCTCTATTCGCTATTGGGCGAAGTGCTTAACGCACGCAGCGCATTCGGCCCGTTCATGTGGGCACCGGTTTTGAACAACGTTGTCTCGCTCGCCGGTCTCATCGGTTACGTCGTGATGTTCGGCACCGACCCAACCGGAACCCAGAACGTTTCCGACTGGTCGCAGTTGCAAATTTCATGGATAGCCGGCACGGCAACACTCGGAGTTATTTCGCAGGCACTAATTCTCTTTGTCGCCTGGAAGAAAATTGGAATCAAGCTCAACCTAAATTTCAAGTGGCGTGGTTTCGGATTGCGACCTGCACTTAAGGCAGCGTCATGGTCGCTCGGCATGGTCGTTGCAACGCAAATCGGTGGGCTAGTTCAAACCGTTGTTGCATCGAGTGCGGTTAGCGCGCGAAGCAATTCGGTTGCAGTTGCGTCGGTTGCTGCCGCTGCAATCGCGTGGTTGATTTTCATGTTGCCGCACAGCGTTGCAACCGTTTCGATTGCCACCGCATATTTCACAAAGATGTCTGCGCACGTTCAAGAAAATCGCATCGACCTAATGAAGTCAGATCTCGCGCAAGGACTTCGCACCATTTCGCTCATCTCGGTTATCGCGAGCGCGACCATCATCGTGCTCGCTTACCCGATCTCGCGAATCTTCATCGGCGAATATGTCGGCACCGCCGCTCTTGCCAACGTTTTGATTGCGCTGATGGTCGGCTTGCTGCCGTTCAGTTTCGTGTTCATGATGCAGCGTTCGTTCTATGCGCTTGAAGACACTCGCACGCCATTCATTTTCACCTGCGTGCAGATTGCTTTGCACATCACCGGTTCGCTATCGATGTCGTTCTTGGTCGAACGCGAATGGTTGGTGGTTGGCCTCAGCTTGCTCACCAGCTTCACCGTCACGGTTCAAGCGGCTCTCGCCTACTGGTTGCTGCGCAGACGAATCGGTTCTCTCGGTCAGCACCAAATCGCAAGCAGCACCCTCAAGTTCGGGGCGGCTGCAGCCGTCGCCGCTGCTGCCGGTTGGGGCACACTCAACCTGTTCGGTGGCGTCGGCGCGGGAGCGTTTGCCGTGAAAACCATCGTCAACTCTCTCGTTGTCGATCTCGCTGTCGGTGCAGTCATGGTGACTGTTTACCTCTTGTTACTCAAGCTGTTGCGTGTTCGTGAGGTTGAGAACGCCCTGGCGTCAGCAAAGGGAATTTTGCGCCGCTAAAATTTGCTTAGTATCTGTGGGGCAATCGCCCAGTTCTAGGAGAAATCTTGCGCAACGTCATCATTGTCGGTTCAGGGCCAGCTGGCTACACCGCCGCCATCTACACCGCTCGTGCGGGGCTCGAGCCGTTGCTAATCGCCTCGTCGGTTGAAGCCGGTGGCGAGCTCATGAAGACCACCGAGGTTGAGAACTTTCCTGGTTTTCCAGACGGCCTGATGGGCCCAGATCTAATGGCGAGCATGCAGGCCCAGGCCGAGCGCTTCGGCACCGAAATTCTCTTAGATGACGTTATCGAGGTCGAACTAAAGGGTGACATCAAGATTGTGAAGACCGGTGGTGGCCAGACTTTCGAGGCTAAGACCGTTATTTTGGCAACCGGAGCTGCTTACCGCGAGCTCGGTTTGCCTCGTGAAAAAGAACTGAGCGGCCACGGCGTCTCGTGGTGTGCAACCTGCGACGGCTTCTTCTTCAGAGAAAAGGCGATCGCGGTTGTTGGCGGTGGAGACTCAGCCATGGAAGAAGCCAACTTCTTGAGCCGCTTCGGCAGCAAGGTTTATCTGATTCACCGCCGCGACTCGTTCAAGGCCTCAAAGACCATGCAAGACCGCGTCTTGAACAACCCAAAGATCGAGGTTGTCTACAACTCGGCAGTCGAAGAGTTGCTCGGCGAAAAGAACCTTTCGGGCGTCAAGTTGAAGAACACCGTCGATAGCAGCATCAGCGAACTCACAATCGACGGCCTTTTCATCGCAATTGGTTCAGACCCTCGCGTTTGGTTGGTCGAAAACCAGCTCGAGTTGACCAGCGAGAAGTTCATCAAGGTTGACGGTCGCAGCTCGCGCACCAGCATCCCAGGTGTATTTGCCTGTGGCGACGTGATTGACCCGACCTACCGTCAGGCGATTACCGCTGCCGGCTCGGGCTGTGTCGCAGCCCTAGATGCTGAGCACTACCTAGACTCCCACTAAATTTAGAAACTAAGTTCCACAAGAAACCGAGGATAAAAATGGCCAAGAACGTAACAACCGCAAGCTTTCAGGCAGATGTACTTGCCAGCGCCAAGCCAGTTTTGGTTGACTTCTGGGCCGAGTGGTGTGGCCCATGCCGCCAGGTTTCACCTATCCTCGACCAGATTTCAGCTGAGTATGGCGACAAGATCGAGATCGTAAAGGTCAACGTCGACGAAGAGCCAGGTCTAGCTCAGCAGTATGGCGTAACCGGCATTCCTGCCCTTCAGGTTTTCGAAGGCGGGCAGCTCGTTAAGGCCATGGTCGGTGCCAAGCCAAAGTTTGCGCTTGAGCAAGACCTCGCTCAGTGGCTCAAATAGGCCTATGCCTGACAGCAATACTCCGCGCAGCACTAACTTCGATGGCTGGTTAGATTCCTACGCGGAACGCGCCCACACCCTTTCTGTCTCTGAGGTTCGCGCGCTCTTTGCCGTTGTTTCACGCCCAGAAGTAGTCTCGCTCGCCGGCGGAATGCCTTATGTTTCGGCGCTGCCAAAAGAATTGCTCGCCAAGTCATACGAGTCGATGATGGCCAAGAAGGGCAATCTCGCGATTCAATACGGTGGCGGCCAGGGCGACGCCGAGCTTCGCGAGCAGTTGCGCGACATCATGGCGCTCGAGGGCATCCATGCCTCACCAGACGACGTGGTTGTCACAACCGGTTCGCAGCACGCGCTCGACCTTGTTGCCGGACTGTTTCTCGACAAGGGCGATGTCGTTCTTGCCGAAGGCCCTTCTTACGTTGGCGCGATCGGAATCTTTAGGCACTACGAGGCTCACATCGAGCACGTCTACACAGACGAAGAGGGCATCTCGCCAGAGGCGCTTCAAGAGGCAATCGACCGAATGAAGAAGCAGGGTCGCCGCATCAAGTTTCTCTATTTGGTGCCGAACTTCGCGAACCCTTCGGGCGTGACCCTCGCCAAAGAGCGCCGCCCGAAGATCATCGAGATTTGCCAGCGCGAACACATTCTGGTTCTCGAAGACAACCCATACGGACTGCTCTATTTCGACAAGCCGGTGCCCGATGCGCTTCGAAGCATGGATGACAACGTCATCTACCTAGGTTCGTTCTCAAAGATTTTGGCGCCGGGGTTCAGAGTCGGTTACGTTCTTGCTCCTCCAGCGCTTCGCGACAAGATCGTTTTAGCTCAAGAGTCGGCGTTGCTTTGCCCATCGATGTTCTCGCAAATGATGATCAGCGAATATCTTTCGATTGCCGATTGGCGCAAACAGGTAGACACTTTCCGTGGTGTTTATCACGAGCGCAAAAATGCGGCTCTCGAAGCGATGCGCGAATATCTTCCGAACGTTCACACCACGCAACCAGACGGTGGCTTCTATCTTTGGCTAACGCTTCCTGAAGGAATCGACTCGAAGGCGATGCTTCCTCTCGCAGTTAAAGAGTTGGTCGCTTACACACCTGGCGCTGCATTCTTTGGTGACGGAACCGGCCATCAGCACCTTCGTGTTTGCTACAGCTTTCCGACTCCAGAAAACATCAAGGTAGGAATCAAACGACTCGCATCTGTGATTAATTTGCAGACAGAGTTGCTAGAAACATTCGGCAAGAAAACTAAGTAGGCGGAAATGATTTCTAAAGGCAAGTCGAAGAGCAAACTCAAGGTTCAAATTCTTGCGGGTGGCATTTCGCACGAACGCGATATCTCACTGAAGTCTGGTCGTCGCGTTGCCGACGCTTTGCTCGAAGCTGGTGCCGAGGTAATCATTCGCGAGCCAGACGACAAACTTTTTTCAAACATTAAGAAAGACAAGCCAGATGTGATCTGGCCTTGCCTACACGGAGCTAGCGGTGAAGACGGAGCGCTTCGCGACATTCTTTCGTTAGCCGGCGTTCCTTTCGTTGGCGCAACCGCTAGCGGTGCTCGTCTCGCCTGGGATAAATCAATTGCAAAGGTGATCGTCGCTCAAGCCGGAATTCAAACACCGGCATCAATCACTTTGCCCAAAGATACCTTTCGCGAGCTCGATGCAGACGGTGTGCTCAAGGCAGTCACGCAAACAATTAGTTTTCCGTTGGTTGTGAAACCAGCGCGCAGCGGAAGTGCTCAAGGTGTTTCTGTGGTGAAGAAAGCCGACGAACTTTCACGTGCGATGGTCGATGCATATGTTTACTGCGATGTAGCAATCATTGAGAAATACATCGAAGGAACCGAACTCGCAATCAGCGTTATCGATTTGGGTTCAGGACCAATCGCGTTGCCGGCCGTTGAGGTTGAACCGGTGTCTGGTCGCTTCGGTTATCAAGAGCGATACACCGCCGGCGAAACCAACTATTACGTTCCGGCTCGCGTTTCGAAAGCAATCGGCGAACGCGCTGCGAAACTCGCAACCGATTCGCACGTAGCTCTAGGTTTGCGTCACATCTCGCGAGTCGATGCAATCGTCGACAAGAAGGGCGTGGTGTGGTTTCTCGAAGCTAACGTTTGCCCTGGCATGACCGAGACATCGCTTTTGCCTCAGGCAATTACCGCAGAGGGTTCAACGCTAAGCAGCGTTTATCTTTCGCTTGCAGAAGCGGCCGTTCGCACGCGCTAAATAAGTTTCACAGGAAATGTGAAACGCGAATCTTTAAATGTTGCGGTCGATGCCGAACTTGTCGAGAATTCTGAACAGGTCACCCATGGTTGCGAATTCGATTTTGATTTCGCCATTCTTTTTTCCGAGCTTGATCTTTGCTCGAGTGTCTAGTGCGTCTCCAAGTTTTTGCGCGAGTTCATCGAGTGCAGAAGTTTTTGATCCTGGGC
>JAGOAI010000040.1:1850-6245 GCA_017983965.1 Rhodoluna sp. | reverse complement strand
GGCATGACCGGTACCGCTGAAACCGAAGCGGGCGAGTTCATGAGCACATACAAGCTCGGTGTTGTTCCGATTCCGACCAACAAGCCAATGGTTCGCAAAGACCAGCCTGACCTGATCTTCAAGAACGAAGAGATCAAGTTCAACATGGTCGTCGAAGACATCGCCGAGCGTCACGCCAAGGGTCAACCGGTATTGGTTGGCACTACCTCGGTTGAGAAGAGCGAATACCTTTCAAAGCTGCTTGCCAAGCGCGGCGTTCGCCACGAAGTCTTGAACGCCAAGAACCACGCTCGCGAAGCAATCATCGTTGCTCAGGCTGGTCGCCTAGGTGCCGTCACAGTTGCCACCAACATGGCCGGCCGTGGAACCGACGTCATGCTCGGAGGAAACTCTGAGTTCTTGACCGTTGAAGCTTTGAACAAGCGCGGTCTGCACGCAGACGAAACTCCAGAAGAATATGAGAAGGCTTGGGCAACCGAGTTCGACAAGATCAAGGCAGCTGTTGCCGTTGAGGCTGAGAAGGTTCTTGCAGCTGGAGGTCTCTATGTTCTCGGAACCGAGCGCCACGAATCGCGCCGCATCGACAACCAGTTGCGCGGCCGTTCAGGTCGTCAGGGTGACGTCGGTGAATCACGTTTCTACCTCTCACTAACCGACGACCTAATGCGCTTGTTCAACTCGGGCGCCGCTGCAAGCATGATGAACCGACCAGGCGTTCCTGACGACACCGCTATCGAGTCAAAGTTGGTAAGCCGCGCAATTCAAAGTGCTCAGTCACAAGTTGAAGGCCGCAACGCCGAGATTCGCAAGAACGTATTGAAATATGACGATGTCATGTCTCGCCAGCGCGATGCAATTTACACCGACCGTCGCCACATTCTTGAGGGCGACGACATTCAGGCTCGCATCGCCGGGTTCCTCGACGACGTAATCAGTGATGTCGTGAACCAGCACATCGTTGAAGGCAGCGGAAAAGACTGGGATCTCGAAGCTCTCTGGAGTGACTTGAAGACCATCTATCCGGTTGGCTTAGAGATTTCTGAGGTTCTTGCTGAAGCAGGCAACCGCAACAAGTTGACCCGTGCGTGGTTGACTCGCGAGTTGGTTTCTGATGCAAAGGTTGCCTATGACAAGCGCGCCGAGCAAATCGGTGACGCGGCAATGCGTGAACTTGAACGTCGTGTTGTGCTTTCGGTTGTCGACCGCAAGTGGCGCGATCACCTCTATGAGATGGACTACCTGAAAGAGGGCATCGGCCTTCGTGCGATGGCTCAGCGTGACCCGTTGGTTGAATACCAGCGAGAGGGCTATGGCATGTTCCAGCAGATGATGGGTGCCATCAAAGAAGAGTCTGTTGGCTACATGTTCAACATCGAGGTGCAGGTTCAGGCAGCTGAGCCGGTCACCGCTGTGAAGACTGACGCCAAGAAGCTCACTTACACCTCACCTAGCGAAGACGGCAGTGCCGAGATTCACCAAGGAAGCAGCGACGCCCCAGCCAAGCCAGCCGACAAAAAAGACGACGGCAAGCCAGGCCAGGGCAGCGCTTTCTTCAAGAACTAGATGACCGAAACCGAGGTGGCTCGCCACCTGTGGTTTATGCCCTCTAGCCGAATGGTGACGGCTCGCGTTCGAGTTGGCGACTGAACCAGCACAACCGACTCAACCACGCCATCGCGAGGCTCTTGGTTCTTCATTTTGCCAACCCGAAGGTTTGGCGTTTTGGCTACTTCGCCTCGTTTAGCCTGCTCTTGAGCCACTTTTATGGCTCGATCTCGCAGTCGGCCATAAACCTCTTCGCTGAGGTGGGCGGCCAATTGGGTGATGTTTCTTGCCCCCGCAATCACTTCAACCACCGCCGGTGCCAGCATTCGCAAAAGCTTGTCTGGACTCTCTAAATCTTCTGTTTTGCAGTATTGCTCGCCGAAGTAGTCAGCTTCATCCAGCTGATTTTTGACGACTCGTTTCTTCTTCGGTTCTGCTGGTTCTTTGTTGCCTTTCATTTTCTCTCTCTTTCCCCCATCGAGCGTTTGCTCGGTTCATAGACGCTATTGCGAAATGTTGCTGAGGTAAATATTTTTCGAAGACTTGTGGATAACTTTTTCATCAAGAAATCACTTGTGCGAATAATTTGCCCATGACACTTGAATCACTCATTGAAGATCTCGAAGCGGGTTTCGAAAGAATTTGCACGGTGACGGCAAAGCAAATCACTGCAACTGCTAACCGTCTGACAATTGCGGCTACCGACCAAACGCAATTCAGTCTGGTTGCACCAATTCTGGCCACCGACTTCATTGCCGGGTTAGACGAGCAGACCGCCGATTGGCTCTGCATTCAGAAATCGAAAATCTCAGAGGTTCGGTTCAACTTCGATGCCGCCAACGCTGCCGATCTGCCGACACTGCGCGCTCGTGAATTGAAACTGGAGCAGTTTCTAAGCGAAATGCCGATGCCCATATCGGTGGCAATCAAGACCTCTTCACCGCGCCTTCGACTAGCCGCGATTGTAGCCGTTAGCGACGGTTTACTGTTTCTTCGAGATCGCTCTCAGCTGCCCACCGCGATCGGGCTCGACTCGGTTGAGTTTCTGAGAATCATCGAAACCGCAGATAAAAACGAATTACAAGAATGGCTCGGGCGATGAAATCACGCGTGGCTGCATCGCCCAATCGAAAGTGGCTAATCGCACTCGCGTTTGCGCTGATGGCCACTGCCGTCGCCCTAATCATTTCGATGAATCGACCTAGCCAAACCGTCGAGTTTCTCGTGGCCAAGCGAGACATGCCAAGCGGCAGCGTGCTGACAGAAAGCCAATTCACGAAAATTGCCGTTGCGCTCGGCCCCTCGGCAGAGCTCTATCTCGAGAGGCTTCCGGCAGATGTTCGACTCAAGCTGCCGATCAGGGCCGGCGAACTGCTCTCGATTTCAGCACTCGGATGGGCAGATGAGCGCTTCTCAGTGATGCTAAGCCCTTCAGAGCCTCTCTCGGCAGGCATCAGAGCCGGCACGCTTATCGACGTCTGGTTCGTGCCGAAAGCCGCAGCAATTGCAGTGCCCAGCCAACCTGTGCGCGTTGCCAGCAAACTTGAGGTTCGAGCCAGAACCGACCTCGAATCTGCTTTCAGCGGCGGTGGGGCAGCGCTCAGCACGCTCGAAGTTGCTGCCCTCGAAACAGACCTGCCCGCACTCATGTTGGCAAGCGCAGACGGTGGGTTCATAAGTGTCATCAGCAGCGACTAGCGGCCAGGTCATTGCGGTTTGGTCTGCTGCCGGCTCGGTCGGCCGAACTTCGATGACTGCCTCGCTTGCTTGCGAGTTGGCCAAGTTCGGCAAGTCGGTTTTAGCGATTGATGCCGACGTCTATGCACCTTCGCTCGCGCAGCACTTCGGATTCGACCAGCACTACTCGGGCATCAGCGCTGCCATTCGATTGATTGATCAGCTGCGACTGAGCGATGACAGCTTTGACCAACTCTTGCTCGACTTTCAATTGCCTAAACAAAAACTGAAACTGCTGGCTGGTCTGACCATGACTAATCGCTGGCCAGAGATTGGGTTCGAGAAGACTCGGCAGTTGCTCGACTATGCCGCTACCAGATTTGACTTTGTCATTGTCGACCTGGCTTCAAACATCGAGTCGGGCGTAGTCGATGCTCGGTTGCTATCCGAGAGAAATTCGACCACCATAGGCGCGCTTTCTTGCGCAAACAAAATAGTTGCCATAACCGCAGCCGACGCAATTGGGCTAAATCGTTTCGTTTGGGCCATGCACTCGTTGCGCGAACTCAAGCTCGACGAAAACGTTCTGACGCTCGTGAATCGATTCAGCCAGACTGGCCGCAAGCAGACGGCCGAGGTCGCAGCAACACTTCGCCAATTTGCCGAGGTTGAAATCAACGCGTTCGTTGAAGAAGACGCCGCGCTCTTTTCGCGTGCACTTGTCGACGGGGTTCCAGCGAGCCTGGTCGGCCGCAACTCTGCGGCGAAACAAGCCATCGCCCAGTTCGCACTCAGCCAGCTGCTCGATTTGCCTGCGACATCACGACGGCGGCTGGCTAAACTCGGTTAGGTGTCAACCCTAAAAGAGCTGATGAAGAAGCATGGCAGCAATGTCAATGCCGACATCGAGTGGTTGCACCTGCTGACTTCAGAGTGGCAGCTAATCGCAGACCTTTCGATGGCCGACCTTGTGCTTTGGGTGCGCAACCCAGCCGGTCAGTTCGTCGCTCTGAGCAACGCCCGCCCGTCTTCAGCGCCAACACTCTTCTATCGTGACATCGGCGGCTCTGAGGCGCTCAAGCAGTGGCAGGGCGGCCTCGAGCACTCTTTCGAAACAGGTGAGACCTTCTTCAGTGCGGTCGAGATTTTCGACGGAATGAAGGCCCGTTTCGA
>JAGOAI010000040.1:0-1750 GCA_017983965.1 Rhodoluna sp. | reverse complement strand
CTCACCAGCGAGGTTGCCGCTAGCCACAACACGACCGTGCGCACTCTCGTCGACGGAAAGTTCGGGCAGCTGCGCAGCGAGATTGCAACTCCGCTAGCGGTTGCCCTGACCGAGATCGTGACCAACGCAGTCGAACACGGATTAGCGAATCGCAGCGGCGTGGTTCACGTTAATGCCGAACGCAAGGCAAAGCGTCTCGACATCACAGTTTCTGACAACGGCGAAGGCCTCAAGGGCGGAGAGGTCGGGGCAGGCCTCGGCACCCAAATCATTCGCACGCTGATTGAGGGTGAGCTTCGCGGCACCATCAAGTGGTTCTCGCCGAGCGAGGGCGGCACCAAGGTTTCGATTTCGCTGCCGATCTAGGCCGCCAGTCCAGGCAAAAGAAAACCCGCCTCGAGGGCGGGTTTCTTCAACTCTGCTGGCTAGCTTGCGCGGCGGGCACGAGCATATTTGCGCTTTAGCGACTTGCGCTCGTCTTCGCTTAGGCCGCCCCAAACACCGGTGTCTTGGTTCTCTTTGATGGCATATTCGAGGCACTGGGTTGAAACTGCGCACTCGCGGCAAACCGACTTAGCTTGCTCGATTTGGTCTACTGCAGGGCCTGTGTTGCCGATCGGAAAGAAGAGTTCTGGGTCTTCGGTTAGGCAACGAGAGTCGTTGAGCCACTGCATGTCCATATATGGTTTTCCTTTGAAACTGCCATTTTTACCTCTTTGACCTACGCTTATTGGGCGGGTTCGAGGTGATGTTTTCCTTCGAAAATAGTTTCACAATCGACCCCTTTTGGCAATACCCAAAAAGAGGATAAATGAGCCTAAAAGCCCGATTTCTAGCCCTTGCGTGGCAACTACGTGTTGCTGTAATGGTGATTTTTGCCGAGGCTCTTGCCACCGCCGCTGTCGCGCTTTTCTTCATCGTCGGTTTGATTGTTGATGCAAAACAACTTGGCGCAATGATCGCTTTGTGTGCGGTTATGTCTGGCACTGCGGCATTCGTTTTCTTCATCGCGCGACAGCTTGTTTTCAAAAAACGTTGGGCAAGAAGCGCCGGTGTTTTCTGGCAGCTAATTCAAATTGCAGTTGCCTGGAACAGTTTCACCGGCGAAGTCACCGGATACTTCTTCGGAGTCTGGCTGCTCATCACGGCATTCACCGCGCTCTACTTTTTGTTTACCAAGGTCGTCGTTGACGAGACCCAAGAACAGGTTGATCGCGAATAAGTTTTGCGCCCAGGCGCATTGGTGAATTAGATGCCAAGCAATTT
Organism: Rhodoluna sp.; assembly: GCA_017983965.1. Lineage (GTDB taxonomy): Bacteria > Actinomycetota > Actinomycetes > Actinomycetales > Microbacteriaceae > Rhodoluna. The sequence goes on along the minus strand of JAGOAI010000040.1, from coordinate 484 downwards.
GCGCAGCATCTTCACGTGACCGGTTGCCTTCACGTTATAGAGCGCGAGCGATACCTTGCCCTTTTCGTCAATCACGAAAGTCGAGCGAAGCACTCCTTCATATTCGCGGCCGTAGAGCATCTTGGTGCCATATGAGCCATAGAGGTTGTGAACGTCGAGCGACTCGTCGCTTAGCAAGACGAAGTTGAGGTCTTGGTTGGTGTGAAACTTCTTGAGCTTCGAGATTGGGTCTTTCGAGATGCCAACGACGGTGTATCCGGCTGCCTTGAGCGGGTTTAGGTTGTCGTTAAAGTCGCAGGCTTCTTTGGTGCAGCCTGGAGTTGATGCGGCCGGAAAGAAATAGAGAATTACTTTCTGCCCCTTGAAGTCGGCGAGTTTCACTTTGTTGCCGTCTTGATCAAGCAGGGTGAACGCTGGTGCCTTGTTGCCCTCTTCGAGTCTTTCAGTGGTCATCTGAACCTCCGTGGTTGGGTGAATACGGCCA
>JAGOAI010000039.1 GCA_017983965.1 Rhodoluna sp. | reverse complement strand
GCAGATGGCAATGGCCGCATCGGCCGTGGGCTCGTGACCTCAATACTTATCAAAGCTGGCCTAACCGAGACTACGGTTGTGCCATTAGCGGCCGCATTGCTTGGTGCTCGTGGCGCCTACATTGATGCACTGACGAAATTCCGCGACGGAGATGCCGAGCCAATTGTCAACGTCATTGCCAACGGGCTTCTCGTTGCAGCCTCTGTCGGTGTCGAGATGATTTCTGAATTAGCGCTAATTCCTGCCACCCTTCGCAACGCTCACGCGCTTAATGGCACGATGATTGCCGCAAGAATCACAGATTTATTTTTACGCCACACGGCAATCTCAGCAGAAATGGTCGCAGACGAACTTGGGGTGTCGTTGCAGTCTGCTTTGAACGCGCTTGGTCGTCTGCAAGACCTCGAAGTCGTCACTGAGATCACGGGGCGAAAACGCGAGCGATACTGGATTTGCCCGGAGATCACTGACTTACTTGCGAATTACGCCGACAAAGTCGCGCTCGTTATGAATGAAAGAAATTTCGCTAAATAGCTAGGCCAACTTCTGCTGCTTGGCCAACTGCTTGTATAGCGGAGTTGTCTTGAGCAGCTCTTTGTGTGAGCCGATGCCAACCACTTCGCCGTCTTTGAGCACGATGATCACGTCGCTGTCGACCACGGTTGCCAGACGGTGCGCGATGACAAACATGGTGCGGTTCTTGGCAACGGCGTCGATAGCGTCTTTTAGTCGCTGCTCGTTCAAGCCGTCTAGCGACGAGGTCGACTCATCTAAGAGCAAAATCGGGGGGGCAGCAAGCAGGGTTCGGGCAATGGCCAAGCGCTGACGCTCGCCACCGCTGAGCATGATGCCCTTTTCGCCAACTTCGGCGTCGAATCCGCGGGCATCGCGCTCGAGAACCTCGGTCAGGTTTACCTCTTCGAGCACTGCACGAAGCTCGTCGTCTGTCGCGGTTGGGCGGCCAATCAGCAAATTCTCGCGGATGCTGCCGGCCAACACCGGAGCATCTTGCTCGACATAGCCAATTTGGGCACGCAGGGCATCGCGCGAAATCGCGCTGACCTTTTGGCCGTCGAGCAGAATCTCGCCCGAGTTCGGCTCATAGAAGCGCTCGATGAGCGAGAAGATGGTCGACTTGCCAGCACCTGATGGGCCAACCAGAGCAACTCGTGTGCCGCGCTCGATCTTGAACGAAACCTTGTTGAGCACCTCGCGCTCTTCGCCAGCAGGTTGGTCGTCGGTCGCCGGGGTCGGCGCATAACCGAACGAAACGTTTTTGAATTCGATAGCGGTTTTGTTGCGTGCCTTGCGAGCGGTTAGCTCTTGGCCGTCTGCTTCTTCGACTGGCAGATCCAAAATTTCTTGAATGCGCGCCAGCGCACCGAGCGCGCTCTGCACCGAAGTGATTGCACCGAATGCTGTGCCAACAGGTCGCATCATCAAGAACATCAACAAGATGAAGCTGACGAGTGATGCAACGGTGGTTGCACCAGAGGCAACGCGATAGCCACCAACTCCGAGCACAACGATGAACGCGCTGTTGAAAGCGAGGCCACCGATAGGTGCAATTGCAGAACTGATCTTGGCAATTTTTACGCCCTGAACGTATGCCTCATCTGAAGCATTCTGAACCTGCTCGGTTTCACGAATTTCTGCGCGTGCTGCGCGAATGGTTCGAACCGCGCTTAGTGCGCGCTCGACTGCAGCAGACATGTCACCGACTCGCTCCTGCGCTTTGGTTGTAGCGCTGCGAATTTTTTTAGATGTGAATGTAACTGCACCGATAGCTATTGAAAGCATCAACACGGTGAGCCCGAGCAACAACGGGTCGATGAATGCCATTGCGATAACTGCGCCTATAAAGATCAAGATTCCACCGGCTAGGTCGATAAGTCCCTGGGTTAGCACAGCTCGCAAGAGGGTGGTGTCTGAGCTGGTGCGTGAAACTAGGTCGCCCGTGCGACGGCGGTCATATTCGACAATCGGCAGTCGAAGCAGGCGAGCGGCAAGCGAGACGCGGGCGGTGCGAACGATGCCCTCGCCGGCCTTGGCTAGCAGGTAGCGCATGAATCCGTCAGAGGTTGCCGACCCAATAACTACGGCCAGCAGGGCTGCAACCAGCATGGTTGTTGGCTGCTGGTTCTGCACGGCGGTGATTAGCTGCCCGACCACGAGCGGCTGAGCGAGCGAGACGCCGGCACCGAAAATCGAGAGAACGACGGCAATTATCAGCGGCTTCTTGTGATCTGCCAGGTATGGCAGCAATGTCTTGAAGCTAGCCTTTGGGCCTTTATCTGGCGCTGCGCCTGGGCCGCGACGACGGCCACCCATCATGCTCATTTGGTCTCCTTTAGTTGGCCTGCGCCAGTTAGAAATTCGTTTAGCAAGAAATTGATTTCTTGAAGTGAAAGTGCCTCCGTGTAAGCGGTGTTCTTGAAGAAACGTGAGAAGTCGACAGACTGCAATGCTTCAAGAGCACGCGGATGCTGCAGCTTCAAGAACATCTGTGTCGAGTTAGGCTCGCGCTTGAACTCGGTGCGAACCTTGCCGCAGTTGAAACCGAAAATGGTGAGCGAAACATCGGCGTCTTCGGGCTTCACCTTTTTGATGAACTCGTTGTCAACAACACTCACGATTGGGCGAGCAACTTTGCGCTTTTGCCAAATCTGAAAACAGGTGGCAAGGCGAGACTTTGTCGATAGTTCATCGCCGGCATCGTCGACATAGTCAATTTGAATGTCTTTGTCGAAGACCAGGTGAAAGCGCTGATCGAGTCGGTTGATAACAGACCACTTGCGCCAAGAACGCGGCACGATAAACGCGATGTAATCGCTGTGCTCTGCCGCCTTGTTGAAGAACGGAATCGAGAGCGAGTTGTTGCGACCAAACGGTGGGTTCGAAATGGTCACGGCACCGCGAAGGTTGAGCTCGGCCTGCAAAAAGTCGCCGGCGGTGATTCCGCCGTGCTTCGGTTCGATGTCAAAACTAACTACCTCGGCAACGCCGAACTTCTTGGCTGCCTTGATGAATGCCCCGGTGCCTCCGGCGGGCTCGATTATCACGCGCTCTGCGAGGTTTGGCACTACCTCGGCGACATCCGTGAATAATTCACGGGCCAGCGGTGCAGGTGTGTAGAACTGCTCTTTGCCAGTAATTCGGGTATTGCCCGGCCGCGCTTTGACGGCAGATTGAGTGGGCATTCACTAAGGCTAACAACCTGATAAATATGTGTCGAATAGCAATAAAGCTGGCAAGCTCTGGGTTATTCTGAAAAGCTGCCCAGACGGGCACAGCATTCAAAGAAGAAAGCACTAACTTGGCTAAAAAGAGCGCGCCCGCCGACCTAATGATCGTGGCAAAGGGCCTAACCAAGAAATATGACGATTTCGTAGCCGTAGACGGCATCAACTTCGAGGTCAAGAAGGGCGAGTCATTCGGCCTTCTCGGCCCGAACGGCGCCGGCAAGTCGACCACCATGAAGATGATCGGCGCTACCTCGCTTCGCACCGGCGGCGAGCTGACCATTCTTGGCAAAGACCCGAACAAGCAGGGCCCTGAGATTCGCGCTCATCTGGGCGTCGTGCCACAGACCGACAACCACGACAACGACCTCAAGGCGTGGGAGAACCTCTATATCTATGGCCGCTACTTCGGCCTCAGCCGCAAGTTCTTGAAGAACAAGGTCGAAGAGCTTCTCGACTTCGCGCAGTTGCAAGACAAGCGCGACGTGAAGGTCGACCAGCTCTCGGGCGGAATGAAGCGTCGTCTCACCATCGCTCGCGGTTTGGTGAACGAACCAGAAATTTTGATGCTCGACGAGCCAACCACAGGCCTAGACCCACAGGCTCGCCACATTCTTTGGGACAGACTCTTTCGCCTAAAAGAGCAGGGCGTCACTTTGGTGATTACCACTCACTACATGGATGAAGCCGAGCAACTTTGCGACCGACTCATCGTGATGGACAAAGGCAAGATCATGGCCGAAGGTGCGCCAGCTGATCTCATCAAGAAGTATTCGAGCAAAGAAGTTCTCGAAGTTCGTTTCGGTTCATCGAAGAACGCAGAAGCCGCAGACAAACTGAAGAACCTCGGTGACCGAATTGAAACTTTGCCTGACCGAATTTTGATTTATGCAGAAGACGGCGAAAAGGTGCTGAAGCAGATTCACAAACTCGGTCTCGAGCCGGCAACGTCTTTGGTTCGTCGCAGTTCGCTCGAAGATGTTTTCTTGCGTCTCACCGGCAGAACCTTGGTCGAATAATGAGCACGTTTACTGAACCAAAGATGACTTGGCAGGGTGCTGCCAAAGTCGTCGATATGAACAAGGCCATGACCTGGGGGCCATGGTTCGTTGCCGAATATCGCTTGCGCAATATGTCTAAGTGGCTCGGCGCAATAATCGCCTTCGGCCTCGGCAACCCGGTGCTCTATTTGCTCTCGGTTGGCATCGGCATTGGCGCGCTTGTCGACCAGAACCAGGGCGCAAACGGCGTAGATGGCGTGAGCTACCTGACCTTCTTGGCACCTGCATTGCTTGCCACGTCTGCCATTCAGGCGGCCATGGATGAAACCTCGTTTCCGACACTGCAGGGTTTCGTCTGGGATAAATCGTTCTTCTCGATGAACGCCACTCAGCTCACCGGCGGCTCAATCGTCGGCGGCATCATGATTGCCTCGGCAGCCCGATGCGTCTTCAACACCGGCATCTATGCGCTTGTGCTTTGGGCGTTTGGGGCCATCACCGCAGGCACGATTCTGATTCTGATTTTCGCCGCGATTTTTGCTGGGCTGGCGTTTGCCTCGGTGATGCTCGCTGCAACTTCGTTTGTGAAGCACGACGATGGCTTCTTCGCGCTCGTCGGTCGTTTCATCATCGCGCCGATGTTCATGTTCTCAGGAACTTTTTATCCGCTAGACAACCTGCCGATTTATCTGCAGTGGATCGGCTGGATTTCACCGGTCTGGCACGCAACCGACATCGGCCGCAACCTTAGCTATGGTCACGAAGTTGCACCGTGGTTGATGATTGTTCACTTCGCATTCTTGCTTGCGATTTTGATTGTTGGTCAAACCGTGGCAATGCGTCAGTTCAGCAGGAGGTTGGCAAAGTGAGTTTGATTAATGCATCAATCGACAGCGCGATTGCGATTGCCGAACGTCGCAGCGGAAAATTCGGCGCAGAGTTTTATGCCGGCCGCACCCGAGCAATTCTTGAACGCTCATTCTTGGCTTTCAAAACTTCATCATGGATGATCGTGCTGAGCGGTTTCGTCGAGCCGGTTTTCTATTTGCTTGCCTTCGGTTTCGGCCTCGGCCAGCTAATCGGCGGTGTCACCGACGGCGCGGGCAACTCGGTTTCTTATGCGGCATACATTGCACCAGCCTTGCTCGCCACCTCGGCGATGAACGGTGCCATCTATGACTCAACCTGGAACGTCTTCTTCAAGATGCACTTCGGCAAGCTCTACCAAACGATGCTGGCCACCTCACTGGGCACGCTAGACGTTGCCCTCGGCGAAATTGGTTGGGCACTGCTTCGCGGCCTTGCCTACGCCATGGGATTCATGGTCATCATGGCCCCTCTCGGATTGATTCCGAGCTGGTGGGGAATCCTTGCGGTTCCTGGTGCCGTGCTGGTTGCCTTCGGCTTCGCGTCGATCGGCATGGGAATCACCTCTTATCTGAAGAACTTTCAGCAGATGAACTGGGTGAACTTCTTTATGCTGCCGATGTTCCTGTTTTCGGGCACTTTCTACCCGCTAACCATCTATCCAGACTGGTTGCGCATGATTATTGAGGCAATGCCGCTGTGGCAGGCGATTCAGCTCGAACGTGACCTGACTCTGGGCACGGTCGGTTGGTCGACCCTCGCGCACGTGGCCTATTTCGCAGTGATGATCATCGGTGGGCTCTTCTTCACCACAAAGCGCCTGAGCGCCCTATTCCTTAGGTAGCAAGCGGGGCGTAGTCTTGTCTTGACCTACATTTTGGGGTTTCAGGCAGGGGTACCGTGTTCCGTTTTGGTGTTAAAAATCGTGGTTTTGGCTTTCGCGTCGCGCTCGCTCTAGGCATCGCCTTTGCGACCATTCTGGCGGCCACCCCGGCTCAGGCATACATTGCCGTTGCCCGCACCACCTACATCGTGCAAGTCAAGCTCGGCACTGCCGACACAGTGCGCGCCGCCATTGGCAAACTAGGCGAAACTCCTCACGACGAACTAACCGAAGTCATGGATGGCTTCGTGCTCGACCTAACCGAAATCGAAGCCGCAACTTTGCGCGCTGACGCAAACGTGGTTCAGGTTGTTGCCGACCAGTCGATGTCACTGCTCGACACCCAAAACCCAACCCCATCATGGGGTCTCGATCGAGTCGATCAAGATTCAACAACTTATGACAACACCTATAACTACCCTTCGAGCGCCGGTGCCGGCGTTCGCGTTTATGTAGTTGACACCGGCGTAAATGCCAACGACCCTGACTTCGCCGGACGCATCACTACAGGCGTAGACATCATGGGGCAAAACTTGCAGGGCGCTGACTGTAACGGTCACGGAACCCACGTTGCCGGAACAGTTGCGGGAACAAAATATGGTGTCGCTAAAAAGGCAACTATCGTGCCTATCCGTGTTCTA
>JAGOAI010000038.1 GCA_017983965.1 Rhodoluna sp. | reverse complement strand
AGCATCGCGGCATTCCAGCGCATCCATGCTCGATAGGTGCGCTCGATTTTTTCGTCACCAGGAAACTCGGCTTCGTTTTCTGGGGCAATGGTGTTGATGTAGTCGGTTGTCGGAATTGACGGAACGTTTAGTTGCAAGTCGTGCGAGCGGCGCAAAAGGTTCAGCATGATCTCGCGAGCTCGGCCTCTGCCGTGAACTCGAGCGACGGCGTCAAGTGACTCAAGCCACTCGCGAGTCTCTTCAGGGTCTTGGTCTGGAGTGTTGACCGCGAATGCATCCTGGTTGTTAATTGACACCGACATCCTCTTTCGTGGGGGATGGAACTGCTTGGGCTCGGGTTTGAGCCAAAGCCAAGTTTATTCTGAGAATTAACGGAAGTATTGACCTAATGACTTTGTTAGGTCAGTTATTGGACCATTTAGAAGGAGAGACCCAATGAGCTTGATCATCGGTGACGACGCCCCAGACTTTTCGCTAGCCAACCAGTTTGGCGAGACCGTAACTCTTTCAGATTTTCGAGGCAAAAAGCCTGTAGTCGTGGTCTTTTACCCTCTCTCTTTCTCTGGGATCTGCACCGGCGAGCTTTGTGAACTTCGAGACAACTTTGCGCGTTTTGAGCGAGATGGCGTCGAATTGCTAGCCATTTCGGTAGACAGCAAGTTTGTTCAGAAGCAATTTGCCGAGCACGAGGGCTACAAATTCTCGGTATTGGCTGATTTCTGGCCTCACGGCGCTGTAGCTAAGGAATATGGCGTTTTTCTCGATGAGCCAGGATTTGCTAACCGCGCAACCTTTGTAATTGACAAGGATGGCAAGCTCGTTGCCAAGTTCGTAACCGCGCCGGGCCAGGCTAGAAGTCTCGACGAGTATGACAAAGCGCTAGAAAGTCTTCACGCCTAACCGTTTCAGTTTGATAGAACCGACCCTCTCGTATTAGGCTTTACCGCAGAGGGCCTTTAGCTCAGTTGGTAGAGCGCCACGCTTACACCGTGGATGTCATCGGTTCGAGCCCGGTAGGGCCCACTGTTCTCATTAGAGAATATGAATGCCGCGTCAGAAATGACGCGGCATTAGTATTTTCGGTATGACTAACCCCTTTGACCCACCTAAGAAGCTCGCCATGGGCGACGCCGAATTGGCAGCAGCCCTCGAGCTTGCGGGTCAGAGCGAAAACGGCGCTCTCGACGCAATGGCCCTTTTAGAGGAGCAGTCAAAACTGCGTGCCGAAGACGCAAACGCCTATGTTGCCTGGGTTCGATCAATGGAAGCCGACGGCAGTGCCGAGGCAAAAGCTGCGCTGAATCACGCTCGCCGTGCTAGTTCGGGACTATCTATTGATCCAGTTGAGGCCGTGCCAGTAAGCGAAACTACTGAAGACTCATGGAAAGCACTCGTTCCAGACTGGGATGAACGTCAAGAGCAAATCGCAGAAGCCAAAGAGAAGGCAGTTGCTGACGCAATTGCCCAGGCGACTGAACAGGCCGAGCGAGAGATCGAAAGCGCTGTAGCTGAAGCTGTCGCGGCCGCAGAATTCGAAGCCGAACTTCGACGAGAAGAAGCCGTTGCCGCTGCAAAAGCAGAAGCTGAGCGTCTCGAAGCCGAGCGCCTTGAACAAGAGCGCCTGCGCGCAGAAGAGTTGGCTGAACAGCAACGTCTCGAAGAACTTGAACGTCAACTCGCTGAGGCTGAACTTGCTGAAGCTGAACGCATCGAGGCTCAGCGCATTGAAGCCGAGCAACTTGAGCTAGAGAGCTTGCGCGCAGAAGAGTTGGCAGAACAGCAACGGCTTGAAGAACTCGAGCATGAGCGGGTTGTGGCTGAGCGCATTGAAGCTGAGCGCATTGAGGCCGAGCGCCAAGAAATCATGAGACTAGAGGTCGAGAATGCCGAGCGAGCAGCGGCAGAGGCTCTAGAACTTGCAGAGCTTGAAGCATTAGAGCGCGCAGAGGCAGCCGAGAATCTGCGCCTCGCCGTCGAACAGGCGCAAGTAGAAGAAGTGGCGGCCGAACCAATAACAGTTGACGACTTTCCGCAGCCGGTAAGAGCTAGCGATTTTGCAACCGGCAGTTTCGACATTGTGGAATCGGTTGAACAAGCAGCTACCGAAGAATTTGACGAAGATAATTTTGAAGTCTTACTCACAGACGGTGAGCTTGGTTTTGCGAGAGATCCGAAAAGTGTCGCCAAAGACCATGCTGTCTCGACTATAGAGCGACGAGCCAAGCCAATTTCTCAGCTATTTGTTTGGTCAAGCCTCTCGCTAGGTGTCGCTCCGATTCTTTTGGCATATCTCTCGCTTGCCTTTGAACTCACCGCGCTTGATCGAATCTTTTCGTTTGCGGTGGCCTTCGGGCTTTCTGCTCTCATCTTCACCGTGGTCGCCATTGGTGGAAAGCGAAGTGGACTCTCAACTTTGTTCTTGTCTCGTGCAGCTTTCGGTGTCACGGCCAATATGGTTCCGGCGATTGCCCAAGTCTTCTCGAAATTGGCAATTGGTTCGGCACTAATGGTTTCGGCTCTTGCCTTGTTCAATGGCAACATCGTCGGTCTACCTAAGTTCAACGAAACAGCAGCCAGCTTCGGTTCGATTGATGTTTCTTGGTCGGCCGTCATCGCCATCGTTCTCTTGATTTTGGCAAGTGTCGTTGCCCTGCTCGGTGGCAAAGTTCTTCACTGGGCTCAGCTATCTGTGGCAGGTGTCGGCGCGCTAACTGTGCTGCTATTTGTCGGGTTCTCAGCTGGTGGAATCCAAGTGCAGGCTGACGAATTCACCTTCTCAGGCAACGCGCTGCCTATGGTTTCTCTAATTGTTTTGATTGTCGCAACCTTCGCAGCCCTTTGGGTCAACTCTGTCGCTGACTTCACAAGAAAAATCGCCATGGCCGAATCAGGCAAAATGGTCGCCCTGTATGTGTCACTTGCAGCCGGAGTGCTTCCATTCTTGATCTCGACTTTTTCGGTCTTGTTGTCGGCCTCTCTCAGTGCGAACTTGCGCCTCGCCGCTATGAACAATCCATTCGGTGCGATCTTTGCAATTGTGCCGAGTTGGCTAGCCTCGCTAGTTCTCGTCAGCGCCGCGCTTACTTTCATGGCTTGGGCCGCGAGCTGGCTTTACTCGTCTAGCGTCGGCCTCGCAGCGGTGTCAATCAAATTGCGTCGCTACATAAGTCAGCCAATAGTTTTGGTTCTTACCTTGGTCAGCGTCGTTGCGATGCTTCAGCTGTCTGCCTCGCCTTCGCCGGGCTTGCTAACTGCTTTCATCGTCGTTGCCGCCGTTTTGGTTTTGTCGTGGGCGGGCATTTTTGTTTCAGACATCGCTCTAAGGCGAATTGCATATCACGAAGTAAGCCTCACGCGCGACTACGGGTTCTACCGTGCGGCAAACCCAAGCAACATCGTGGGTTTCATCTTGTCGGTGGCACTCGGCTTAGGTTTTGTTTCATCAACAGCGTCTGAGTTTGCTTGGCTTGGCTACATTGCCAAGCCAATTGGCGCGAGTGACTGGGCGAACACGAACATCGGCATCTTGATTGCGCTCGGTTTCGCGTCATTGTTCCCACTCTTGTTCGGCAGAAACCGCATCAAGGCCCAAGAAATCGAAGTGCTCAAAATCGAGGCGCGCAAAAAAGATCTTGACGGCGTTAGCTTCGGCGAGGCCATTTAGTGACTTCGGTTTATGACATAACCGCAGCGGCTGAAAACCTTTGGCCACTCAGTGGAGCAGATGTTTGGGATAGACCGGGGTTGATCGCGGGCCAGACCTTCGCGAACTGTGAAAGAGTTTTGTTCAGTGTCGACGTAACGAGTGACGTGCTCGATGAGGCTGTTGCCGGCGACTTTGGCATGATTCTCTCTCACCACCCATTTCTTCTTGGTTCGCAGCACGAGCTTGCCGCCAATTCGGCCAAAGGTTCGGTTCTGCTGAAGTCCATCAGAAACAACATTGCTCTCTACTCTGCGCATACGAATGCAGATATCGTTGCCGATGGTGTCTCTGACGTTCTGGCCAAGGCGCTCGGATTGCCAGAAGCCAAGCCTCTATTGACCATAGAAGACACAGATGTTGGCCACGGGCGAATTGCCAAACTAGCCGAAACCACGACCTTGGTTGAATTCGCCCGCTCTGTTGCTCGCAGTCTGCCTGCAACGGCACCCGGAGTGCGTGTGGCGGGCAATCCTGGAATGGCAATTCAGACTGTTGCGCTCTGCGCTGGCTCGGGCGGATCGTTTTTAGACCTGGCCATTGATCAAGGGGCAGATGTTTATGTGACCTCAGATCTGCGACACCACTCTGCATCTGATGCCATCGAGAGAGCCCGTGCAATTGGGCTCGACTTCGCTCTCATCGATATTTCGCATTGGGCGGCAGAGTCGCTGTGGCTAGAAGTAGCGGCAAAACAGCTCGCTCAAGCTCTACCTGATGTTAAGTTTGTAGTAAGCGACCTGCGAACTGATCCGTGGGACTTTGCAGTAACTCAATAGCGATTCGAAAGAAGTTATGAAAGCATCCTCACAGCAACAAGAGACCTTGCTTGATCTGAGTCGCATCGATCTGCAGCTGCGCAGAAACCAGCGTCTGATTGCTGACATTCAGGCTGGTGCAGATGTGCAAGCCGCTCGACAAAACCTCTTGGTCAACTCAGAGCGTTTGCTCTCCGTTAGAAACGATCTAGATGCGCTGCAGCTTGAGCTGCGAAGGGCAGAGGCCGACCTCGAATTAGTTGAGGGTCGAATCGAAAAAGATCAGTCCAGAATTCAACAGAGCAGCAGCCAAAAAGACATTCAGGGAATGCAAAACGAACTGCAATCTCTTTTGAAGCGCAAGAGTGAACTCGAAGAGGCCGAAATCGTTCTGCTTGATCGAGCGCAGCAAATGAATGAGCAACTCGAAGAGGTTCAGGTGCAGCGCGAAGTTCTTCAGAAGGCCCTAGCCGCTTTAGAAGACGAGCAAACGGCTGGTTTGGCGAAGCTCAATTCAGGGCAGCAGTTGCTTCGTGAAAACCGTTCTCGTGACCTTCAAAATCTGAGTGCCGAATTGGCTGAGCACTACGAAAAACTATTCGCAAAGGGAATCGGCGTCGGCAAATTGACCGGCTTGGTTTGCGATGCCTGCGGCATGACGCTCAGTGGCGACTCACTAGATTCGGCACGAAACACGCCAATGGATGAACTCGCACACTGTGGTGAGTGTGGCGCCATCTTGGTTCGATAATGGCTCGTTTGCTAATCATTGAGGCCGATGGTGGTTCTAGGGGAAACCCCGGCACCGCCGGCTCAGGGGCGGTCGTAATTGAAGCTTCTACCGGTTTCGTCATTCGTGAAATTGCTCGTTATGTCGGTGTTGCCACCAACAACGTTGCAGAGTACATCGCTCTGATTGCAGGTCTTCAGGCCGCAATCGACATCGACCCAGAGGCTGAAATCTCAGTTCGCATGGATAGCAAGCTAGTCATTGAACAGATGTCTGGTGGCTGGAAGATCAAGCATCCAGACATGATTGCCCTCGGCAAGCAGGTTCAAGAACTCGTGCGAGGCAAAACGGTTGTCTGGCAATGGATTCCGCGTGAAAAGAATTTCAGGGCAGACGCCCTTGCCAACAAGGCCATGGATGACCTCGCTGATTCAGAGGCTTCAAGCCTGAATGCCGAACCGGGGCAGCCTAACCGACTGTCAGCGTCGGTAACTGAGTTCAACGAGAATGCTCCGAGCTCGGTGCGAGCACCTGGCAATGTAACCGAACCGTTGACCACAATCATCTTGGTTAGGCATGGCAGAACCGCACTAACCGAGGCTCGAAAGATTTCAGGTGGCGACGGTGATGACCCAGACCTCAGTGCAGCAGGCATTGCAGACGCTCACGCCGTTGCAAATGTTCTGAAGCAAGTCGGAGCAACCGGCCCTTGGCAGCGAATCGCTCCGATTTCTGCAGTGGTTGCCTCACCGATGAATCGAACCAAGCAAACCGCGCAGATTATTGCAAAGCAATTCGGTCTAAGTGCTTTCGAAATCGAGAACCTTCGCGAGATTGGTTTTGGCGACTGGGATGGTCTAACCAACGATGAGGCGGCTGCAGCCGATCCAGAAGCCTGGCAGCGCTGGCGTGGTTCTTGGACAGACGCTCCGCCAAACGGTGAATCACTCGAAACTTTCGATGCAAGACTGCAACTGGCGAGAAAGCAAATCACGGCACAGCACGCAGGCAAGACCGTCGTGGTTGTCGCGCACGTGATGCCTATCCGTGGGTTCTTGCGCTGGGCTTTCGACGCTGCGACCGCTGCTTATTGGCGACCACAAATTGCGCCATGCTCGGTGACCATCATTCGTGTCTGGGGCGACGATGCAGCAGAAATCGTCACTGCCAACTACACCGCGCATCTCTAAGCCTTTTCAGACCGCGGTTTGACCGCTAGCCTTATTCACGGATGGGTCGGCCAGACGATCGCGGCACGCAAGTGACGAGGAACGTCCGGGCTCCATAGAGCAAGGTGGTGGGTAACACCCACCCGGGGAAACCCGCGAGAAAGTGCAACAGAGAGTAAACCGCCACGCAAGTGGTAAGGCTGAAACGGTGGTGTAAGAGACCACCAGCGGGGCGTGTGAGCGCTTCGGCTAGGTAAACCTCACCTGGAGCAAGGCCAGA
>JAGOAI010000013.1 GCA_017983965.1 Rhodoluna sp. | reverse complement strand
CCTAGTTCAACCCACCGCTTGGCGACGGTGCTCTTGCCGGCGGCGATGCCACCGGTTAGCCCAATCAAATACATGTCTAAAGCCTAAACAGAAATTTGGTTAAAGCAGAAAGCGGGTCACCGAAGTGACCCGCCCTCTGTAGAGAGTTATTACTCTGCGCTCTTTAGCTTGTCGCGAAGAGCAGCGAGTGACTCGTCGCCGGCAAGTGTGCCAGCGTCGCTTGACTCGCTTGAGTAGCTTGAGCTCGATGCAGCAGGTTCGGCCGCTGGTGCGTCAGGAAGCTTCGCAGCTGCTTCGTTAGCGACCTTGACCTGGCGCTTGTGCTCTTCCCAACGGGCGTGAGCTTCAGCGTATTCCTTCTCCCACTTAGCACGAGCCTCTTCGAAGCCTGGCTTCCACTCGTTGGTGGTTGAGTCAAAGCCCTCTGGGTACTTGTACTGACCTGCGTCGTCGTAGTCTGCAGCCATGCCGTATAGAGCAGGGTTGAATTCGGTGCCCTCTGGGTCAACCTCTTCATTAGCCTGCTTTAGCGATAGCGAGATGCGGCGACGGTCTAGGTCGATGTCGATTACCTTGACGAAGACGTCTTGGTTGACAGTCACGACCTGCTCGGCAAGCTCAATGTGCTTGGCCGATAGCTCGCTGATGTGAACTAGACCCTCGATGCCGTCTGCAACGCGAACGAATGCACCGAATGGAACCAACTTGGTGATCTTGCCTGGCGCGTACTGACCGATCGCGTGAGTGCGAGCGAATACCTGCCATGGGTCTTCTTGGGTTGCCTTGAGTGATAGCGATACGCGCTCACGGTCTTGGTCAACTTCGAGAACCTCAACGGTAACCTCTTGGCCGATTTCAACAACCTCAGATGCGTGCTCGATGTGCTTCCATGACAGCTCAGAAACGTGGACTAGACCGTCTACGCCACCGAGGTCGATGAATGCACCGAAGTTAACGATTGAAGAAACAACACCGGTGCGAATCTGGCCCTTAGCCAAGTCTGCAAGGAAGGTGCTGCGGTTTGCCGACTGGCTCTGCTCTAGCAGTGCGCGGCGTGAAAGAACAACGTTGTTGCGGTTCTTGTCGAGTTCAAGAATCTTCGCTTCAACCTTTTGACCCAAGTATGGGCCGAGGTCGCGAACGCGACGAAGCTCGATGAGTGATGCTGGAAGGAAGCCACGAAGACCGATGTCAACGATGAGGCCACCCTTAACAACTTCGATAACAACACCGGTAACGGTGCCGTCTGCTTCTTTAACCTTCTCGACATCGCCCCAGGCGCGCTCGTACTGTGCGCGCTTCTTTGAAAGGATGAGACGACCTTCTTTGTCTTCTTTCTGAAGAACAAGTGCCTCAACAGTGTCTCCAACTGAGACGATTTCTGATGGGTCTGCGTCGTGGCGAATCGAAAGTTCGCGTGAAGGAATAACACCTTCGGTTTTGTAGCCAACGTCTAGAAGAACTTCATCGCGGTCAATCTTGACTACGGTGCCTTCGATTAGGTCGCCGTCGTTGAAGAACTTTAGGGTCTTCTCGACTGCTGCTAGAAAGTCCTCAGCAGATCCGATGTCGTTGACTGCGATCTGCTTGCTTGGGGTGCTTGTCATATTTTGTTTTACTCTTTACGGACATACTCAGGCCAAGGCAGAAAACGAAAGAATTTTCGATTTGCACCAAGGCAATGGATTTAGATTTGCGCCAAAACGGCACTGGCCCAGTCTAGCCCTGAATTGCCCGTGATTGCTAGCCTCTCGCCCGTTTTGAAAGCGACTAGTGGCCGGCGGCATCCCAGCTTTTGCCGACACCTAGGTGCACTTCGAGCGGAACGCTCAGTTCGACCACGTTTTGCATTTGGTCGACCACCATGGCCTTCAAGACCTCGAGTTCACCGTTGGCAACCTCGAAGACCAGTTCGTCGTGAACCTGAAGAAGCATTCGGCTGCTGAGGCTCATTTCGGCCATTTTCGCAGCAATTCGAGTCATGGCCAACTTCATGATGTCGGCAGCGGTGCCTTGAATTGGTGCGTTTAGGGCGGCACGGCGAGCTGCCTCGCGCACCTGAAAGACGCTCGACTTCAGGTCGTCGAATGGTCGGCGGCGGCCAAAAGTGGTCACCGTGTAGCCGTTTAGCTTGGCCTGATCGACCACCTGAGCCAGATATCTACGCACTCCGCCAAATCTGTCGAAATAGTCGTTCATTAGTTGCTTGGCTTCACCGTTGCTCATGCGCAGCTGTTTTGCCAGTCCATACTCGCTTAGTCCGTAGACCAAGCCGTAACTCATGGCCTTCACCTTCGAGCGCATGGCGCTGGTCACCTTGGCTGGCTCGACACCAAAAATGCGGGCTCCAACAAAGCGATGCAGGTCTTCGCCGGTCTTGAAGGCCTCAATAAGCCCAGCGTCTTCGCTCAGGTGCGCCATGATGCGCATTTCGATCTGCGAGTAGTCAGCGGTGAGCAGCGTCTCGTATCCATCGCCAACGATGAAGGCGTCGCGAATCTGTCGGCCGCGCTCGCTCTTGATTGGAATGTTTTGCAGGTTAGGCGAATCGCTGGCCAGGCGACCTGTCGACGTTCCGGTCTGAACATAGTTGGTGTGAATTCGACCATCTGCAGCAATTGCCTTGATGACAATCTCAACTATTTGGCGAAGCTTGCTAACTTCTCGGTGCTCGAGCAGCTTTGCGAGAAACGGGTGCTCGGTTTGCTCGAAGAGCTCATTCAGCGCAGCCGCGTTAGTCGAGAAACCGGTCTTAACCGATTTGGTTCCGGTCATTCCCAGATCATCAAACAAGACAGTCTGCAATTGCTTCGGTGATGCAAGGTTGATTTCTTTGCCGATAATTTCGTAAGCCTCGGCTGCCACACGTGAAACCTCTTCACCGAGTGACTCAAACAAACTCTCGAGTTGCTCGCGGTTGATCTGAATTCCCGTAAATTCCATTGCGGCAAGCGCGTGACTGGTTGGCAATTCGATTTCGGTTAGCGCACGCAGCTGATCTTCTTCGTTCAACTTCGCGAAGAGCACAGGCGAAAGATTTGCTACCAACCAAGCATCAAGCGAAGCATCGTTGCTGTCATCTTTGATGAGAGCATCTTGGTCTACACGCTCAACAGTCAAGCCAAGGTATTCGAGAGCAATGTCGTCAAGCCCGTAGCCCTTGCGAACCGGGTTCTGCAAATAGGTCATGAGCAACACGTCGAAGTCAGCGCCGCGCAGGTCGAGCCCGAGCTCAAAGAGTTTGCGAGTGGTGTTCTTGGCATCGAAGATTGCTTTTGGCGCTTCTGAGGCGAGCCAGTCGCCAATAGTTGACTGCACCTCTTCGGAATTCTTCGGTGCCCAGGTGTGACGAACAGTTTCGGTGGCGAAGCCAATGCTCAAGATGCCGTGCTCGCCGAATTCGATGTCGATCGCGATAAGGGCAGTCTGCGCCGTCAGCCAAGCCGAAACTTCTTTGCTGGCCAATGCTTTATCGTCAGGAATCGTCAGTTCAACAAAGACCGACGCCGCGGGTTCTTCTGCAGGCTTCGAATTCTCAGGCGAACTCGATGAACCGCCAGAACCCTTTAGTCGAAGCACTCGCTCGGTGAGCGTCTTGAAATGCAGTTTCTTGAAGACTTCGCGAACTTTGTCTTCGTTTACGCCGGTGATCTCTAGCTCGGCAAATTTGAAATCGAAATCGAGGTCTCGCACGAGGTGGTTTAGGCGACGGTTGCGAACGGCCAATTGCATATGTTCGCGCAGGCTCTCGCCCACCTTGCCGCCAATCTCGCTTGCCGAGTCAAAGATTGCCTGAAGCGAGCCATACTGCTGCAACCACTTGGCTGCGGTCTTCGGGCCGACTCCGGGAATGCCAGGCAGGTTGTCTGATGTCTCGCCGACAAGCGCCGCCAGATCTGGGTACTGCTTTGCGTGAATCGAATACTTTGCGAGCACAGCTTCGTCATCCATGCGGGCCAGGTTGAGAACACCCTTCACCGGATAAAGAATCGTTGTCTCTTCACGGATGAGCTGAAAGGTGTCGCGGTCGCCAGAAACGACGAACACGTTGAAGCCCTGGTCTGCTGCCTGATCTGCGAGGCTGGCGAGAATGTCGTCGGCTTCGTAGTTGTCTCGCGTGATGTTTTTGATGTTCATCGCGTTTAGCGCTTCGCGCAACAGTTCGGTTTGCCCGATGAACTCCGGCGGTGTTTCGCCACGAGTGCCTTTGTACTCTGGGTATTCCTCGGTTCTGAAAGATTCGCGTGACAGGTCGAATGCCACGGCCAAGTGCGTCGGTTTTTCGGCAGACAAGATGTTGAGCATCATCGAGATGAAGCCGTGCACTGCGTTCGTGTGCTGACCGTCTGGAGTGCGAAAACTATCTGGACTTAGCGCATAAAAAGCTCGAAATGCTAGAGAGTGCCCGTCAATTAGCAGCAGAGTAGGCTTGGCATTCATAGGCATAGCCTAAACGACAGGCAACTTCAGGAGTGTCATGAGCGACGAAGTCAGAACCAGTGCAGCGGCTGCGAAATTGCTAGCCGAGCGCGGTTTGGGTTCACTTGCCGAAAAGATGGGCATCGAATTGCTCGAACTCTCGGCAGAACGAGCCGTAGCCACCATGCCGGTAGATGGCAACACCCAACCGTTTGGTGTTGTTCACGGCGGCGCATACGTAGTTCTCGGCGAAAGCCTCGGAAGTTTCGCTGCAAACGTGTGGGCTCATGAAAGCGGCAAAGTTGCAGTTGGCATCGAAGTAAATGCTTCGCACAGTCGCTCTGCAACGAAGGGAATTGTTACCGGAACTTGCACGGCCATCAACCTTGGCAAATCGTTAACGCTGCACGAGATCGTGGTTACAGATGAACAGGGGCGCCGACTCTCGACCGTGCGCATCACTAACTTTTTGCGCGAGAAGAACTAGCTCGTCTTCTCTTCTTTCTTGTCGCCAAGTTGGTCGATGATGGTGACAGCTACTTCATGCATGGTTAGGCGTCTGTCCATCGATGCCTTCTGAATCCAGCGAAAAGCCTCTGGCTCGGTTAGGTTCATCTTCTCGTTCAAAAGACCCTTGGCGCGATCAACAAGTTTGCGGGTTTCGAAACGCTCGGTTAGGTCTTGAATCTCAGTCTCGAGGGCGATGAACTGCTGATGTCTGCTCCAGGCGATTTCGATGGCCGGCAAAAGATCATTTGGAGTAAACGGCTTAACCACGTATGCCATCGCGCCGGCCTCGCTCGCGCGCTCAACGAGCTCTCGCTGGCTAAAGGCAGTTAGCAAAACTATTGGAATTCTCATTGGCTGAATCTGCTCGGCGGCGGTGATGCCATCGAGGTTTGGCATCTTGATGTCCATGACGATGAGATCTGGCTTTAGGTCTGCTGCCATGGCAACGGCCTCTGCCCCATCGGCCGCTTCGCCGATTACATCAAAACCGAACTCTCGCAGGGTTTCGACGATGTCCATGCGAATGAGTGACTCATCCTCGGCAACCAGTACCGTGCGCTTCGCTGCAACCTCATTCATGCGCCTAAGCATATTGGAGTTTCTTATCGAAACTCAAATGGTCTAAACTATTCAGGTTGCCGGCCGAAGTGGCGAAATGGCAGACGCGGAGCACTCAAAATGCTTTTCCGAAAGGAGTGCGGGTTCAAGTCCCGCCTTCGGCACAAAGAAAAACGGACCCAAATCTTGGGTCCGTTTTCGTTTTAAGTCGCTTAGTTTGCTTCGCCAACGCGGTGCACGCGCAGTGTGTTGGTTGATCCTGCAACACCTGGTGGGGTTCCTGCGACTACGACCACCTCGTCGCCAACCTTGGCTAGACCTTGAGCAAGCAAGATTTCGTCAACCTGATCCATCATCTGGTCGGTGTGCTTGACCGGGTTCACCATGAATGTCTTTGAACCCCAAACCATCGATAGACGGTGGCGGGTGTCGTCATTCGGGGTGAATGCCAATGTCGGCACTGAAGAGCGAAGTCTCGAGACACGACGAAGTGAATCGCCAGACTCAGTGAAAACGCAGACGTACTTCGAACCTAGTAGCTCAGCAATCTCAACGGCAGCGAGAGAAACGGCTCCAGAGTGAGTGTGTGGGCGGGTGCCTAGGTCAGGAATGCGGTCTAGGCCATTATCTTCGGTTGATTCGATGATGCGAGCCATAACCTCAACGGTTTCAACCGGCCACTTGCCCACTGAGGTTTCTCCAGAAAGCATCACGGCGTCAGCACCATCGAGAATTGCGTTTGCAACGTCTGATGCCTCTGCACGAGTTGGGCGTGAGTTATCGATCATGGTTTCAAGCATCTGAGTAGCCACGATTACCGGCTTTGCCCAACGACGAGAAAGCTCGACCGCGCGCTTCTGCACGAGTGGAACCTCTTCAAGTGGAAGCTCAACGCCGAGGTCGCCACGAGCAACCATGATGCCATCGAATGCGTCGATGATTTCTTCGAGAGCGGCTACTGCCTGAGGCTTCTCAATCTTTGCGATAACCGGAAGGAACTTGCCCTCTTCGCTCATGATCTCGTGCACCCGCACGATGTCTTTTGCATCGCGAACGAATGAGAGTGCAATCATGTCTGCGCCAAGACGAATTCCCCAGCGAAGGTCATCCTCGTCTTTTTCTGAGAGAGCAGGAACGTTCACGGCAACACCAGGCAAGTTGATGCCCTTGTTGTTCGAAATCGGGCCAGGAATCTCGACAACTGTCGTGACTGTGGTGGCACTGACTTCGGTTGCTTTCAGGCAAACCTTGCCATCGTCGATAAGCAATAGGTCACCAGGCTTAACATCGCCAGGCAATCCCTTGAACGTGGTTGAGCAAATGTCTTTATCGCCAAGGATGTCTTCGATGGTGATCTTGAAGATGTCACCCTTTGCTAGTTCAACCTTGATGTCGTCTTTGAACTTGCCTAGGCGAATCTTCGGCCCCTGAAGGTCAACGAAGACACCAACTGGCTTGCCAAGGTCTGCGGCGGCCTTGCGCACGTTGCGGTATACGGCTTCGTGCACCTCGTAGCTACCGTGGCTCAGGTTCATTCGAGCGACGTCAACGCCGGCTTCGATGACTGCGCGAATTTGCTCGTAACTTGAGGTTGCAGGCCCTAGGGTTGCAACAATCTTGGCGCGTCTCATTTGTTCCTTCTTCTGTTTTCCCTCAGCAAGCATACTCAGGGGTTTGTATGGTGTTTTTAGATTGAAATTGCTTTGTCGGTTGGCTTTACCGGAGCAGGAAGCTCGGTGATGCCTTCTAGGTAGTTGTCGATTGCCGCCGCTGCAGCACGACCCTCGGCGATTGCCCAAACGATCAAGCTCTGCCCACGACCAGCGTCGCCAGCGACGAAGAAACCGTCTTGGTTGGTTTGCCAGTCAGCTGCTCTCGCGACGTTTCCTTTGTTATCGAAAGCGGCATCAACCTGTGTGGTTAGTGAGTCTTGCTCGGCACCGGTGAAACCGAGAGCCAAGAGCACGAGATCAGCTGCAATGACTTTCTCGGTGCCAGGCTTCGGAACGCGCTTGCCGTTTTTGAATTCGGTTTCTGCAACCTTGACGCCAGTGACTTTGCCGTTCTCGCCAACGAATTCAACGGTCGAGGCAAGGTAGGTGCGCTCGCCGAACTCTTCGTGCGCGCTTGCCACTTCAAACAGAGTTGCAAAAGTCGGCCAAGGCTGGTTCTCTTGACGCTCAGTTGGTGGCTGGTTGCCGATCGCCAATGTGGTCACTGAAAGTGCACCCTGACGAGTTGCCGTTCCGAGGCAGTCTGCTCCGGTGTCGCCACCACCGAGAATTACCACGTGCTTGCCCGCTGCTGAGATTTGGTTTGCTACTTCGTGCCCGTCGACAACACGGTTTGCCTGGTACAAGTAGTCCATCGCGAAGTGCACGCCATTTAGCTGGCGCCCAGCGATCTCGAGGTCTCGAGGTTTGGTTGCGCCAGTGGCGATTAGCACGGCATCGAAACGAGCCCGAAGGTCATCCCAGGTAATGTCTTTGCCGATGGTGACACCAGTTCTGAAGCGAGTGCCCTCGGCCTCCATCTGCGCGATGCGACGGTCGATGTGGTGCTTCTCCATCTTGAAATCTGGGATGCCGTAACGCAGCAATCCCCCGATTTTCTCGTCGCGTTCATAAACGGCAACGGTATGCCCCGCGCGAGTGAGTTGCTGTGCGGCGGCGAGACCGGCCGGGCCAGAACCTACAACAGCAACCGTCTTGCCGGTTAGGCGCTCTGGTGCGTGCGGCACAACCCAATCGTTTTCGAAGGCCTTGTCGATGATCGACACTTCGATCTCTTTAATTGTCACGGCCGGTTGGTTGATTCCCAGCACGCATGAACTTTCGCAAGGTGCTGGGCACAGACGGCCGGTGAACTCAGGAAAATTGTTGGTTGCATGCAATCTCTCGATTGCCGACTTTCCTTGATTGCGCCAAGTTAGGTCGTTCCACTCAGGAATCAAGTTGCCAAGTGGGCAGCCCTGGTGACAGAACGGAATTCCGCAATCCATGCATCGCCCGGCCTGCTGCTGAACGACCGCCTGGTCGCGCTTTTCATAAACTTCGTTCCAGTCGCGAATACGAATCGATACTGGTCGGCGCTCAGCGGTTTCACGCTCGGTAACTTTTAGAAAGCCTCTTGGGTCAGCCATTAGTTACCTCCAAAATTTGCTTCCACACTTCTTCGCCATCCGGGTCGACTCCACCGTCAATTGCGTCTTGTCGAATCTTTAGCACAGCTGCATAGTCGCTTGGCAAGACTCGAGAGAAGTGCTTTGCTTCTATGTCGAAATCTTCGAGAATGCGAGTGGCAAGTGAAGACTGTGTCTCTGCAGCGTGCAGTTCGAGCAGCGAGCGAAGTCGTGAAATGTCGTCTGCTTCGAGTTCGCCAATGTGCAGGTCGCCGGCTTCGAGCGATTCACGGTTGATGTGATCTGCGCGCAAGCGATAGACATAAGCAACTCCGCCAGACATTCCGGCACCGAGGTTTCTGCCGGTCTGGCCGAGAATCACGGCGCATCCTCCGGTCATGTATTCGAGAGCGTGGTCGCCCACTCCCTCGACAACAGCCGTGGCTCCACTGTTTCGAACCAAGAATCTCTCGCCGACGATTCCGCGAAGCAACATGGTTCCGCTGGTCGCGCCATAACCGAGCACATTGCCGGCGATGATATTCTCTTCGGCGGCAAAGACGCTTGCACGGTTCGGCTTGATAGAAATCGTGCCGCCCGAGAGGCCCTTTCCAACGTAGTCATTTGAGTCACCCTCGAGCGCGAGTTTGATGCCCTTTGGCACGAACGCTCCGAAAGACTGACCCGCTGACCCGTTGAGGTTAATGGTGATGGTCGCTTCAGGCAGGCCATCTGATCCGTAACGCTTGGTGAGCTCGTTTCCGAGCATCGTGCCAACTGCCTGGTCTACGTTGGTGATTTCAAAATTGACTTCGGTTGGCTTTGCGTCTTCAAGTGCAGCGTTGAGTGATGCAATCAACTTGTGATCGAAGTGGTTCTCTAGCTCGTGGTCTTGAACTGTCATGCGTCTGCGCGCTGCGTCTGCAGAAACCGCCGGTGCCGCCAAGATTGGGCTCAGGTCTAGACCATCGGCCTTCCAGTGTGTAATCGCGCGATTTACGTCGATGAACTCGCTGCGACCGATTGCTTCGTCGAGCGATCTAAAGCCGAGAACTGCGAGATATTCGCGAACTTCTTGCGCGAGAAACTCGAAGAAATTAACTACGAATTCGGCCTTGCCGTTGAAACGTGCTCGAAGAACTGGGTTCTGAGTTGCAACACCTACCGGGCAGGTGTCTAGATGGCAGACGCGCATCAGAATGCAACCCTCGACCACTAGCGGTGCGGTCGCAAAACCATATTCTTCTGCGCCAAGCAGTGCTGCGATGAGAACATCACGACCGGTCTTCATCTGACCATCTACCTGCACAGAAACTCGGTCGCGCAAGTTGTTGACCATGAGCGTCTGTTGCGCTTCGGCTAGGCCGAGTTCCCATGGTGTTCCGGCGTGCTTCAGTGAGTTGAGCGGAGATGCTCCGGTTCCGCCATCGTGGCCCGAAACTAAAATTACGTCGGCCTTCGCCTTTGCCACACCAGCGGCAACGGTGCCGATGCCAACCTGTGATACCAGCTTGACGTGAACGCGTGCTGCACGGTTTGCGCGCTTCAAGTCAAAGATCAATTGCTTCAGGTCTTCGATTGAATAAATGTCGTGGTGAGGCGGTGGTGAAATCAAGCCGACACCGGGAGTCGCGTGCCTGGTGCGGGCAATCCACGGATAGACCTTGTTTGGCGGCAACTGGCCACCCTCGCCTGGCTTAGCGCCCTGTGCCATTTTGATCTGAATGTCATCTGCATGAGTGAGGTACATGCTGGTTACACCGAAACGACCAGAGGCAACCTGCTTGATTGCGCTGCGGCGAGTTGGGTCAAGCAAACGCTCGACGTCTTCGCCACCCTCGCCGGTGTTTGACTTTGCGCCGAGTTGATTCATGGCGATGGCAAGTGTCTCGTGGGCCTCTTTCGAAATCGAACCATAAGACATCGCGCCGGTAGAGAATCGCTTTACGATTGCCGAAATCGGTTCGACTTTTTCGATTGGCACGGCCGGGCGCAATCCCTCGCGCAATGTGAACAGCCCGCGCAGGGTCATCAGGTTCTCGGCCTGGTCGTCAATCGCCTTGGTGTATTCGCGGAATATGTCGTAGCGCTTGGTGCGGGTCGAGTGCTGAAGTTTGAAAACGGTCTCTGGGTTGAATAGGTGCGGTGGCCCTTCACGGCGCCACTGATATTCGCCACCGGTCTCGAGAGTTTCGTGCGGGTTGGTTGCGATGTCGATTGGGTAAGCACTCGAGTGACGCGAAAGAATCTCTTGGTGAATTACCTCGATGCCAATGCCACCGAGCTGACTTGTGGTGCCTGTGAAGTATGTGTCGATGAACTCTTGGCTTAGGCCAATGGCCTCGAACACCTGAGCGCCGGCATAAGAAGAGACAGTCGAGATTCCCATCTTCGACATAATCTTCAATACGCCCTTGCCGAGACCATAAATCAAGTTCTTTGATGCCTGTTCGATGGTGACCCCGACCAACTGGCCGCTCTTCACCATCTGCTCTGCAGATTCCATCGCGAGGTATGGGTTAACTGCGGCAGCGCCGTATCCAATTAGCGCAGCAACGTGGTGAACTTCGCGCACGTCGCCGGCTTCAACGACAAGCCCGACTCGAGTTCTATTGCCCGAGCGAATGAGGTGGTGGTGAACAGCAGAGGTGAGCAGCAGTGAAGGAATCGGAGCGAGCTCACGATTGCTGTCGCGGTCGCTGACAATCAGGTATGTCGCGCCACTTTCGATGGCCTCATCGACCTCTTCGAAAATTTCACGGATGCGCTCTGCGAGCGACTCCCAACCACCGTCGACTCGATAGAGTCCGCTAACCGAGAACGCGTGACCAACACCGTCTTTTTCATCAATGTGCTTGATCTTGGCCAGCTCGTCATTGTTCAAAACCGGAAAACCGAGAATGACCTGCTGCGCGTGCTGCGGTGTCGCGCTGAGCAAGTTGCGCTCTGGGCCAATGCCGGTGCTTAGCGATGTGACAACTTCTTCGCGAATCGAGTCGAGAGGTGGGTTGGTCACCTGAGCGAATTGCTGCACGAAGTAATCGAATAGCAATCTAGGTCGGTCGCTAATCGCGGCAATTGGAGTGTCGCTTCCCATTGCACCGAGCGGCTCTGCCCCGGCCTTTGCCATCGGCGCAACCAAAATGCGCAATTCTTCTTCGGTGTAACCAAAGGTGCGCTGTCTGCGGTTTACCGAACTTGCCGTGTATGCAATGTGTTCGCGCTCTGGAAGATCCTTGAGCTTGATGCGATTGCCCTCGAGCCATTCGCCCCACGGTTCAAGGTTGGCGATTTCTGCCTTGATTTCTTCGTCGCCAATCAGTCGACCATTGACCGTGTCTGCCAAGAACATCTTGCCTGGTTGCAGGCGACCCTTGCGAACGATCTTGCTCGGGTCGATGTCGGCAACGCCGATCTCAGATGCAAGAACAACCAGGCCATCATCGGTTACGACATAGCGCCCTGGGCGCAAACCGTTGCGGTCAAGCGTTGCGCCAACTAGCTCGCCATCGGTGAAGACCACGGCGGCAGGGCCATCCCAGGGTTCAATGAGCATCGAGTGATATTCATAGAAGTTCTTTCGAGCGGCTTCAATGTCGCTCTGTTTCTCCCAGGCCTCAGGAATCATCATCATCATTGCGTGCGGCAACGAGCGGCCAGCCATGTATAACAACTCAACGACTTCGTCGAACGATGCAGAGTCGCTGCCATCGGGAGTGATGATTGGGGTCAGTTGTTTGATGTCACCGAGCACTTCAGAGTGAAGCTGCGATTCGCGTGCGCGCATCCAGTTGCGGTTGCCCTTGACGGTGTTGATTTCGCCGTTGTGCGCAATCATTCTGAACGGGTGTGCAAGAGGCCAGGAAGGAAAAGTGTTTGTTGAAAAACGAGAGTGCACCAACGCCAGGGTCGACTCGAATAGTTCGTTGCTCAGGTCAGGGTAAAACGGTTCTAGTTGAAGCGTGGTCACCATGCCCTTGTAGACGATGGTTCTTGAAGAGAGTGACGGGTGGTAGGCCCCGAGTGAAATTTCGCTGCGCTTGCGCAAACGGAATAGTTTGCGCTCAAGCGCCATGCCGTGATCACCATCTGCAGAACCAACGAAAACTTGGCGAATCAGTGGCATAGCCTCGCGAGCGAGATCTCCGAGAAACTCTGGTCTCACCGGAACATCGCGCCAACCGAGAACGACTAAATCTTCTTCGACTGCGAGATTCGCAAACGCCGATTCAACTCGAACCGAGTCGTCGGCGTCTAGAAAAACTAGACCAGCGCCGTAACTTCCCTTTGCAGGAAGTTCGAAGTCGACGACCGAACGCAAAAAGGCATCTGGCATTTGCGAGAGAATTCCGGCACCGTCACCGGTTCCGGCGTCAGAGCCAACGGCACCTCGGTGTTCAAGATTGCGAAGGGCATTAAGGGCTGTGGCAATGATGTCGTGGCCGGCTTTTCCGCGCAGGGTTGCCACCATGGCTAGCCCGCAGGCGTCTTTGTCGCGACTTGGGTCATAGAGGCCGAATGCGGCTGGCGAAGTGCTGAACTTAGCAAATGGCGACATTTCAGACATGCCAGACTCCAATCAAATAATCAGAGGGACATCCTTGGCCCAAAGTGGCTCGCGTGGCGAGAACAAAATTGAAAAGCCGCGCTTTTGGCGCTTTTCCGCTAACTCTTAGATTTTGAAGTTGCGGCTTTGGTGCTTTTTGATTCTAATGCATCGTCGGTTTTATCAACGGCTGCTTCTGTGATGCCTTCGACATCGACTAGGGGCTCTTTGCCGGACAAATAAACCGAGGTCTCAAGGCCCGGATGGCTGCGTCTCGACCACCAAATGATGGCGACGCCTACAGCAGCGCCGAAGATTGCAGACCAGACGTTAGTTCTGAGCCCGAAGTAGATGTCGCTCGGGTCAATTCGGATGCTCTCGATGAAGGCGCGACCGATCGAATAGGTGACCAAATAGAGCCCAAACATGCGACCCCAGCGAAGCTGGAACTTGCGATCGAGCCAGATCAGAGCGGCAAATCCGAGTAGGTTCCAGATGATTTCATACAAGAACGTTGGGTGAAACAGCACGCCCGCAGGCAACCCCTGAGGGTAGGCCTCGTTCAGTGGTGAAATTTCTAGCCCCCATGGCAAGTTGGTTGGCTGGCCGAATAGCTCGTTGTTGAAGTAGTTGCCGAGCCTGCCGATAGCTTGGGCAACGATGACCCCTGGTGCGATTGCATCGGCAAACGAAAGAAAACGAATTCCCGCAGAACGCGCACCCCAGTATGCGCCAATGGTTCCGAAAATTAGTGCTCCATAAATTGCCAAGCCGCCCTCCCAGATTGCAAAGACCTTGCTGAGGTCTGCGCCCTGGTGAAAGTAATAGTCGGCGTGAGTAATTACGTGATAGAACCGGCCACCGATGATGCCAGATGGCACAGCCCAGAGCGCAATATCTAGAATCGCGCCTGAGCTGCCGCCTCGAGCCACGAATCTGCGATTGCCTAGCCAAACGGCAAAGGCGATTCCGGTCAAGATGAACAGTGCATAAAAGTGCACTCTGAACGGCCCAACTTCGAAAGATGAAATCTCAGGGCTTGGAATGCTTAGCAAAATGTTCATGGCCTTCATTTCTTAGGGTCTAGTTCGATGACCTTCTCGACCAACGCGTCGAGACCGCCGTTTTGATATGCCTTTACAAATGCAGAGCCTACGATCGCCGCGTCTGCATATTCGTTGACTTCGGCAACCTGTTCAGCAGTTGAGATGCCGATTCCGACGGCAGCATTCTGCTGTGTCTGAGTGTCTCGAATTGCGCCAACAACCTTTCGGGCCAACTGGTCTACTTCGGTTCTTGCTCCGGTAATGCCCATAGTTGAAACCGCATAGGCGAAACCTCTGCTTAGTTCACAGGCCGTGAGCATTCGCTTCGGGCTCGAAGTTGGTGTTGCCAGAAAGACTCGGTCGAGCGCGAGTTTGTCTGACACGGCCAACCACTCGCCTGCCTCATCGGGAATCAAATCTGGTGTTATCAGCCCGGCAGCGCCTGCCTCAGACAGCTGCGTTGCAAATTTCTCGACACCAAATTGCATCACCGGGTTCCAGTAGGTCATCACAAGAACGGGAGTGTCAACGGCATCAGTGATTCGCTTGATGGCTTCAAAGGTGTGCTTGAGTTTGAAACCGTTGGCAAGGGCTTCGGCAGTCGCTTCTTGAATCACGATGCCATCCATGACGGGGTCGCTATAGGGAATGCCGAGCTCGAGAACGTCTACCCCGCTGCGGCACATGGCGATTGCGGCGTCGACAGAGGCATCTAGGGTTGGGTAGCCGAGCGGAAAGTAGCCAATGAGTGAACCTTGGCCAGCCTCGCGATTTGCCGCTAGCGCTGTTGCTGTCTTGCTCGCGGTCTTCATTAGATCAATCCGAAATACTTGGCAGCGGTTTCCATGTCTTTGTCGCCACGACCGCTGAGATTTACAAGGATGCTTGAACCCGGCGCAAGCTCTTGGCCGAGCTTCAGAACCCCAGCAAGTGCGTGAGCGGTTTCGATCGCAGGAATGATGCCTTCGGTTTGCGAGAGAAGACGCAATGCCTGCATGGCCTCATCATCGCTGATGCCTCGGTAGTTGGCACGACCTAGGTCTTTGAGCCACGAGTGTTCAGGGCCAACACCCGGATAGTCAAGACCCGCTGAAATTGAGTGACTCTCGATAGTCTGGCCGTCTTCGTCTTGAAGCATGTAACTTCTTGCGCCGTGAAGAACGCCTGGCTTGCCATAGTTCAGAGTGGCGGCGTGCTTGTCGGTATGCATGCCTTCGCCGGCAGCTTCGAAACCGTAGAGCGCGACGTCTTGGTCATCTAGGAACGCATGAAATAGGCCAATGGCGTTAGAGCCGCCGCCAACACAGGCCGCCAATGCGCTAGGCAGAAAACCGAACTCATCGAGCATTTGCTGTCTGGCTTCGGTGCCAATCACGCTGTGAAAGTCTCGAACCATAGTCGGAAACGGGTGTGGTCCTGCGACCGTGCCAAGCAAATAGTGTGTGGTCTCAACGTTGGCGACCCAATCTCTGAGCGCTTCGTTGATTGCATCCTTGAGAGTTCTGCTGCCGGTCTTCACGGCGACGACCTCTGCTCCGAGCAAACGCATGCGGGCAACATTCAGCGCTTGGCGTTCGGTGTCAACTTCACCCATATAAACGACACAGTCAAGACCGAACAGTGCGGCGGCAGTTGCTGAGGCAACGCCGTGTTGGCCTGCGCCGGTTTCGGCGATGATGCGCTTCTTGCCCATTCGCTTCGCTAGCAGAGCCTGGCCAAGAACGTTGTTGATCTTGTGTGAGCCCGTGTGATTCAAATCTTCACGCTTTAGAAATATGCGAACGTCGCCGGCGTGCTCTGCGAATCGCTTGACCTCGGTAATGATCGAAGGTCTTCCGGTATAGGTTCTGTGCAACTCTGCTAACTCGAGTTGAAAACTAGGGTCTGCTTTGGCTGCCAGGTAGGTTGCCTCTAGCTCGTCAAGCGCGGCAATGAGAGATTCAGGCACAAACCTGCCGCCATATTCGCCGAAGTATGGTCCGGTCTCGTCGCGCAGGTTAGTCATGGCATAAATTCTAAGTTGATTAGACGGCCGTGAATTGCTCGAGCAAAGATTTAGCGTCACCTGCTACCAGTGCCTCGCCAACGAGAGCAACATCGGCTCCGGCGGCTCGGTAATGCCGAATGTCATCGAGGTTGCGAACCGCACTTTCGGCGACCTTGATGGTCTCTTCTGGAATCAGGTGAACAATCTTGGCGAATAGGTCTCGGTCGGTTTCAAAGGTGCTGAGATCTCTTGCGTTCACGCCAATCATTTTTGTTCCCAGGTCTACAGCAACCTTCACTTCTTCGGCACTGTGCGTCTCGACAAAGGCCAGCATGCCCAATTGCTCTGTGAACTGTTTGAGCCTGGCAATTGTCTGCAGGTCAAGCCCAGCAACAATCAATAACACGATGTCAGCGCCAGCGGCTCGGGCCTCGAGAATTTGATATTCGTTGGCAATAAAGTCTTTGCGCAAAATAGGAACCGACACGGCAGCTCTGACGGCTACCAAATCTTCGAGTGAACCTTTGAACTTGCGCTGTTCGGTTAGAACAGAAATTGCACTGGCTCCCGCGCTTGCATAGGTCTGGGCAAGGTTTGCTGGGTCTGCGATCGACGCTAGGTCACCACGTGAAGGCGACGCTCGCTTAACTTCGGCAAGAATCTTGATGTGGTTCGATTTGCAGAGAAAATCTAGGGCGTTCAGCGCCGCAGGAGCACTTGTCGCCAGTTGTTCGAGTTTTGCAGTTGCAAGCGACTGTTGCCTGGCTGCGGCATCTTCAATCGAGCCGAGAAACAGCCCTTCGAGCACTAGTGAGCGCTCTTGGTCTTGCTGCCACCCTTGCCATAGCCACTCTTCTTCAAGAAGAAGCCAACGGCAAGCGCAGCGGGAATCATGACGGTGCCAGCAATAATTGCGACCGAGCTAGCGAACCAGACCCCGGCAGTCAAGACAACCGATGAAACCATAAGAATGATGACGGTAGCCCAAGCTGCAACGGTGTCGCCGTGACCTAGGTCTGTGTTGTTTGCTGCCATTTTGAATCCTCTCGATTCGCCTATTCTAATCGCGTTGGCTATCCCAGATCTCAATGGTGCTGGTGTCGGCCTTGTTTTTCTTCGCAGTTTTGGCAGTTGAGTAACGGTCGGTGGTCTCTTGCTGCTGCCAACTGCCCTGTTTGAACAAAGCAAATGCAAGCCAAATCGCTGAAAGCAAAGCTGCCAAAGCCCAGAGCCAGGGCGCCGAAGAGTATGAGACGCTCACGTCTTCAATGCCGTGGGTGTTGGCTATGCCGGTCAGTCGATCGAGTTGACTATCGAGTGCTGAGATCGATCGAGTGAGAACCTGCGGCAGCACGAATGCCAGAGCACCGAGCTCGGCTAGCGACGCTAAGGCCAAGGCTGTTACTCGAGTTACTCGACGCGATATCGCTGCTATAAAGACGGCTGAGATCGCGAATAGGGCGAGCGGCATGGCTGTCGGGTATGTGGTTGAGCCATCGAAATCGCCTAGCGAGGTCGTTTTGCCTTCGCTTGCCATTGAGATAGACACCCAAGTTTGGGTAAGGGCAATGAGGCCAAGCAGCTGCAATGCCAGTGCTAGGGCGATTGTCTTCGACTTAGTCATGAACTCTCTTCATTGCGTTGGCAATCTCTATCGCCTTAAGAGTCGCGCTTGCCTTTGTAATCGTCTCTTGATATTCAGATTCATCGACCGAATCGAGAACGATTCCCGCACCGGCCTGAACATGAGCAACATTGTCACGGATGAACGCGGTGCGAATTGCGATGGCCAGGTCTGCGTTGCCAGCGAAGTCGAAGTAACCTACTACTCCACCGAACAGCCCTCGACTAGCCGGTTCGAGACTCTCGATGATTTCAAGTGCGCGAGGTTTTGGAGCTCCGCTAAGTGTGCCAGCCGGAAAAGTTGCCTTGAATACATCGGTGGTTGACAGACCGCTTCGCACTTCGCCCTCAACGGTCGAGACGAGGTGCATGATGTGACTGAATCTATGTATCTGCATGAACTCGGTCACTGCAACCGACTTGGCTTCACAAACTTTGAGCAAATCGTTTCGAGCCAAGTCAACGAGCATCAGGTGCTCTGCTTGCTCTTTGGCATCAGCCAATAGTTCGTCGGCCTTCGCCATATCTTCTTCGGTTGATTTGCCACGAGGGCGCGAACCGGCGATCGGGTGCATTACCGCGTGCCCGCTCGTCACTGTGACGAGGGCCTCAGGCGATGAACCGACCACCGAGAAGGTTGAAGAGTCGTCGGAAAGGTTGAGCAAATACATGTAGGGGCTTGGGTTTAGGTTTCGCAAAACTCTATAGATGTCAAGCGGTGACGCTGCGGTTTCTTGGTCGAAACGCTGCGAAATTACAACCTGAAAAACGTCACCCTGCTTTACGTGCTCTTTCGCCTTGGCGAGCGAACTAAAGAATTCAGGCTTCGAGGTTCGGTGCAATGCTGTTTGAGCGCTCTCTGAAGACAAGTCGGCTAGAAACGGCCGAGAGGGTTTCAGCAAGTCAGAACGCATGCGGGAAATTCGCTCAGTTGCGTCGCGGTAGGAAATATCTGGCTCAAAGCCATCAATCACGAAAATGTTCGCGACTAAGAGAAGCTCACCGCGGTGGTGGTCGATGATTACGAGATCAGAAAACATGGTCAGCGAAACATCCGGGCTCTCATAGTCGGCTGGCTTCGCAGCTGGCAAGCTTTCAATCTCACGGATAATCTGCCAACCCATCATTCCGACCAAGCCCGAGGTCAGCGGCGGCAAATCGGCAATCGGTTGTGTTGTCCAGGCTTTGACCAACTGCTCTAAAGCGCTTAGCGCAGTTGCAGCTAGCGGTTCGTGAGCTGATGATGGAAACGCGCTTGCACCCGAATCAGACATCCAGGTTGCGACACCGGATGAGCTTTTTGACAGAGTGCCCCTTGCATTCACGCCGACAAAGCTAAATCTTGACCAAACTCCCTGATCGGCCGACTCGAGCAAGAATGACCCGCTCTTGTGTTCGGCTAGTTTTTCGAAGACCGAGACGGGCGTTTCTGTCCCAGAGAACAGGGTCTGAATAATAGGAATGACCCTGTGTTGTTTGGCGAGCTCGATTACTTCGGAGAGCGTTGAATTTAACTTCATTCGGTCTCGCTCGAATCAGAAGCTAAAAATAGGGTTTGCACATCGAAGCAAGATTCGCTGCCGGTGTGACATGCCGGGCCGTTCTCGAAAACGCGAATTAACAGCGAGTCGCTGTCGCAGTCGGTTTCGATTGAGACGACGGTTTGCGTGTTACCCGAGGTAGCGCCCTTGTGCCAAAGCTGAGAGCGAGATCTAGACCAGAAAACAGTTTCTCCAAGCTCAACGGTTTGGCTCAGTGATTCGTGGTTCATGTAGGCAAACATGATCACCCTTGAAGTCTCAGCGCTCTGAATAATTGCCGGAATCAGACCGTCAGAATCGAATTTCAGGTGGTCGAAGACTGATTTATCGAGTGGCATCAGCGAACCTCGAATCCGGCTAGTTGCAACTCGCGTTTAGCGTCGGCAATGGTTGCTGAGCCTTCGTGAAAAATGCTTGCCGCGAGAATTGCATCTGCTCCCGCAGCTGCTGCACCAACGAAGTCACTTGCGCTGCCTGCTCCACCAGAGGCAATCATCGGCACCTTGCTGATGCTTTTGACCAACTCAAGCAACTCGATGTCAAAACCGCTTCTGGTTCCGTCTGCGTCGATTGAGTTCACGAGCAACTCGCCCGCGCCGAGCTCTTGGCACTGAGCAATCCAGTCGGCTGCATCGAGTTCGGTCTCGTTGCGGCCACCGTGAGTGGTTACGAGAAAGCCACTCTTGGCCTTGTTTGAGCGCTTGATGTCGAGCGATATCACCAAAACCTGATTGCCAAATCGCTCTGCGATCTCAGATATCAAATTCGGATTCGCAATCGCAGCAGATCCGACCGAGACCTTGTCTGCACCGGCGCCTAGAAGCCGCGCTACGTCTTCGGTTTCTCTGATTCCCCCGCCGACGGTTAACGGAATGAAGACTTGTTCGGCTGCCGCTGTGACCAAGTCGAACATGGTGTCTCTGTTGTCGACAGTCGCCTTGACGTCAAGAAAAGTGAGTTCGTCAGCTCCGTCAAGGTAATAGCGTGAGGCAAGTTCAATTGGGTCGCCCGCATCTTTTAGATTCAAAAAATTGACACCCTTCACGACACGCCCCTCGGCAACGTCTAGACAGGGAATCACGCGGATGGCTAGCGACATTAGATTCTCGCGGCGTGCAAAGCGCTAACCAAAATGGCGCGCGCTCCTAGAGCATAAAGCTCATCCATTTTTTGATTGACTTCTGACGCCTTGACCAATGCGCGAACGGCGACCCACTCTGGGTCTCTGAGCGGTGAGATCGTTGGTGACTCGATGCCAGGTGTGATGGCCGATGCCTGTTCAACGAGCTCGGTTGGGCAGTCGAAGTCAACAATGACGTATTCACGCGCGACGACTACGCCTTGGATGCGTCTAAGGAAACCCTCAAAATTTGCTGAGCCGCTCGGTGAAGCAATCAGTTGCGCCGAGCTGGTCAAGATTGGGTCGCCAAAGATTTCAAGCCCTGCTTGGCGCAAGGTGTTTCCGGTGCTCACAACATCGGCAACGGCGTCGGCCACGCCCAGGCGAACAGCCACCTCTACTGCACCGTCGAGCTGAACGAGAACAGCATTGATTCCCTGTGCCTTGAGGTAATCCTCAAGCAGGTGCGGGTAGGCCGTAGCAATTCGCATTCCCTCTAGATCGGCGATTGTGCGAAATTTTGCAATTGGCCCCGCGAAGCGAAAGGTGCTCGAGCCAAAGCCAAGTTCGGCAACGGCCTTAGCGGCCGAACGGCTATCGAGCAATAGGTCGAGGCCAGTGAAGCCAATGTCGAGTGAACCGACACCAACGTAGGTTGCAATGTCACGAGGTCGCAGATAGAAGAACTCGATCTCATTTGCGTCGTCAACGACGTGCAGGTCTTTCGGGTCGCGACGCGTGGCATAGCCCGCTTCTTTGAGCATCAATATCGCGGTTTCAGACAAAATGCCCTTGTTGGGCACGGCAACTCGAAGGTTGGTTTTCACAGGAGCTCGTTTCTAAAGGTGTTTTTCAAGATCTTTGAGATTGATGCCTTTTGCGGCCATCAGCACCTGCAGATGATAAATGAGCTGTGAAATCTCTTCTGCGGTGCGTTCGTTGCTCTCGTGCTCGGCGGCCATCCAGACTTCTGCCGCTTCTTCAACGATTTTCTTGCCGATTGTATGCACTCCGGCATCTAGCCACTTAGTGGTCTCAGAATCGCTCGGACGCGAAACGGCCTTCTCAGAAATCTCGGCAAAGAGCTGTTCGAACGTCTTCATCTGTCTAGATTACTCTGCCGCAGGGTTGATGCTGAGGGCAAAATTGCGATTAGTGCTTGTGAGCTGCAGTAGCCAATTCTCGAAGTGAATCGATTTTCAAATTTCGATCTGTCGCCTTAAACACAGCGCTGCCAGCAACGAATGTGTCAGCACCGTGTTCAGCAACGCGGCTGATGTTTGATTCGTCGATGCCTCCGTCGACCTGCAACCAGACGTCGAGAGCGTCGGCATCAATTCGGCGGCGCGACTGCTTCACCTTGCTGAGGGTCTCTTCAATCAGCGCTTGACCACCAAAGCCAGGTTCGACGGTCATAATCAACAGCTGGTCGAACTCTGTAAGGAGTTCGAGATATGGCTCAACGGCTGTTCCGGGTTTTAGGGCTAACCCCGCTCTTGCGCCAATTGCTCTGAGACGCTTTGCAAGTGCCACCGGGTTATCGCTGGCCTCTGCGTGAAATGTCACCGAGAAGGCACCGACTTCGGCATAGCCAGATGCCCATTTGTCGACATCTGAAATCATTAGGTGCACATCTAGGGGTTTCGGGCTTATCTGTTGCATTCGGGTCACCATAGGTAGCCCGAAGGTGAGGTTGGGCACGAAATGGTTATCCATGATGTCTACGTGAATAAAGTCAGCGTGATCAATGCTCTTGAATTCCGACTCGAAATTTGCGAAGTCGGCAGCGAGAATCGAAGGGTTGATGCGGGCTGACATGTCTTTAGCCTACCGATTTGGTTATTAGCGAGATAAACATTGCATCTGTGCCGTTTATGTGTGGCCAAAGCTGCACCGTCTTGCGGTTCTCGTTTATTTGCAACGTTGGGTTCAGTTTCTTCAAAACCTCGGTGGCATTCAATAGCGAAACGGTTGCGCCATGCTTTCGCTCAAGCCAGTCGACAATCGACACGGTTTCACCTGAATGCGGTGAGCAAGTGACATAACCGAGCACTCCGCCGGGCTTGAGGGCAAGCCATGCGCTCTCAATGAGTTGCTCCTGAAGTTTGGTCAGATCGCCAACGTCTTTTGGAGTTCGACGCCACCGTGATTCTGGTCTGCGTCGCAAAGCGCCGAGTCCGGTGCAGGGCGCGTCTAACAAGATGCGATCGAATGATTCTGGGGCATCTTCGCCAATGGTTCGCCCGTCAGCACAAAACACGTCTACGCTGTCATCAATTTTTCGCAGTGCCTGGCTGACCAACTTGGCGCGGTGCTCGGCTACTTCGTTTGCCACGAATTTGACTCCGTTGGTCTTGGCAATTGCCGCTAACAGCGCGGCCTTGCCACCGGGGCCAGCGCACATGTCGAGCCAGTGTTCGTTCGCCGAGATTGGCTGCGCTTCTGCAAGCGCTAGCGCAGCAAGTTGCGAACCTTGGTCTTGCACACGGATGAACCCATCGCGCATCGCCGGCAACTTTGCTGGGTCTCCAGAAGCAAGGGTGAAGCCGATAGGGCTTGCACTGCCAGCCGTAAGGCCTGCCTCGTGCTCTGGTCTGGCGATGCCCGGTAGTGCAACGAGGTTCACTAAGGGTGCCTGGTTGTCTATCTCTAGAAGCGCTTCTAGGGTGTCACCGCGACCATCTACCTTCAGCGCTTGTTCGAGACTGCGAATGATCCAGGCTGGGTGTGAGTAGTTCAATTCAAGTTTTGCGACGCGGTCTTCAGTTTCTGCGAGAAGAAGTTCACGCCACTCATCAAGCGTGCGTTCGCTCACGCGTCGAAGAATTCCGTTAACGAAGCCAACGGCACCCTGGCTGGCTACGAGCTTGGTTAGGTCGACGGTTTCGTTTATCGCTGCGTGACTTGGCACTCTCATCGAGAGAAGTTGGTGTGCTCCGAGGCGAAGCAAGATCTTGCCTCGAGCATCTATCTCTTCGATCTTGCGCTTAGCGCCGTGTTCGATGATTCGGTCGTAGAGCAACTGGTTGCGGATAGTTCCGAAGGCTAACTCTTGGGCTAGAGCCGAGTCTCTCGGCTCTAGATTTGCTTCGGCTATGAGTTTCGGCAACAGCAAATTCGCATACGCGTCATCTTGCTCAACAGCCCGCAGCAGCTCAAAGGCGACAGACCTTGCCGTCGCCTTGAATTTCATCTTCAAGTGAGAACCGCTCTTCCGTTTTTGCCTCGTAGCCAATCGACAGCAGACATCACATTCTTCGAAGCAGGCTGAACATCAATCAGCTGCAAAAAGCCGCTTTCGCATTTCACGACAGCGTGCGAATCTATCAAAACCGCGGTGCCTGTCTCTTGGTCTTCAAACCCGTTCGGTGAGCTTGCATAGGCCCGAGCCTTCAGAATTCTGATTGCCTGCTCTTCAAAGTTCGCCCATGCGATTGGCTCTGGGTATGCGCCTCGCACAAGGTTCTCGATTTGTTCGGCAGAATTTGACCATTCGATTTTTGCATCGTTGCGTTCGAGCTTGGCCGCGTGCGAAGAAGTTCCAGTCTGCGCCGCCGGTTTGGCAATCGCGGCATCAATTTGTGAGAGTGTCTCGTCAAGCATTGATATGGAAACGTGAGTCAGTCGCTCTAACAGGGTCGCCGAATTGTCGTCAGGTTCAATGTGTGCAGCCACCTGGCTGTGAATTGGGCCGGTATCCATGCCTTCATCGAGTTGAAAAATAGTCACGCCCGTTTCGCTGTCGCCTGCCATTAGCGACCTTTGCACGGGCGCTGCTCCCCGCCATTTGGGCAACAGACTGAAGTGAATATTTAGCCATCCGTGTCTAGGAATTTCGAGAGTGGTTGCCTTTAGCAGAGCACCATAGGCAATGACGAGACCAAGGTCAGGCTTTGTTGCTTCGATCTGAGCATTCACCAATGAGTCAATTCGATTTGCCTTAAGCACAGGTAAACCGATCGAGCCCGCATATGCTGCTACCGCTGATTCAGTGAGAACTTGCTTTCGGCCGACCGGTGCGTCTTCTCTCGTAACTACGGCGCAGATCTCGTGTCGACCTTGTTCGACTAGGTAGCGCAACACAGCAACCGCATTGGTTGTTGTTCCCGCAAAGACTATTCTCAAAAGCCACCTCGGCTCTAGATTACTTCGGGGTCGTCCATTCTTACCCGAACCGCACGGCTAACTCTTCCGGTTGCACTTGTTTTTGTGAGTCCTGCTGTCACTTTCAATTGAGCCACTTTGATAGCTTCGGCCAAAGTTGCACCAAGCGAATAAGGGTATTTGAGCACGAATCGCATGTTCTGCTCGCCCTGAGCACCTCGAATTTGAATTGGTCCAAGAACTTGAACGCCAACAATATCGAGTTCATCAGTGAGTTGCGTGATTACATCAATCGGACCCTCGACAGAACCGAGGCGAACATGAGGAGGAAATTCAAGTTCGCGCCGGTTTTCAAGTTCGTCTTGTGCCAGTTCAATCTGTTGCCAAAGCGCAAACCTTTGCCCAATTCGTTGCGGAGCACCAGCGATTACCGCTCGCCCACCGCGCCCCAGTTTGGCGATTGCATTCGACCAATTTCGCACAGCATCTTCTGATGCCCTCAGTGAGTCCTTTGATAGAGCTTGATTGGCGTCAAGAATGATGACTGCTTCATAGCCCCCGGCCAAGGTCGGTTCTGCACCGGGCGTTGCTATAACAATCTTTTTTCCGGCAGTCACCTCTAACAGTGGCTTATCACCAGTCGATTCGATGATTTGAATGCCGGCAAACGCCTTGCCAAATTCGGCAACAGTTCTCGTAGATCCGCCGAATCCCTGCCGAATCTTCTCGTGACCGCATTCCGAGCAACGGAAAGCCAGGTTCTGGGCATTGCACCAGCGGCAGCGTGGCATGCCACTTGAATCGATCCAGATGGGACCGTGGCAATTTTTGCAAAGCGCTCTTTTTGAGCACTGCTGGCAATAGGCCGTTCGAGCCGTTCCCTTTGATGAAACTTGAACGAGAACTGCGCCGGAATTGGTAGCCTCGCGGATTACCTGCCAGGCAAGAGTTGGAACTCTTGAATCTGATTCGTCGAAGGCAACTGAAGGCGCTGCGAACCTGTTTGTCGTCTCGGTGAGGTAGTTCATCTCAACCAAGCGCTGAACCTCGCAACTGCGGGAGTGCGAAACAAAAAGCAGGTCGCAGTTGTCAATGGTTTGGCGCAGAAGGGCAACGTCTCTGGCATGGATATATGGGCTCTGCTGCTC
>JAGOAI010000037.1:1688-6800 GCA_017983965.1 Rhodoluna sp. | reverse complement strand
GGGGTTACCGTCATCGACTTGATCTCGACCTGAATGACCTTCTTGCCGAGCAACTCGGCAACGCGACCGCGAAGCGGTTCGGCGTTTGTTTCGACGAAGTCCACGGCTAGGTTAATGCGCTTGCTCTTTGCCGATGCGAGCAGCTTTGGGTGATCGATAACGAAAATGGCAACCACGAGAATCACAGCGTAAATGGTTTGAACGGTGAGCGAGTAGCCGGGCAATCCGAGAATTAGACCGACCGACAAACCGGTGAGCAGATATGCCATTTCGATCCAGCCGGCCTCATCTGAGCGCAGGCGAATAATCGAGATCACGGCAAATAGCGCAAAGCCAACGCCGAGCGAAAGAGTGAATGACGCGAGTGCCCCGGCCAGTGCGAAAAGAGCAACGTTGATGATGGCAATCGCGATTGTCATGTCGCGGTTCTTGTGGCGGCGGTAATAAAACACAAAGGCCAGCAAGACAATTGACACCATGTCGAGGGCAAACGCGCTCAAAAACGGCAAAACGTTGATTTCGGTCATTTCGCTAGATTACCTTTAGATATGACCTCAACGAAGAGAAAATCTCGCACGTTCGTAGCCCTGTTGCTGACCCTTTTGGTCACCGGGGCAGGGCTTCAGCCGGCCCAGGCGATTACGACAATCAAGCTCACCGACATCTACAGTTCGGCAAAAATCACCGAGGTCTACCTAGAGATTCCTGCGGCAAGCGAGACTTCGCTAAACACCTGGGCGACCCTTGAGAAGTATGTGACGGCCAAGGTCAAGTTCGTTCAAGGTGGTCTTGAGTCTGACCAAATCAGCATCGGCATGCGCCTAAAGGGCAGCACCTCGCTTCAGCCGCTAAAGCAGAAGCCATCGATGCGACTCAAGTTCAACTGGGGCGACGCGCTGAAGGGCCAGCGCTTTCTCGGCCTCAAGAACATGTCGCTTCACTCGCTCAGCCAAGACTCATCGTGGTTGCACGAGTTCGGCGCATACAAGCTTCACAACGCAATGGGTGTAGTTGCACCGAACACCGGCTGGGCCGAAGTCTTCGTAAACGGCAAGTCGAAGGGCGTCTATCTAAACGTCGAGACTCCAGACGACATCTTTTTGAGCAAGAGATTCAAAGACCCAACCCAGCACCTCTATGAAGGCCAGGCCTGGGCAGATCTAAAACCTGGCAACGATGACGGCCTCGAAGACACCGGCAAGTTCACCGTCGACGAAGGCTGGGCCGCAACGCCGAACAAGGCAGACCTCACGGCTCTAATTGCGGCTGCAAACGTCGCGGCTCCAAAAGCTTGGTGGGACGGCCTCGCAAAATATGTCGACCGCACCAGCATGGTGAAAATGTTTGCCGTCGATAACCTGCTCGGCAACTGGGATTCATATTCGGGCTCAATCATTAACAACTACTTCTTGCGTAGCAACTCGAAGAACGTTTTCACATTCATGCCGTGGGGCGCAGACCAAACCTTCGGAGAGAACCGACAGACCAACGAGCTGCTAGACACCTACACCTTTGCCATGGATGCCCCGGCGGTTGGTTATCCGTGGATCAAACTCAGCCACAAGACCGAAACCCTCGAAAGAGGAATGCTGTTTAGAAAGTGCCTGGCATACAAGCCTTGCTTCACGGTTTACATGCAGCAACTGAAGGCGGCATCGGCCAAGGCCACCTCGATGAAGCTGCCAACGCTCATGACCAACGCGGCGAAGACGGTCGATCACTTTGCGAACGATGGAGTTCGAGCAGAGCAGAAGCGCAACCTGGTCTACCTAGCTGCTCAGCAGAAGAAGGTAGCCGCCCTGCTCAAGACCTACAAGATCAAGTAGCTAGTTCTTCGGAACAGCCGAGGCCTTGAGGTCTCGACGCGCGGTGTATCCGGCATAGAGTGTGCCGGCTATCCAGGTGAGTGATGCCAGCGGCACGAAGACCTGGTTCGAGTTGGTGGCTGCGCCAATGGCATAGAGCACACCGACAACGGTTGTGATGGTGAGTTGCAAGAAAACGAAACGCACGATTGCTCGCACGGCGTGAGTGGTGCGGTTTGATGCCTCGATGTTGGCGCGCAACAGCTCGGCGAGTTCTTGGCTCTCAGGCACGTTTTTTGACATGCCTAAATTATGGCCTTAAATGCCTGTGGGCCACCCATTCGGATGGCCCACAAACTAACTAAGGGTTAAGACTTATGCGTCTTTGAACTCAGCCTTTGCGTACTCTGCGTCGTCTTCTGCCGACTTGATGCGTGCGATCGAGAAGATGATTAGACCGAAGAGACACTTAGCAAGGATGTCAGCGATGCTGTATCCGACCTCACGTGCTACGAACTGGTCTGCAGTTGCCTGCTCGTTGCCCATCGCCAAGATGAAGGTGATTGGGTAAACGCCCCAGGTTGCGATTAGCAATAGACGGAGCAACTTGACCTTCTTCTGCACTGCTGCAGACTGACGTGACAAGCTCTTGCCTAGCTCGATGAACAATACATACAAGATGTATAGGAACGGAATGGTTGAGAGCAAGCCCCATACTGAAGCGTCGATGTTCATGATGTTTAGCTTTGCGTCGCCAGGGTAACCCAAGACGATCATCGCTGCTGCTGCTGGAACTAAGCGGTTCAAGATTGAGCTCTGTGCTGCCTTTGCAAGTGCAAGAACAGCAACCAACTCAACCAATAGCAGTGGAACGGTTAGTAGCCAGTCAACGTAGCGGTAGCCAACGTTGTATGCATCTGGGTTGTTTCCGGCCATACCTGCGAATGCGTGGTTGAAGTTGTCAAACATTCTGAAGTAGTGGTAGGTAGCGATCGCGGTTACGGTGCCCGAAACCATGACTGCCATGCGGTAACGAGGCAATACGCGCTCGCGGCCGACGAATAGGAAAATCGAAGTGAATAGCATCGATGCTAGACCCAGCGAAAGGATGTTGTAGACAATGTTAAATTGTCCGTTTGTCAGAACAGCTGACAATGTGTTCATTTGAAGCCCTTTCAATAGATGTACTTTTCGAAAAGTCATCGTTTGCGTCGTCGGTGCCAAGGTGCTTCACCAGGCGACACCCGTACGGTGGCTCACAATGAGTCAACTGGGAAAGCGCTGTGAATAGTTCACCGTTTTGTAACGAAAACATCACGGATAATTCGCGGTTTTTAGCTCTTTCGAAGCAGAACCGACTCGACAGCGTGCTCACTGCCCTTCTGCAGCACCAAGGTGGCTCTCGAGCGGGTTGGCTGTATGTTCTCGATCAGGTTAGGCAGGTTGATGGTTCGCCAGATCTCGTTCGCTCGGTCTAGGGCCTTTTCGAAAGGCATCTCGGCGTAGCGGTGAAAGTAAGACTTCGGGTTGGTGAACGCACCGGCGCGCAGCTGCTCGAAGCGACCTAAGAACCACTTGGCAACGTTCTCGACTTCGGCGTCGACATAGATCTTGAAGTCAAAGTAATCGCTTAGGGCAACCTCTTGACCCATGGCCGGTGGCTGCAAAACATTTAGGCCTTCGATGATCACGACGTCTGGCGATTCAATGACAATCTCAGCACCCGGCACGATGTCGTAGCTGAGGTGCGAATAGACCGGTGCTGAAACCCGCTCGACACCCGACTTGATGTCTGCCACAAACTTGAGCAGTGCGAGTCGGTCGTATGACTCAGGAAACCCCTTGCGGTGCATAATGTTGCGGCGCTCGAGTTCGGCGTTCGGGTGCAAGAAACCATCGGTGGTTACAAGCTCAACGCGAGGGGTCGATGGCCAGCGCGAAAGCATCTCTTTAAGCAAACGGGCGACCGTGCTCTTGCCCACGGCAACCGAACCGGCGACGCCAATGATGAAAGGTGTGAGCTTTGCGCGTTCGCCCAAGAACTCAGACTCGACCGAGTGCAGCTTCTGCGCTTCGGTGACATAGAGGTTGAGCAAGCGACTTAGCGGCAGGTAAACATCGGTGACTTCTTTGAGGTCTAGAAAGTCGCCGAGGCCACGAATCTGCGAAATTTCAGACTCGGATAGGGGCAGCTCGGTCGAACGGCCAAGTGCCGCCCAGTCTGCTCGCGAGATTTCGACAAAAGGGCTCACTGAACCCTTATCGCCCGCTCTTTCAACCGTCACAATCGTTCATTCTGCCGTAAATTAGTAGTCATGTGCGGAATCGTGGGTTATGTAGGCCCGAAATCGACCCTCGACGTTCTAATCGGGGGGCTTCGTCGCCTCGAATACCGTGGCTACGACTCAGCCGGCGTATCCGTGATTTCACCGGATGGCCACCTCGAGACCCGCAAGAAGGCCGGCAAGCTAGTCAACCTGGTTGCCGAGATCGAAGAGCACCCGCTGCCAGCCGCCCACATCGGCATTGGCCACACCCGCTGGGCAACCCACGGCGCACCAACCGACGGCAACGCCCACCCGCACCTCGGTGGTCAGACCCAAAAACTTTCATTGATTCACAACGGCATCATCGAGAACTTTGCAGAGCTAAAGGCCGAGCTTCTCGCCGAGGGCACATCGTTTGCAAGCGAGACCGACTCTGAGGTTGCCGCTCACCTAATCGCTCGCGAGTTTGAGAAGACTGGCGACCTGCCTGCTGCATTCGCATCGGTCGTGGTTCGACTGCACGGTGCATTCACAATTTTGGTTATTCACGAAGACCAGCCAGACGTGGTCTTGGCTGCTCGTCGCAATGCTCCGCTGGTTATCGGTTTGGGCGACGGCGAAAACTTCTTGGGTTCAGACGTTGCCGCATTCGTTGAGCACACCAAGCGCGCAATCAGCGTTGGTCAAGACGAGATCGTCATCTTGCGCGCAGACTCTGTTGAGGTTCGCACCTTCGACGGCAAGACAGTGACTCCTGACGAATTCACCGTTGACTGGGATGCCTCGGCAGCCAGCAAGGGCGGTTGGTCTTCATTCATGGCGAAAGAAATCGCAGACCAGCCTCAGGCAGTTGCCGACACTCTCATGGGTCGTTTGAACTCCGATGGCTCTGTTCGTCTCGCCGAGATCGACGGGCTATCTGCCGAAGACATCAACAACCTCGAGCGCATCATCATCGTTGCCTGTGGCACCGCCAGCTATGCCGGTGACATCGCAAAGTATGGAATCGAAAAGTGGTCGCGCATTCCGGTGCAGGTCGA
>JAGOAI010000037.1:0-1588 GCA_017983965.1 Rhodoluna sp. | reverse complement strand
GCCGAGATGGCAAACGCCAAGTCGGTGCTGTTCTTGGGCCGCAACGTAGGGTTCCCGGTAGCCATGGAGGGCGCGCTCAAGCTCAAGGAGTTGGCTTACATTCACGCCGAGGGCTTCGCGGCCGGCGAGCTAAAGCACGGCCCGATTGCGCTAATCGAAGAGGGTCAGCCGGTCATCGTGATCGTGCCAAGCCCGCGCGATGAAGACAGCTTGCACCCAAAGGTGATCTCGAACATTCAAGAAATTCGCGCTCGCGGAGCCAAGGTTATTGCCATCGCAGAAG
Organism: Rhodoluna sp.; assembly: GCA_017983965.1. Classification (GTDB taxonomy): domain Bacteria; phylum Actinomycetota; class Actinomycetes; order Actinomycetales; family Microbacteriaceae; genus Rhodoluna. Next base: position 1,305 of record JAGOAI010000037.1, on the reverse strand, counting down.
AGGGCGACAACCAGGTTTCGAGCTATGCCGAGAACGTGATTTTCGTTCCTGAATGCGAGACCTTGCTCGCCCCGATTCTCACCGTGATTCCGTTGCAGGCATTCGCGCTTGCGCTTTCGACCGCGAAGGGGCTCGACGTTGACCAACCTCGCAACCTCGCGAAGTCGGTAACGGTCGAATAGGCAACGATGATTATCGGTGTCGGCGTTGATCTGGTTGATCTGAGCAGATTCGAAAATTCAATCGAAAAGAACCCTGGTTTGCTCGAGAAGATTTTTCACACCGATGAACGCGACGCCGCAACTCGCACCCTCGCTGGTCGCTTCGCGGCGAAAGAAGCGCTGATCAAAGTTTTCGGAGACTCAAAGCCAATGCGCTGGCACGATGTTCGGGTTTCAAAAGACGAACATGGCAAGCCAGAGATTTCTCTTTTTGATTCGACTGCAGAATATGCCGCGTCACGCGGCATTAAAAACCTGCACCTTTCAATTTCGCACGACGGAAACTTTGCGATGGCTTTTCTGGTTGCCGAGGGTGGCGTCTGATGCGCGACCTAATCATTGATCTCGACGCAATCGTCGACAACTTCGAGAACTTCAAGAAGCGCGCTGCGGGTGCGAAGGTTCTAGCAGTGGTCAAGGCGAACGCATACGGGCACGGCCTTTATGAGGTTGCCCTCAAGCTCGAAAGGGCAAAGGTCGACTATTTCGGTGTTGCCGATGTTGACGAGGCTCTTCATCTTCGCGAGGGTGGCCTCGAGACTCCGGTGCTCGCCTGGCTGCACGACCCGAACGATCGATTCACCGAAGCGCTTGATGCAAACGTTGAACTCGGCGTTGCCAACATCGAGCAACTCGAGCGCATCGCAGACGCGGCCCGAATTACCGGCAAGGTAGCCAAACTTCACCTGAAGGTTGACACCGGCCTGAGCCGCAATGGCTCGAGCATCGAAGAGTGGCCAACCCTGATTGCCGCAACCATCGACCTAGTCGGTCAGAATCTGGTTGAGGCCGTTGGTGTCTTCAGCCACCTGAGCAGCACCTCTGAGGCAGACGACAGGGCTCAAATTGCGGCCTTCGACGCCGCCGTCGAGCAGGCCCGAGCGCTCGGGCTTGAGTTTCAGCTGCGCCACCTCACCGCCTCTGACGGCACACTGAGCTACCCAGAGGCCAACTACGAGATGGTTCGCATTGGCGTCGGGCTCTATGGCCTTTCACCTTTTGCCGACCACCACTCAGCCGAATATGCCCTTCGCCCTGCCATGACGGCCAAGGCTCTTGTCACCCAGGTGAAGCGAGTTCAGGC
>JAGOAI010000036.1:2702-7047 GCA_017983965.1 Rhodoluna sp. | reverse complement strand
CTAGTAGCCAATTCTAAACCCATAAAAAAACTGTGGCACCCGATTTCTCGGATGCCACAGCTTTTTAGAGCGTTAGCCCTGGTAAGGACGAATCCTTACCACTTCCACTCCCAGTAGTTCCAAACGAGGTTTGGAGTTAGAGGAGCTGGCTTTACGTTCTTTAGACCAGTTGTGTAAGCGGTCGCTGCTGGGTGCTGGAATAGCGGCAACGATACTGCTTCGGCAATGATGATCTTGTCAGCAGCGGTGTACTTTGCAGTGATCTGGCTTGGGGTCAACTTTGTCTCTAGTGAGTGCAAGATTGAGTCAAGCTGAGCGTTTGCAAAGCCAAGGCTGTTGTTTGAACCGTCGCTCTGGAAGTTAGCGTTGGTTCCAGTCTGGCTGACTGATGATGGGCACCATGCGTAGAACTGTGCGTCATAGACATTGCTGTCTAGGTGACCGCTCCAACCACCGCTGTAGCTTGGGTTGGTTAGGTCGAAGCCAGCCTTAGCAACTTCTGCCTTAGCAAGAGCGAACTCTGATGCACGACGAGTGTTGCTTAGCGCACCCCAAAGAATCTTCACTGGAACAGACTTGCTGCCGTCAGCTGCTTCTGGGTAGTGCTTCTTTACTAGAGCCAAGGCAGCAGCAGTGCGGCTTGCCTGGGTTCCAGCGGTGAACTTGCTTACGCCTGAGTTCTTGATGATGTCGTTGTAGCCGGTCTCGCCAGGCATCTTGAATGAAGTGTTTACAACAACTGCACTCGAGTTAATTGGCTTGATCAACTTGTCAAGGATTTCCTGACGAGGGTATGCAAGCAAGAACGCGGTGCGAAGATCGCGAGCCTTGTTGTTCTTGGTTGAGTTGTTGCTAGTAGCAAACGGACCGGTGTAGTCAGTGGTCTCGCCAACACCAGCACCAAGACGCAAGTCAATGTGCTCGTAGCAAGCGTTGGTTCCACCGATTACTGAGACACCCGACATAGCCTTTAGGGCTGCTACTGAGTCAGCGGTTGGCTGACCCTGGTAGATGTCGATCTCGTGGTTTGCAAGTGCCTGGGTAGCCGCAGCTTCTGCCATGAACTTGTAAACAACGGTCTTGATGCCGTTCATCTTTGGACCTGAGTTGTACTTTGCGTTTGCAGTCAAGGTGATGCTCTGGTCAGCAACTGCTGACTTAGGAACAAATCCACCGTTGCCAACTAGTAGCAATGGGTTGGTTGAGCTGTTGATGGTCTTGATGTTGTAGTCGTATGACCAGATCTTTCCCATTGCCTTTAGGCGAGTGGTGTTCTTTGAAGTGAAGTCCTTCAAGAACTGAGCCTTAGCAGCAATGTTTGCTGATGCTGAGCCAAGAGCCTTCTTGCCATCTGCCATTAGTTCAAGAGTGTGAACTGCAGATGGGCCAGGGCCCATGATCTCCCAGTCAGGCTGGAAAGAGCTGTAACGAATGGTTACAGACATCTTGTCTGAGCTAAGGGTTGGAAGACCAACTACCTTGCTGTCGTAAACGCCACCGTAACCACCTGAGTAGAACGCAGGAAGAGTCTCAGCGTCTGGGTCTCCAAGGCCAGCAGCCTTTGAGTATGCCGAGCTGTTGAGCACGTGGCTAAGAAGTAGGTCAACACCGGTAATTGGGGTGCCATCTGACCAAACACGTCCTGGCTTCACGGTGTACTGCACGCGGAAGTCAGTTGGGGTGTTCTTGGTGATCTGGTAGGTACCAAAAGTGGTGTTCTTAACAAGGTTGCGCTTGTTGTCGTAGTAGTTGAAGCCACTGCCGGTTAGGTAAGCGACATCGCTGTTGCTAACCAAGTTAGTGTCTGGAGTTCCCGAGTTAAGCGAGGTAAGCGCGTTGCTTCCCACGATAACAACGGTGGTCTTCGTGGCTGCAGATGCAGGTGCAGTAGCAACTGCTGCTAGACCAGTGATGGTCAACGCAGCGGTAGCAACACCAGCAACAGCACGAATAATACGTGTTGCTTTCATAGTGTGTTTCTCCTTGTTGAGTCGGAACTGCTGCCCGCTTACCCAGGGCTCTAGAACCCTAAACAAGGAGTGCGTGGCAGCAGCGCCTTGGGTATTCACAACATTAGGCGAAAACGCTTGCACAGAAAACCCAAAAGTCCATTTTTTACCGGTGTTTACATTTCCGTTACAAACCGCCAAAACACACGGATGGGCTGCTGCTAGCCTGATTTCATGCCCGCTGCAGCCGTGACCCTTATTTATGATGGCGATTGCGGCTTTTGCGGTCGCTGCTTGGCCTGGGGTCAGCGCAACCTCACGGCATTTCCGAGAGCTATTGCCTCGTCTTCTGCCGAAGCCAAACAGCAGGGACTCAGCCAGAGCCAGCTCGAGGAATCGATCTGGATAGTTGGTGCCAAAGAGCCTCTCGGTGCCGCTCGTGCCGCAGCCTTCATTCTCAAAATGCAGCCAAATATTTTTTGGCGTGCAGCCGGCTGGTTGATGTCGATCTGGCCAATTAACTTCTTCGCGAAGAAGTTCTACTTTTGGGTCGCCAAGAACCGAGGTCGTTTCTGATGAACGAACTTTTCACGATCGGATTCTTCGCTGGCTTAGCCCTTGCCATACCGGTTGGCCCAATGGCAATCATGTTGATTAACGCAACGTTAGAAAAAGGTTGGCGACATGGAGTCGCCGGTGCGAGCGCAATGGCCAGCGTTGACTTTTTATATGCGCTTGTTGTTTTTCTTCTCGGTCAGGCCGTTTCGTCGTTTTTCTCAACCTGGGGTCAGCTGCTGAGCATCCTTGGAGCACTAATTCTTCTGGCGCTCGGTTTGAACACTTTAATCAAGAACCTAAAGTTGCTGCGCAACTCGGCAGCCGATGTTTCTTCAGCAAAGTCTGGGTCAACACCCGCCAAGACATATTTGCTTTTCGCGGGTGCCACAATTCTCAATCCACCGACGGCACTTTACTTTCTAGGAATCGCGCCAAGCGTTGCGCAAATTGAATATCAAAACTTCTTGATTGGCGCACTGGTTTTCGCTCTTGGCGTTTTTGTGGGTTCGGTTATTTGGCAACAAGCACTCGCCCTGACCGGAACTACTCTTCGACGCTTCGCCCAAAACAAGATTCGAGTCTTCTTCGGTCTAGTCGGAGGAGCGCTAATTATCGCCCTGGCCATTTCGCTTGCAGTCAAGGCAATTAGCTAATGACCAAAAAGTTATTGCGCGTCGAAATTGTTCTCGTGCTCGCCGCCAGCCTCGGCACATCGGCAATCTATTCTTTGTTGCGCCTTGCTCAACTGATGCTTGCGCCTGAGGGAATCGGTGGCTCAAAAACAGAACTGAATCCATCGCTCGCCTCTGCCGAATTTTTCACAATCAGCTTTGAACTCGTAGGCATCGCCTATTCGTTAGCCCCGGCGGCCATCGCCCTCTACTTTCTTCGTCGCGAAAACGACAAGACGTTTAGCGAAGTGGGCATCTGGCCGATCAAGTGGCGTTTCGATCTCACTCGAGGTTTGGGGTTGGCTGCGGCCATCGGAATACCGGGCCTTGCGCTCTATGCGGTTGCTCGCCTTACCAACTTGGCCTCCAAGATCGTTCCAGCAGAACTCGACGGCTACTGGTGGATGGCCGGCATGCTCCTGCTGTCGGCCCTAAGAGCCGCACTTCAAGAAGAAGTCATCATGGTGGCATACCTCTATACACGTCTTGAGCAGCTTGGCTTGAGCTTTAGAAGTCAGCAGCTCGTCAGCGCGAGCATCCGTGGTCTGTATCACGCCTATCAAGGCTTCGCGGGCATCATCGGCAACTTCGTAATGGGTCTGGTTTTCGGCTGGGCCTATCGGCGCTGGGGTCGTGTGCTGCCACTGATCGTTGCCCACTTCATCTTGGATGCCGTCAGTTTCGTTGGCTATGCCCTGCTTGCGAAACAGTTGGCAATTTTCGGCGGCCTTTTCTAGGCACTGCTCGCTCTCTGCTAGATTGGGCGAACAGCAATCGCTGTAGTTCTAGTTTGACCTCAGGGGAAACCAGTGTAAATCTGGTGCTGACCCGCAGCCGTAAGTCTTTATAGATAAGTCGGAATGCCTGAGCAAAAACGAAGACTCCAAATAACCGTCGAGGAATACGGGTGGAGTCGAACGGCTCATCGCAGCCGCTCGCCTTCGCACTCAGTTCTCGCTAATGCGAAAGGTTTCAAATGTTTGAAACTAAAACTGGGTTGCGCAAAATCGCAACACTAATTACCGTAGCTGCGCTAATTTTCGCGGCTGCTCCCCCTGCCAATTCGGCAGTCAAATATGCAAGCACCGTTCGCTTCATTGCGAGCAAGTTCGTGAACAAGCAATATGTCGAAGGCTTCAGTGCCGGCAAGCAAGATTACGGATTCAC
>JAGOAI010000036.1:0-2602 GCA_017983965.1 Rhodoluna sp. | reverse complement strand
GATGTCAACGGCACCGATTACGCGATCATGGGTCTCGCCGCAAGCGGTCAAAAGGTTTCTGCCCTTCAGAGTTGGCTGGTTGGCCGCCTCGCAACAACCGGAGGTCTAACCACTCCTTGGTCAGAAGGCAAAGCAGACACCTATGCAACCGCGCAGGGATACCTCGCGTTGCTCGGTTCAAGCTACGTCGCGCTGATCAAGTAACAGCATGAAAATCTCGCTTCGAATGGTGCTGGTTGCACTGGTGGCCCTAGTTGCCATCGGTGGGCTAATCAGCACCATTCCTAGCGAGCAGAACGCAAAGCCAGCGGCAAAGGCAACAAATTATCACGATGGTCAGTGCTCAGCTGAAGCGGGCGTAACACTGGTGGTCGACTTTGGGCCAACCAGCGGGCGCGAGACTTTGGTTCGGTGTGCCAAAGACTTTGCTGGCACGGGCTGGCAACTTTTTTCCGCTGCCCAAGTCGAAGTTAGCGGCACCGACGAGTTCGCTACCGGTTTTGTTTGCCGCGTTTCCGGCTGGCCAAGCGTTGAAGATCAACCTTGCACGTCTACCCCAACTCCAGCCGAGGGAACCTGGGCTTACTTCGTCTCAACCGACGAAGACACCTGGCAGTTCAGTGGTCAGGGTGCAGCGATGCGCAAGCCAAAGTGTGGCTCAGCCGAAGGTTGGCGTTTTGTTGAGCTAGGCGAAGTTGGCTCGCAGTCGGTGCCAAAGATTTCGCCGGTTACTTTCGGTTGCAAATAATGCTTCAGCAAATTGCGTCGCGAGTTCACCCGACCACCTGGTGGCTATTGGCAATTGTCTTGGCGGTGGTTGCCGGCACGGCAAATTCGCTCTGGCAAACGGCAGCGATTTCTGCAGTCTCGGTCGCACTCATTTTGATGTTTCGTGAAAACGCTGCATGGGCTAGGTCACTCGGTTTTTATCTTGCCCTTGCCGCTGCTGTAATTGTCATTCGCATTCTGTTTCGAATGGTCTTCTCATTCAGTAGCGAAGAAGATCAGATTTTGTTTCAGCTGCCAGCACTAACCATCAATGTTGGGCTTGGCGAGATCAATCTGCTCGGCAATATTTCTGTTCGCTCGATCATGGGCGCGCTTCTCGATGGCAGTCGCTTGGCGGCAATCATCCTTGCGATTGCGATCGCAAACACTCTGGCTAACCCGAAAAAGTTGCTCAAGTCGGCACCTGGGGCTCTCTATGAAATTGCAACGAGCGTTTCGGTAGCCATCAATCTCGCACCGCAACTTATCGAGAGCTTCAACCGGGTTCGCAGAGCGCGATCTCTTCGAGGTCGGTCGAAGCGAACCGGTCAGTTGGCCGGAATTTTGATTCCGGTGCTCGAAGACACTCTCGATCGATCACTGCTCATGGCTGCCAGCATGGATGCCCGCGGCTTCGGTCGCCGCTCGGCTCAGAGCGCAGCTGAACTTGTCGCGGCGAGGGCAATCGGCCTAGCCGCTTTGGTCTTGAACCTGATTGGCATCTTCTTATTGCTTAGCGGCTTCAACGTCGCCCTGGCGCTTGCCCTCTTGGCAGCCGGGTTGGTTGCCGCGGCCATAAGCGTGAGAATCACTTCGAAACGTAACGTTCACACCAGCATTGGCCGAACCGCCCGCACGGCTCTAGATTTTGCTATCTACGCAGCTTGTGCGGCGGTCCTAGTCGTCAACTTCGCCGGGTTGGTGAGCGTCTGATGATCTCGCTGAAGAACTTCACTTTCGGTTATGGAGCAAGCGATGAGCCTCGACTCAATCGCGTGAATCTCGAAATTTCGGCAGGCGAATTCGTTCTCGTTTGCGGTGCAACTGGCAGCGGAAAATCTACTTTGCTTCGTGCACTGGTTGGGCTGGTGCCTCACTTCACGGGCGGCATCGCTAGCGGCAAACGCACCATTGACGGCCAAGATTTCAGCACGGCAATGCCACACGAAACCGCTCACCTGATTGGCTACGTGAACCAGCAGCCAGAGGGCGCGTTCGTTGCAGACACCGTGGTTGAAGAACTGGCTTTCGCGCTCGAGCAGTTAGGCGTTCCCCGCGATCAAATGATTGAACGGGTAGATGTCGCTTTGGCAGCAACCGGCCTCACCGAATTGCGCAATCGCAAACTCATTGAACTCTCGGGTGGTCAGCAACAGCGCGTTGCCATCGCGGCTGCACTGAGTGCTGGTCAGAAGATTCTCATCTTGGATGAACCGACCTCTGCTCTAGACCCAGCCTCGGCACACGAGCTTCTTGAATTCATTCACGAGCTTTGCCGAACCCAGAATCTCACCGCGATAATCGCTGAGCATCGAATCGAAAGACTGATTGATTTGGTCGACTCTGTCATTGTCGTTAGCAACGACGCAACGGTGACTCATGGCAAGCCAGCTGATCAACTCGCAAAATTCAGTTTCGTTCCACCGCTTATCGAACTAGCGCAACGACTCGACTGGCAACCGATCGAATTGAACATTGAAAGCGCTTGCAAGCGATTCACCGACGAATACAAAAAACAGCCTCGCAAAATTGCTCACCTCGCTCTCGGGCAAGTGCTTCTCAAGGCAGAAAACGTAGTGGTCGACTATGCAAACCTTCGCGCGGTTGACAACAT
>JAGOAI010000035.1 GCA_017983965.1 Rhodoluna sp. | reverse complement strand
TCCATGAATGCGCGCGATAACGGAAGACCCCAGCGAACTAAATCACCTGGGTCGAGAAGTGTGAATGGTTTTGCAGCGCCGCCAATTTGAATTGCGATAGTCGCACCGAGTGCGAGTGCTGCGATTGTGAAAAAGAAAAGCGAAACAACCCTTGCATTGATGACTGGTTGTTTAGCGTTCACGCACTAAGCCTAAGTTAAGCGAAAAGGCGCCGACCGAAGTCGACGCCTCTTCTTGAAACAGATGACTACTTAACAGCAGCCTTAAGCTTCGAACCTGCTGAAACCTTTACGGTGTTAGCTGCAGGGATCTGGATAGTTGCACCAGTCTGTGGGTTACGGCCCTGACGAGCAGCGCGGTGACCCTTCTCTACTGACAACCAACCAGGAATGGTGACTTTGCCACCCTTTGCTACGGTCTTTGAAATGGTGTCAAAGAATGCGTCAACAACACGGTTGACTGCAGCCTGTGACTCGCCGGTCTGCTCAGCGATAGCTGCTACGAGCTCGCCCTTGTTTAGTGCTGACATGGTGTCCTCCTGGACTCTTAATGCGTAATTGACGTTTAGTCAAAAAACAAACTACATCCGTGTAGTTCTGGGCCAATGCTAGCCTGTCGGCGTGTTGCGACGCGGATTTCAGGCCGTTTCGCCCGAAAAATGGCCAAAAATGACGAAATCCGACCCCTTTCGGAGTCGGATTCTGTCTTGAAACCTATTGGTTTGGGATTACCAAGAAGACTTGGTGATGCCTGGAAGCTCGCCCTTGTGAGCCATGTCGCGGAAGCGAACACGAGAAACACCGAACTTTGCGAGGAATCCACGTGGACGACCATCGATTGCGTCACGTCCGCGAACGCGAACTGGTGATGCGTTGCGAGGTAGCTTCTGAAGGCCCAGACGAGCCTCTTCGCGCTGTGCGTCGGTTGAGTTTGGGTCAACCAAAGCCTTCTTCAGTGCGAGACGCTTTTCTGCGTAACGCTCAACGATTACTTTGCGCTGCTCGTTTTTAGCGATCTTGCTTTTCTTAGCCATTTTTAGCGCTCCTCGCGGAATTCGACGTGCTGACGTACAACTGGGTCATACTTCTTCAACACGATGCGGTCTGGGTCGTTGCGACGGTTCTTCTTGGTTACGTAGGTGTAACCAGTTCCTGCAGTCGAACGAAGCTTGATGATCGGACGGATGTCCTTGTCTTTCTTAGCCATTTTCTAGATCTCCTTAGATCTTCTCGCCACGAGCTTTTAGCTCGGCAACTACGGCCTCGATGCCGCGAACGTCAATTACCTTGATGCCGCGAGCTGAAAGGGTGAGGGTTACGTTGCGCTTCAACGATGGAACGAAGTAAGTCTTCTTCTGAATGTTCGGGTTGAAGCGACGCTTGGTCTTGTTCTGAGCGTGCGAGACGTGGTGCCCGAACTGTGGTCCGGTCTCAGTCACCTGGCAATACGCAGCCATTTGGTTCTCCTTTAGAGGGCAAGCCATCAGAACAGAGAGTTCAAAGGCTTGATGAATTCGGTCGCAATAGCAACTTTGCAAGTTTAGGCGAAAAATCAGGGCTTAAGCAAGCCCGAGAACAAAAAAATCAAGGCAGTTTGGCCTTAATTTTTCACGGATTTATTGGCAGCTCGAGCAGGTGCCAAAAATGTCGATTGTGTGGGTCGGCTGGGTGAATCCGTGCTCGCCGGCCACCTCGTCTGCCCACTTCTCAACCTTCTCAGCCTCAATCTCAACGGTCTTGCCGCAGACCCGGCAAATGAGGTGGTGATGGTGGCTGGTGGTGCAGGCGCGGTAGAGCAGTTCGCCGTCTTTAGATTGCAGCGAGTCGGCCTCGCCGGCTTCGGCCAAATCGGCCAAGGCCCGATAGACGGTGGCAAGTCCGATGGTGCTGCCGTGATTCTTGAGCACCTGGTGCAACTGTTGAGCGCTGACGAAGCCGAACGTTTCGCCGAGGGTGTGGCGAACGGCGTCTTTCTGCCTGGTGTTTCTGCGCTTTGACTCAGCCATGAGTGGCGCTAGATCTGGTGGTTGTCTTCGTCGTGGTGCTCGATGGCGTGCTCTTTGTCGAACTTCTCGTGAAGTCTCGGCAAAATGACTTTCTTCCAGAGGGTTCCGTAGAGCAACCAGATGAGAACTACGTCTTGGATGATTGTCCAGCCGAGTTCGGCGATGATGTGCGATGGGTCGGTGAAGATGCTCCAAGCTTCTTCCCAGAGCCCTGCCGCTGCGTCGTGTTCGTGATCCATGAATTGCCTCCTGAGGCAACTCTAAGGCTTATTGATAATGATTGTCAATAACGACTAGTCAAGCAAAAGTGCTGGCTCTTCGATAACCGAGGCCACGTCTTGAACGAAGCGCGAGGCCACGTCGCCATCGACCACGCGGTGGTCGAAGGTTGCGCCGATTGTGGTTACCTGGCGAATCACGATCTCGTTGTTGACCACCCAAGGCTTCGGGCGAATCGAGCCAAGGGCCACGATGCCAACTTCGCCTGGGTTCAAGATTGGGGTTCCGGTGTCAACACCGAAGACACCGATGTTCGTGATGGTGATGGTTCCGTTTGCCATGTCGGCAGGAGTCGTGCGGCCTTCGCGAGCGGTGGCAGCCAACTGCTCGATTGCCTTCGCGAGCTCAAGCATCGACATCTGGTCTGCATCCTTGATGTTTGGAACAATCAAGCCGCGAGGGGTCGCCGCTGCAACACCGAAGTTCACGAAGTTGTGAACGATGATTTCTTCGTCTGTCCAGGTTGAGTTCACGGTCGGGTTGCGGCGAACTGCCCAGATCATTGCCTTGGCCATGATCAGCAATGGTGTGACCTTTACGCCAGCGAAGTCGGTCGAGGCCTTTAGTCGCTTGACGTATTCCATGGTGCGAGTGGCGTCGACATCAACGAAGATGCTCACGTGCGGTGCGGTGAAAGCTGATTTGACCATCGCGCTTGCGATTGCCTTGCGAACACCCTTAACCGGAATGCGCTCTTCGCGCTCGGTTGGAGCCTCTGGGGTCGAGAGGTTTCTGAAAACGCTGGCCTGCTGAGCGCCGCCGAGAACGTCTTCGCGAGTTACTTCACCAGCCATGCCGGTTGGCACGACCTTCGATAGGTCAACGCCGAGGTCTTTAGCCAGCTTGCGAATCGGTGGCTTGGCAATTACCTGCTCGCTCGAAGCGACCAAGCTGATCAGGCCGGTTGCCGGTGCTCCTGGAATCACTGGGATGGCACTGGTGTTCGGTGCTGCAATTGCTGCGGGTGAAACAACGCGACCGCGGCGACGAGTTTGACCGCTGTGGTTAGAGACGCCATAGCCAACCAGTGGCTTCATGGTTTCTTCTTGTGAAAGCGATGCGGCAGCTTCGGCTACAGCCTCGTGAGCGCTCTGCGCAATCTCAGGTGAGATGACCGGAATCGAAGATGTTGCGGTTGCGCCAACAGCTCCGTCAGAAACGGTTGCCGAGATAATTGGCTTTCCAACTTCGACAGTCTCGCCTTCGCGGGCAAAAAGTTCTGCAACTACACCTTCGAATGGGCAAGGCAATTCGACAAGAGATTTTGCGGTTTCGATTTCAACAATGATTTGGTTTACCGCAACGCGGTCGCCAGGCTGAACTTTCCACGAAACGATTTCGGCTTCGGTGAGACCCTCACCGACGTCTGGCAAATTGAAATATGCGAGCTGACTCATGTTGTCTCCTAGAAAGCCAAAGCTCGATCGATCGCATCAAGAATGCGATCTGCGTCTGGCAAGAACTGCTCTTCGAGTTTCGCCGCCGGATAAGGAACGTCAAAACCACCAACGCGAATGGCTGGTGCTTCGAGGTGATAAAAAGCCAACTCAGAAACACGCGCAGCGATTTCTGAAGACACCGAAACAAAAGTGTTTGCTTCGTGCGCAATAACAAGTCGACCGGTTTTCTTAACCGACTCAACGATGGTTGCAAAATCAATTGGTGACATCGAACGAATGTCGATTACTTCGATGCTCTTGCCCTCTTCGGCACCGAGAGCTGCAGCTTGAAGCGCAACGTTCATCATCGGGCCATAGGCAACCAACGTGACATCGTTGCCGGGAACAACAACGCGAGCCTGGTGCATCGAACCTGGTGAGGCGTCAAGGTTGACGGCACCCTTCTGCCAATAGCGACGCTTTGGTTCGAAGAAGAGAACCGGGTCGGTTGACTCGATCGCTTGCTGAATCATCCAGTAGGCATCGTTCGGAGTGCTAGGGCTGATCACTCGCAAACCTGGAGTGTGTGCGAAGTAGGCCTCTGGGCTTTCGCTGTGGTGCTCAACGGCGCCGATGCCGCCGCCATAAGGCACACGGATAACCACGGGCATGTTCAAGAAACCCTCGCTGCGGTTCTGCAACTTTGCCAGCTGGCTGGTGATCTGATCGAATGCCGGAAAGATGAATCCGTCGAACTGAATTTCGGTAACCGGGCGGTAGCCGCGCATCGCCAAACCGATTGCGGTGCCGATGATTCCGGCCTCGGCAATTGGAGTGTTGAACACTCGGTTCTGCCCAAACTCTGCGTGCAAACCTTCGGTTACTCGAAAGACTCCACCGAGCTCGGCAACGTCTTCACCGAACATAAGAACTTTGTTGTCTTTGCGCATTGCCTCGCGAAGACCGGCGTTGATTGCTTTCGCAATCGGCATCTCAACCATGTTGCTCATTAATCTTCACCGCCGAACGATGCTTCATAACCCTCGAGCCAAGCGTGCTGTTCATCGATCAGCGGGTGCTGCTCAGAATAAACGTGCTTGAACATGTTTTCGATTGGCGGGTTCTTCAGTGCAAAAGTCGCCTCGCGAATTTCTGCGCTCAAGACTTCACCGGCGTGCTCAACCTCGTCGAAGAAGTCTTGGGTGATTCCGTTGCGACGCAAAAACTTTTCAAGGCGAAGAAGTGGGTCGCGCGCTTTCCAATAATCAACTTCGGCTTCATCACGATATTTGCTCGGGTCGTCAGAAGTGGTGTGTGCACCGATGCGATAGGTGAGCGCTTCGATTAGCGAAGGGCCTTTTCCGGCGCGGGCGTCATCCATGTGTTTCTTAGTGACTGCATAAGAAGCGAGAACGTCGTTGCCATCGATGCGAATTCCTGGAACACCAAATCCATCGCCGCGCTGATAAAGCGGAACCTTGGTTTGCGCACTCGAACGAGAAGAAATCGCCCACTGGTTGTTCTGAATGAAAAATACGATTGGCGATTCGTTTACCGCCGCAAACAAGAACGCTTCGCTGACGTCGCCTTCGGCAGTTGCGCCATCGCCCATGTATGAAATGACCGCGAGGTCTTCGTCTTTGTTTCCGGTGCCGACCTTGCCATCGAACTTCACGCCCATTGCATAACCGGTTGCGTGAAGCACCTGGGTTCCGAGCACGATTGCGTAAAGGTGAAAACGAGTTTCGTCTGGGTTCCAGCCACCGTGGTTCACACCACGAAGCATCTTCAGAATCGACATCAGGTCGATGCCGTGAGTGATGGCTACGCCGTGTTCGCGGTAGCTCGGAAAAATGTGGTCGTTCGGGCCAACTCCATAGCCTGATCCGATTTGCGCTGCCTCTTGGCCGATCGCCGGAATCCAGAGTCCGAGCTGGCCTTGGCGCTGAAGCGCGGTTGCCTCATTGTCGAAGCGACGAATGCGAGCCATGTCGCGATAAAACTTTAGGTAGTCGGCTTCGGTGAGGTCTTTTAGATATTCGCCATATTCTGCCCATTGAGCAGGCACACGAACTTCACCCTCCATCGAGAGAAACTGCACCATAGGCAGGTCAGTTGGGTCGTGACTCACAGGGTCAAATCTACTTGCTTATGACAGAATCTGAGCATGGTTCGTTTCTTGCTAAACACTATGTTCAACGCTCTCGGCCTCTGGGTCGTAACCCTTTTGATTCCGGCGGTGAAGCTGGCGCCTTATGGTGGCGACTCATTCTGGACTCGCGTCGGCTCGTTTCTGGTAGTTGCCGCGATCTTCGGCCTGGTGCACGCCGTTATTGGCCCAATCATCAAGGTGCTGTCTGCACCTCTATACATCTTGACCTTTGGTCTGATTCACCTCGTTATCAACGGTGCACTGTTGCTCTTTGTTGCTTGGTTGTCGCAGCTCATTGGTTCGCCGATTTTCAGCATCGACGGCTTCAACAGCGAAGGTCTGGCAATTAGCTCTCTCGGATGGGCAATTCTGGCCTCAGTCATTCTCTATATCGTGAGCTACATCGGTCGCACCATCTTCAAGAAGGCCTACGGCCGCTAGAACTTGCCCTGACCCAGCTGAAAGTAGCTAACTTCGGCTGGGCCGCTTGCAAATTCGACCACTCGCTGCACTTGGTCGTCGCGTCTGCCCTCCCCAGACGCCTCAATTTCACGCATTATCTGCAGGTAGGCCGCCATTTCGTGCGCCTGAACAGGGTCGCCAGGCACATCTCGCTCCAAAGTGAGCCAATTTGGAGCATTTGGGTTCGAAATCAGGTCTAAATGGTGCACAAAGTCTGATTTGTTCTCAATTGAGAGCACGTTAGGGAGAGAATCAGCCGAATTTGCCCCAATTGGCGAACCAACAGTCACGATTTGCTCAACTCGATAGTCAAGCTGCCCAGCCCTCGCCTGCCTCGCCAGGTGAGCCGCAATGAGCCCTCCCTGCGAGTAGCCGACCAGCATCACCTGATCGGTTGGCTCAACGCCGGCTCGACGCAAGGCAATATCGACAGCCCTCGAGGCCGCGCTCGGCTGACCGGCAAGCAGCTGAAGGTTCGAGCGCATGTCTAAGGGGTTCGAGTTGACGGCGCCCAGGTTTTGTGTTCCCGGCACATAGACAATGAAGCGACTTGCCGAACCGTCGCTTTGGTACTTCTCAACACGGATAACCGGCTGCCGCGCGTCGCTCAAAACCCGCAGTCGCCCACCAAGCTGTTCTAGCCCGGTCGGTGCCATTGCAAAGTGAGTCGTGCCGGCGGGTTTAGCCCAAGCGACGGCAGACCCGAAAACTCCGGTGGCAATCGCCGACCCAGCAACAACCTCGCTGATGGATAGCCGATCGTCGGCGAACTCGCCCGACAATCTGGTCTCGACGCCAACGTAGCTCGCCAGCGCTTCTTCGCAGGCAACGACCAACTTTCGAAG
>JAGOAI010000012.1:24674-27940 GCA_017983965.1 Rhodoluna sp. | reverse complement strand
CGTTCCGGAATGTTGGCGAACCCCTTGCGCGACCGGTTCGGGTTCACCGCGAATCTCGAGTTCTATTCACAAGCCGAGCTCGAAATCGTTGCCAAACGGGCTTCTAAGAAGCTATCGATCAGCATCGAGCCAGATGCTTTGGCGGCGATTTCAATGCGCAGCAGGGGAACACCAAGAATTGCTAACCGCTTGCTGCGAAGAGTTCGAGATTTCGCCTTAGTCAATGGAATTGCCAAAATCACGGACTTTTCGGCCCTTGAGGCCCTGAAACTCTATGAAGTTGATGATTTGGGCTTAGATCGCCTCGACCGAGAAGTTCTGCGCGTTCTGTGCACGACATACGCGGGCAGGGCAGTTGGCCTGTCAACCATTGCCGTCTCGGTAGGCGAGGAGCAAGACACGATTGACGGTGTGGTTGAACCTTATCTAGTGAGAACCGGCTTGATAGTGCGAACACCGAAGGGTCGAGAGGCCACCGAAGCTGGCTATAGGCACCTTGGCTTGACCGCTCCAAATAGGGCCTAACCGGGGCTGTTTGTCCTATAATTGCCTAGGCGCTACGGGCGTCTTAACTCTTTCGAAAAGGTCTAACTTCTATGGAAAACGTCATTCTTTTTGGTGCGCTCGGCATCATGATCGTGTTCATGTTCATGAACAACAAGAAGCGCAAGAAGCAGGCTGACGAACTTCAGGCATCGATCGCTGTTGGCTCATACGTGATGCTCACCAGTGGAATCTATGGCGAAGTTGTTGCATTCGACGGTGACAAGGTTGTCATCGAGAGCACTCCTTCGAACAAGCTGACGGTAAACAAGTTGGCCATTCGCCAGGTAGAGGCCGCTGCGCCAAAGCCGGCGAAGACAGCTGCCAAGACCACTGGCGCAAAGAAGCCAGCCGCAAAGAAGCCAGCCGCTGCCAAAAGCGCTAAGTAAGAAAACCAGGGAACATCGTGGCATCTTCAGTAACTAAGACCGCACGCAAGCGCCTTTCGTGGCTGCTCGCGATGGTAATCGGATTTTCAGGAATCATCGGGCTTGGCATGGCGACCAATACCGCGGGTGCATCTTTTGTTCCTCAATTGGCCCTAGACCTTCAGGGTGGAACCTCAATCATTCTTTCTCCATCAATTGCCGATGGCGAAACTGTTACCGCAGAACAGTTAGCTCAAGCAGTTTCGATTATTCGAGCTCGCGTTGACTCAACCGGTGTTTCGGAGTCAACAGTGACCACGTCGGGAAACAACAACATTGTTGTTGAGATTCCTGGAACGCCTTCAGACAGCACACTTAAGTTGATCAAGAGCAGCGCCAAGCTTGAATTCCGTTCGGTTCTGCTCACCTCTGCAGGCGTATCAACATCAGTTGGCGAAACCACGGATGCTTCGGCTTCGCCGAAGCCTTCGGCATCAGCGTCTGCTGCGGTTACGCCAAACGTCGCACCAACTGACGCAAGCGACTTGAATTGGATTACGCCAGATATTCAGGCAAAGTTCGACGCACTTGACTGCTCAACTCAGTTCAGAACCCCAGGTCAGGTTGACGACCCGAAGGTTCCGCTTGCCACCTGTGACTTTTATGGCCAGAAATATGTTCTGGGTCCTGTAGAGATCGATGGCGCGAACATCGCTGACGCTTCAGCCGGAACCGTAACAACTTCAACCGGAGCTTCGACTAACGAATGGGCAGTAAACCTCGAGTTCGATGCTGAAGGAACCGAAACCTTTAGCGCGACAACCTCGCGACTCTTTCCGCTAACTTCTCCGCGCAATCAATTCGCTGTAACGCTTGATGGTTTCGTTATCACGGCACCACAGGCCAAGGCCGTTATTTCAAATGGATCGGCACAAATCACCGGAAGCTTCGACAAAGAGTCTTCGACATCACTGGCAGACCAGTTGAAATATGGATCGTTGCCAATCGGCTTTGAAGTGCAAAGTCAAGAGAACATCTCGGCAACACTCGGAAGCGAGTCACTCAGAAGCGGTTTGCTAGCCGGTTTGATCGGCTTGATTCTCGTTGTCATCTACTCGGCTTTTCAGTATCGAGCTCTAGCCATTGTGACCGTAGGTTCGCTCGTGGTTGCCGCAGTTATTACCTACCTTTTGATTGCAATCTTGTCTTGGCGACAGGGATACCGCCTTTCACTTTCAGGCGTCGCCGGTTTGATTGTTGCCATCGGCATTACCGCTGACTCCTTCATTGTTTACTTCGAGCGTGTTCGTGACGAGCTTCGCGACGGTAGAACTCTCAGCGCTGCCGTTGAGTCAGGATGGAAGCGCGCAGTTCGCACCATTCTGGTTTCTGACGGTGTCAGCATGCTGGCAGCCGTTGTGCTCTTCACGCTGACCGTTGGTAGCGTCAAGGGCTTCGCGTTCACACTTGGTTTGACAACGCTTGTCGACCTCGCGGTCGTTGCTCTCTTCACTCACCCAATGCTTCAGGTGCTTGCTCAGCGCAAGTTCTTCCGCTCAGGAAACAAGTGGTCTGGGTTCGACGCGAAAGCACTCGGCGGGCACATTTATGTGGGGCGAGGCAAATTCGCAGTGGCCGAAACCGTTAGCGATGCAAAGCGCGGCAAGGCATCGAAAGAAGCTGAAAAGCGCCAGACCATTGCAGAGCGAAAAGCTGCATCAAACCAGAACAACGGAGGGCAGAACTAATGTCTAAGTTCAGCGACCTTGGTAACGACCTCTACACCGGCAAGCGCTCGGTCGACTTCATCGGAAAACGCAAGTTCTTTTATGGATTCGCCGCCCTAATGATCGGTCTCGCAGTTTTGGTGCCGACCCTAAATGGTGGCTTCAACTTTGGCATAGAGTTTCGCGGTGGTTCTGAGTTCCGCGTAAGCGGTGTCTCGCAGAGCGACCAACGCAAAGCCGAAGACGCTGTTCATTCTGTCGTAGCAGGTGCGGAACCAACTGTTACAGCAGTAGGCACCGATGCTCTTCGCATTCAGACTGAGCAGCTCTCAGACACAGACTCAGAAGCCGTTCGAGTCGCACTGGCCAACGCTTACGGCGTGAACTCTTCGGCTGTTGCAAGTTCGTTCATCGGTGCAAACTGGGGAGCAGATATCACCACTAAGGCCTTCTACGGCCTAATTGTGTTCGTTCTGTTGGCTGCAGTGCTGATGGCGATCTACTTCAGAACCCTCAAGATGTCAGCCGCGGCATTGCTCGCCCTGCTTCACGACCTCATTATTACCGCCGGCGTATATGGAGCACTTGGCTTCGAAGTAACTCCGGCGGCCGTGATCGGGTTCTTGAC
>JAGOAI010000012.1:0-24574 GCA_017983965.1 Rhodoluna sp. | reverse complement strand
CTTGCTAGGCTTGTCTTCAATTCGTAGGAGCAAGTGTGAGTGACGCAACGCCAACCAGCAGCATCAGCACTCTTAAAGGCATGCTGCCCAGAATTTTCTCGAAATACGGGCCCTATACGGCCGAAGTCAACGAGATTCTTCGTGTCGTAAAGCTGAACCACCCACGAGCCGACTATTCGATAATCGAGCGCGCATTTGTTGTTGCCGAAGAGGCGCACCGTGAGCAGGTTCGCAAGAGCGGTGAGCCGTACATCACTCATCCGCTTGCTGTCACCCAGATTTTAGCTGAACTTGGCATTGGTCCGGTGACGCTTGCTGCCTCACTATTGCACGACACGGTTGAAGACACCGATTACAAGCTAGATCAACTTGAGAAAGACTTCGGACCCGAGGTTGCCATGCTGGTCGACGGCGTTACCAAGCTCGACAAAGTCAAATATGGCGATCACGCGCAGGCCGAAACCGTACGCAAAATGGTGGTTGCGATGTCGAAAGACATTCGAGTGCTGGTTATCAAGCTGGCAGATCGCCTGCACAATGCTAGAACTTGGGGTTTCGTTCCTGCCGAGTCTGCCCGGCGCAAGGCTCAAGAAACCATAGAAATATATGCACCGCTCGCGCATCGCCTTGGCATAAGTGCGATCAAGTGGGAACTCGAAGACATATCGTTCTCTGTTCTTTACCCGAAGGTATACGAGGAGATTGTCAATTTAGTTTCACAGCGCGCTCCACAGCGCGAAGTCTTCATCGAATCGATAATCGGCGAAATTGAACAGGATCTTCGAGACAGCAAGATAAAGGGTTCTGTTGCCGGACGCCCGAAGCAGTATTACTCGATTTATCAAAAGATGGTCGTGCGAGGTCGCGAGTTCGACGACATTTATGACTTGGTCGGCATCCGTGTTCTAGTGTCATCGATTCGCGACTGCTATGCAGTTCTCGGTGCAATTCACGCACGATGGAACCCTGTTGCTGGGCGATTCAAGGATTACATCGCAATGCCTAAGTTCAATCTTTACCAGTCGCTGCACACCACGGTGATGGGGCCAAAGGGCCGCACAGTCGAAATTCAGATTAGAACAACTGACATGCACCAACGAGCTGAATATGGTGTTGCTGCCCACTGGAAATACAAAGAGCAAGCCGGCAAAAACGGTGAGATGGCCGATGAAGACCTAACCTGGCTAAAGCACCTGACTGACTGGCAGGCAGAGACGCAAGACCCCAGCGAGTTTCTCGACTCACTTCGCTTTGAGATCGGTGCAAAAGAGGTCTATGTCTTCACTCCAAAGGGCAAAGTCATTGGTTTAACCGGGGGAGCGACACCGGTTGACTTCGCATATGCAGTGCACACAGACGTTGGCCACAGAACCATGGGGGCCAAGGTCAATGGCAGGCTGGTGCCACTCGAGACACCTTTGAATTCTGGCGACGTAGTTGAAATCTTCACTAGCAAATCGGTCGAGGCGAGTCCTTCTAAAGACTGGCTTAACTTCGTTAAGTCACCTCGAGCACGAGCAAAGATTAAACAGTGGTTCAGCGCGGAGCGTCGTGAAGATGCCATTGAGCAGGGCAAAGAGTCGATCGCGAAAGCGATGCGCAAGCACAACCTTCCGCTTCAGAAAATGATGTCTGGCGACTCTCTTCTCAGCCTCGCCAATGACTTGCGCTTCACAGACGTTGAGTCGCTCTATGCCGCAGTCGGCGAAGGGCACATCTCGGCCCAGCAGGTCGTTGAAAAACTAACCGCTTCGCTTGCAACCGACTCAGACGCCGTCGAAGCTGTTTTCGAACTGCCGACCAACCCTCGTTCGGCCAATCGCCAAAGACAGAACTCAGCCGGAATTTTGGTTCGAGGCGACGCCGATGTAATGGCCAAATTGGCCCGTTGTTGCACGCCTGTTCCCGGCGACGAGATTCTTGGTTTCGTGACAAGGGGTAGCGGAGTGTCTGTTCACAGAACAGACTGCAAGAACGCCGAACAGTTGCGACTCGAGCCAGAAAGAATCATGGATGTCGCCTGGGCTCCAAACTCAAAGTCTTTGTTCTTGGTGCAGATTCAAATTGAAGCGCTCGACCGTGGAGGCTTGCTGAGCGATGTCACCCGAGTGCTGAGCGAACATCACGTCAACATCTTGTCGGCTTCTGTATCGACGCGCAGTGACAGGGTTGCTCTAAGCCGTTTCGTCTTCGAAATGGGCGACTCGAACACTCTTGAACACTTGCTGAACGCAGTTCGACGCATAGACGCCGTGTATGACGTCTATCGAGTAAACAACGGCTAACCGTTTAGTTTGCGGCTGCCTTCACGGTCTCTAGCCAAGCCTTGCGTGCAGCAAGCGCCTCAGTTGCATCTTTGATCTTCTTGTCGTTTTTGCTAGCCGTTGCTATCGCAAGCTCGTTCTCAAGTTTCTTGATCGAATCTTCGAGTTGAGAAATAACTGAGTTGCTGCGGTCAATAGAGGCAGGGTCGGTCTTGCGCCAGTGATCCTGCTCTGCGTTCTTGACTTTAGATTCAATCGCGCGCAGCTTGTCTTCGACTTCGCGAAGCTTCTCTTTCGGTACTCGACCGATTTTCTCCCACTTCTTTTGAAGCTCGAGCAGAGTGCGCTTTGCTTCATCTAGGCCCTTGCTCGGGTCGATCGACGCGTAGGTCTTCAGAAGTTCAAGTTTCTTGGCGAGGTTCTCTGACTGTTCGCCATTCTCAACGACCGCGGTTACCTGGCGGGCGGCATAAATGGTGTCGCCTGCGGCTTTGAAACGAGCCCAGAGAGCATCATCAGACTTGCCAGGAGTGCGGCCTGAAGCCTTCCAGGCGTCAAGAAGCTTTCTATATTCGACGATTGAGTCTGAACCGGCAGTTGCAAGTTTCTCAGCCTGCTCGACAATGTCGTTCTTCTTTGCTCGAACAGCTTTGTTGTTAGCGTCGAGACTTGCGAAATAGACGCGCTTATTTGATTCGAATTTTGTGCGTGCAACTGAGAAGCGCTTCCAGATCGGATCAGCTTCTGACTTTGGCACCTTTGCGCCAGACTTCTGTGCGGCCTGCCACTCTTCGAAGATCTTTGCAAACTTCTCGGCCGATTGCTTCCACTGGGTCTTTGCGACATCTTGATTTGCGAGCGCCTCGGCCGCAGCCGCTAGTTCAATTCGTTTGGCAAGGGCAGCAGCGACAGCCTCTTTGTTTGCTTCAGCCTTTTTAGCGCCTAGTTCGTCGATCTTTGGCTTTAGGGTAGCAACACGGTTGCGCAGTGCATTCAAGTCACCGACCGCGTTTGGTTCGACAAGGTCCTTGGCGAGCTTCTCAGCTTGTTTCGGCAAGTTAGCAGCGTCAACTTTGGTAGCAACGCGTTGCTCGAGAATTCGAACAGACGCTTCTAGGTCTGCAAACTTGCGCTCAAAGAATGCAAGAGCTTCTTCAGCAGTCACGTTTGGGTATTGCCCGACTTTTCGTTCTGAACCGAGTTCAAGAACGAAAACATTGTTCTCGGAATCTACGCGACCGAATTTCACTGCTGACATGGTTAGCTCCTTTTGCTAGACGCTGTTGCGTTCGTTTTCTTTGTTTAGTTTAGAACTATGGCGCCGAGCTTGGTCTCGACAACTGGCTTGCCGCCCTGACTCGGTGAGACACCCTCTGCTAAGCCTCCGTCGATGATTGGCTTCAAGCCAGACAGATTGCCGGTGACCTTGCCGAACACTGTGTAGTTCGGCTGAAGTGGTGAATCTTTGTAAACGATGAAGAACTGCGATCCGTTTGAATCAGGCGAGCCAGAGTTTGCCATTGCCAACAAGCCGGTTGAGTAGTTCGCTACACCGGTTGAGTCTGCAACTGGAGGGTTCTCAATTGGGCCGAATGAGTAGCCTGGGCCGCCGGTACCTGTGCCGGTCGGGTCACCACACTGAAGAACATAGATGCCTTCGGTGGTTAGTCGGTGACATGAAACCTCGTTATAGAAGCCCTTGCTCGCTAACGAAATGAAGTTGGCTGTAGCCTGTGGCGCTTTATCGCCAAAAAGCTCGATGTCGAGGGTTGCATCGTTAACCTTCATGGTGCCGGTCCAGACCCGGTTCTCGGCAATGTCTTTGCTTGGAACGTTTGGCGAAACGGTTTCAATCGCCGACGGAGACGCACTCGGAGCAGCGGCGGCGTCTTTGGCTGGGTTCAGGGCCGAATACCCAAACTGACCCGCAACCGCAATCGCCAAGACGACTAGGCCGACTGCGGCGGCAATCTTGTTATCTTTGCCCTTGCGCTTCGAATCTTTCTGATGCTGAAGCTGCTTCTGCTCATAGGCAGCCAACTTGTTAGCAGTGTCGCTGAAAAGATTCTGTTGCTTTTTCTTCGATGCCAAGATTTCCTCCGATAATTTGGTCCTCGCCAATTTTACGCAGTAATCGCCAGCCAATAGGTGCGAGTAATCTTGAAAAATGACCGAGAGCATGTTCGATGGCCTAGCCCCGCTGGCTGCCAGAATGCGCCCTCGCACTTTAGATGAGATCGTGGGCCAAGACGCCCTTCTAAAAGCCGGGTCGCCACTGCAGAAGTTGGCCGAGCCGGTTCAAGCTGGCAAGACACCCAGTGCAACGAGCGTGATTCTCTGGGGCCCGCCAGGCACAGGCAAGACAACTCTTGCCAAAGCGGTAGCCAATTCAAGCAATCGACGCTTTATCGAGCTAAGCGCTGTTACCAGTGGCGTGAAAGAGGTTCGCGAGGCAATCGAAAAAGCCCGCTACGATCGCGAATCGTTTGGCCTGAGCACCATTTTGTTCTTAGACGAGATTCACCGATTCTCTAAGGCACAGCAAGATGTGCTGCTGCCGGGTGTCGAAGGCGGTTGGATCGTTTTAATCGCGGCAACCACAGAGAACCCGAGCTTCTCTGTGATTAGCCCCTTGCTCTCGCGTTCGCTTTTGCTTACTCTTCAGTCGCTTAGTGATGAAGACGTAATTCAACTAATCAAGCGAGCCAACGAAGACGCACGAGGATTAAAGGGGAGATTCGCGGTCAGCCAAGAGATTTGCGGGCGAATTGCTCTTTTGGCTGCCGGTGACGCTCGACGCGCGCTAACGATTCTCGAGGCCGCGGCCGCATCTGTCGAAGCCGCAGACGAGTCAGCACCCTTCGAAGTGACCCACGATGCAGTCGAGTCAGCCATGGATAGGGCGCTCGTGCGCTATGACCATGATGGCGATCAGCACTACGACGTGATTAGCGCATTTATCAAATCGGTTCGGGGTAGCGACGCCGATGCGGCCATTCACTACCTTGCCCGCATGATTGAGGCCGGAGAAGATCCACGGTTCATCGCCCGCAGGCTCATAATTCTGGCAGCCGAAGACATCGGCCTTGCCGACCCTGCATCTCTGACCCTAGCCGCTTCGGCGGCAGAGGCCGTAGCCAAGATCGGAATGCCCGAGGGGCGCATTCCTCTGGCCGAGGCGACTATTTACCTTGCACTGGCTCCAAAGTCGAACTCTGCCTATTTGGCAATAAACGCCGCACTGGATGATGTTCGGGCGGGCCTGTCTGGGCCGGTGCCAAAGGCCCTAAAGAGTTCGAACTACGCCGGAGCTCAAAAAACTACCGGCGCTGGAATTGGCTATCAATATCCGCATGACGACGGCAGAGCAGTGGTTGAACAGCGTTACCTAGAAGGCAAAATCGAGAAGCGCGCCTACTACCAACCGAAAGACAAGGGCGCCGAGAAGGAGTTGGCCGAACGCTGGCCGAAACTTCGGGCAATCATCCGTGGCTTCAAAAAATAGCCGCAAACGCTTTATTTAGGGCGGCTCGCCTTGCTAAACTTGCAAGGTTGCCGACTAGAACCTGCCTCACGGCTGAGAGCTGGTTCACACGGTGCGATTTGTCTAATAGCCAGACGAATCCGTGGCAAAAGGTTCGACCTCTCGATCCGCTTTTGTGAACAAAATAAACGCTATTGAGCTTCGTGCTCACTGAAAGGAAAACGTGTCAAAGACCACACGTACTCGCAGCAAGACTCGTCTGTCTCGCTCGCTCGGACTAGCCCTTACTCCTAAGGCAGCTAAGTACCTAGAAAAGCGCCCGTATGCTCCAGGTGAGCACGGTCGCACCAAGAAGAAGGCCGACAGCGACTTCGCAGTTCGTCTTCGAGAGAAGCAGCGCCTACGCGCTCAGTATGGAATTCGTGAAGCACAGCTTCGCAAGACCTTTGCTGAAGCCAAGCGCACTGAGGGCCTTACTGGTGAAAACCTAGTAGAGCTTCTTGAAATGCGCCTCGACGCACTAATTCTTCGTGCAGGCATTGCCCGCACAATCGCACAGGCCCGCCAGATGGTGGTTCACCGTCACATTCTCGTCAACGGCGAGCGTGTTGACCGCCCATCTTTCCGCGTAAAGCCTGGTCAGATGATTCACGTTCACCCAAAGAGTGAACTAACCGAGCCTTTCCAGGTTGCAGCAGCCGGCGGTCACGTCGATGTGTTGCCACCGGTTCCTGGTTACCTTGACGTGCAGCTAGACAAGCTTCACGCAACTCTCGTGCGTCGCCCAAAGCGCGCTGAAGTTCCAGTTACCTGTGAAGTTCAGCTCGTTGTTGAGTACTACGCAGCTCGATAAAAACTAAGTAGGAGTTCGGATGAGCGGCGGAGAAATCGCAGCAATCATCGCGGCAGGCGCTTTTGTTCTGCTCGTGTTGTTCATTGGTGTGCCTCTGATCAAACTCGGAGGACTAATCGATGACACTCGTGAATCAGTTCGCGATTTGAACGATGCCGTCGCTCCGCTGCTCACCGAAGTCACTACTACCGTTATCGAAACAAACAAGGCTCTTGCAAAGATTGACGCCATCACAGAGAACGTCGCAGACGTGACCACTAACGTGAAGGCACTGGTTGCAGTCTTTAGCGCATCTGTTGGTGCGCCCCTAATGAAAATCGCAGGTCTAACACAAGGTCTTCGTTCGGCACTACTAGGCAAGAAGAAGTAAACATGAAAAAGATTTTCTGGTTCGCAACCGGCATTGCTGCCGGTCTTGCCGTTGCAAAACAACTTAGAGAAAACCCCGAGGCGAAGGCTGCTCTAGACGATGCAGCTAAACGCGCACGAGCTCTCGGCGATGCATTCACTTCTGGCTACAAAGAACGTGAAGCAGAGCTAAAGAAGCCTGCGTCTAAAACCGCAGCGAAGAAGCCAGCGGCAAAAGCAAGCGCGGCTAAGAAACCAGCGGCTAAGAAGCCAGCCGCTAAAAAACCTGCAACGAAGCCAAGCGCTAAGTAAATGCTGACCGCCGAAATTCGCCGGCGCTGGCTCGATTTCTTTGAGAGCAAGGGTCACACAGTAGTTCCAAGCGCTTCGCTGATTAGCGAAGACCCGTCATTGCTTTTCACAGTTGCAGGGATGGTTCCATTCATTCCATACATGTCTGGTTTAGTTCCAGCTCCATACTCACGCGCAACGAGCGTGCAGAAGTGTGTTCGAACCCTCGACATCGAAGAAGTCGGAAAAACCACTCGACACGGCACGTTCTTTCAAATGAACGGAAATTTTTCTTTCGGAGACTACTTCAAGAAAGAAGCGATTGCTTTCGCATGGGAGTTTCTCACCGGACCAAAAGAAAATGGTTGCCTGGGCCTAGATGACCAGTTACTTTGGGTCACGGTCTTTCAAGATGACGACGAAAGCATCGCAATCTGGCGCGAAGTAGCAGACATTCCTTTGGAGCGCATTCAGCGTCGCGGAATGAAAGATAACTACTGGTCTACCGGCCAACCCGGCCCTGCTGGCCCGTGCTCTGAGATTTATTATGATCGCGGCCCTGCGTATGGCCGCGAGGGTGGCCCAGAGGCCGACGAAGATCGCTACATAGAAATCTGGAACCTCGTCTTTATGCAATACGAGCGCGGCGAAGGTCTCGGCAAAGATAATTTTGAGATTCTTGGCGAACTGCCAAAGAAGAACATCGACACCGGAATGGGGCTTGAGCGCGTTGCATTCTTGATGCAAGGTGTTGAGAACCTCTATGAAATTGACCAGGTTAGACCAGTGCTCGACCTCGCCGCCAAGTTGAGCGGCAAGACATATGGGGCTTCAGTTGAAGACGACGTTCGCCTTCGTGTTGTTGCAGACCATGTGCGCAGCGCACTAATGCTGATCTGCGATGGCGTTACCCCTGCCAATGACGGCCGCGGTTATGTGCTGCGTCGCTTGTTGCGCAGAACCGTTCGCTCGATGCGACTTCTCGGCGTCGAAGCAAACACATTCACCCAGTTGTTTACAACTTCAAAAGACGCAATGAAAGACGCTTACCCAGAACTCGAGGGGGAGTTCGATCGCATTCTGAGAACTGCAATCGCCGAAGAAGAGGCCTTTCTGAGAACTCTCACGTCGGGAACCGTTGTGCTCGACGAGGCAATTGCCAAATCGAAGAGCGGCAATGCCAAGCAACTAGACGGTGAAACGGCCTTCTTGCTTCACGACACCTATGGTTTTCCGATTGATTTGACACTCGAAGTTGCCGAAGAAGCGGGTCTCACGGTTGATCGCGACGGTTTCAAAGCGCTTATGACCGAGCAGCGCGATCGAGCAAAAGCCGATGCGCGCGAAAAGAAACTCGGGGGCACCGACCTATCGATTTACTCTGCGTTCAGGCAGCTCGGCACCACTAAGTTCACTGGTTACGACGAACTTGAGTCTGATGCAAAAATCATTGGTCTCATCGCCGACGGCAAAGATCACAAGTTAGTCAACCAAGGGCAAATCGCTGAGGTAATTCTCGACGAGACATCGTTTTATGCAGAGTCTGGCGGTCAAGATTCAGACGCGGGTGTCATTCGTGGCGACGGCTTCGAACTTGAGGTTCTAGACGTTCAAAAACCTGTCAAGGGACTAATTAGCCACAAGGTTTTGGTTCGATCGGGAGAGGTTGCTCTCGGCGCTAAGGCAACTACTTCGGTTGACTCGCAATGGCGCTTGGGTGCGGCGCAAGCACACTCTGCAACTCACGTCGTTCACGCTGCGCTTCGACAAGTTCTAGGCCCAAACGCCCTGCAGTCGGGCTCTTATAACAAGCCTGGTTACATGAGGCTCGACTTCGCATGGACTCAAGCGCTCAGCAATGAAACTAAATCTGAGATTGAAGAAGTAACCAACCTCGCAATTAGACGCGACCTCGCTGTTAGCGCACAACTAATGTCGCTGCCAGAAGCGCGCGATTGGGGTGCCGTTGCACTCTTTGGTGAAACCTACGACGAGAGCGTGCGTGTTATTCAAATCGGTGGCCCTTGGTCTCGTGAGCTCTGCGGTGGAACCCACGTTTCTCGCAGCAGCCAGATCGGTCTCGTTTCGCTGATTGGTGAGTCATCGGTTGGTTCTGGATCAAGAAGACTCGAGGCACTCGTTGGCATCGAAGCGCTGCGCGCATTGTCGGCTGAACGCGCTCTTGTGCTGCGCCTCGCAGAATTGGCAAAGTCTCCAAGAGAGAACCTCGAAGAGAAACTGGCTTCGACATTTGAAGAACTCAGAGTTGCCCAGCGCAAATTGGCTGCCTTGCAAGCAGAACAACTCGCAACCCTGATTCCGGCAATAATCGCTAAAAGCGAGCAGATTGGCTCAACAACTTTCGCCGCAAGCAACATTGGTGAGCTTGGGTCGGTCGATGAATTGCGAAACCTCACCGTTCAATTGCGTGACCATGTTCAGAATGAAAGATCTGTATCTGCTCTCTTCGCAACTATCGATTCAAAGCCGATGGTTGTGATTGCCGTATCGAAACAGGCTCAAGATGCCTCAATCAAGGCCGGAGAACTGGTTAAAGTTGCGAGCGCCGTGCTCGGTGGCGGAGGTGGCGGAAAGGCCGACATCGCTCAAGGTGGAGGTCAGGCTGTCGACAAGATCGCAGATGCATTAGCTGCCATTCGCAAAGAGCTTTCGGCGTAACCATGCGCAGCGGTCGCCGCATTGCTTTTGATGTGGGCAGAGCACGTGTTGGAGTCGCAGTCAGTGACTTTCATGCAATCTTGGCAACACCGATTGCCCATTTGGTGAGAGGTTCCGAACTTGATGCAGTCGTCTCGGCGGCCGCGCAACTTGTTAGCGACATCGAGGCCATTGAGGTATACATCGGGTTGCCAATTAATTTGAAGAATGAATCGACACTTTCAACTGAGGATGCAGTGAGTTTCGCTCTGGCACTTGCTGGCAAAACTTTAGTTCCTGTGCGGTTCATTGATGAGCGGTTAACCACCAGCTCAGCCGCGCAAGCACTTAGAGCCGCGGGCCACAACGCGAAGACTCAGAAATCGCTCATCGATTCTGCAGCCGCAGCGGTTATTCTTGAGCAGGCTCTAGCCCAAGAGAAGCACTCCGGCGACACCCCGGGCACAGCGATAGAGGATTACTAGCATGCACAAGTTCGCGAAACGTCGACTTCTTGTTGCAGCGGGACTCGTAATATTTCTCGCGAGCATTGCCTTTGCCAACCGCTCTGCCATTCGCGCTGCCTATGACGGCATTAGCGGTGCAGATTACAGCGGAAACGGGCATGGCTCAGTGGTGCTGCAAATTGCCGCTGGAGACGACGGCGCAACGGTCGCTCAAGAACTCGTCGATCTAGGCGTTGTTAAAACATATAGAACTGTCTACAAACAGATTCTTGATCGAAACTTCGTCTTCTATCCCGGCAGTTTCGAATTGAAGTTAGAGATGAGTTCGGCGGCCGCCTTAGACGCGCTTGCCAACCCAAACAATCGCATCTCAAACAAGGTCACGATTAAAGAGGGCTTGCGCATTCAGCAAGTTTTTTCGGCGCTATCGAAAGCAACCGATATTGCTATAGCCGATTTCGAGCAAGCGGCTAGCCAACTTGATGCGATCGGCATTCCGTCGGGCGAGGTTAGCGCCGAAGGGTGGCTGTTTCCGGCGACATATGACTTCGACCCTGGTGTGACAGCAAAGGGTGTCTTGAGCCAGATGGTTGCGAGAACCAAGACTGAATTGCAAAAGTATGGGGTTGCTTCAGAAGACTGGCACCGAGTTTT
Source organism: Rhodoluna sp. (assembly GCA_017983965.1). Classification (GTDB taxonomy): domain Bacteria; phylum Actinomycetota; class Actinomycetes; order Actinomycetales; family Microbacteriaceae; genus Rhodoluna. Next base: position 13,555 of record JAGOAI010000012.1, on the reverse strand, counting down.
AACACTCGCGGCTCTTATTCAAAAAGAGGCGAGACTAGAAGACGACTTCTACAAGGTGTCTCGAGTGTTCTTGAACCGCTTAGACCAAGGAATGCTGTTGCAATCAGATGCAACTGTTAGCTACGGCGTGAACGGTTCAACTGTCTCAACCAGTGCCGCCGATCGCGCCGCCGCAAATGGTTACAACACCTATCGCTATCTGGGGCTACCCATTGGTCCGATTAGCGCACCCGGATCAATTGCGATCTACGCGGCTCTGCATCCGGCAAACGGCGACTGGCTTTATTTCTGCGCTATCAACCTCGCGACCGGCGAAACAGTCTTCAGTTCGACATATAGCCAACACCAAGCCGCTGTTCGACTTTGGCAGGCATGGATGAGAGAGAACCCGGGCTATGAGTAGACACCTCGCCGTTCTCGGGTCTCCGATATCGCACTCGAAGTCTCCAGACATTCACACCGCCGCTTACCGAACCCTGCAATTGAACTGGGACTACTCCCGTATCGAAATAGAACTGAACCGGCTCATGCAGTTTGTTGAGGCACTCGATAGCGATTGGTTGGGCCTAAGCCTCACCATGCCGCTCAAAGAGGAAGCGCTCAAAATTGCCAATGAGCAGTCAGCGTTAGCCGCAGCAACTGGAGTAGCCAACACGCTGATCAGAACTACGTCTGGCTGGACCGCTCACAACACAGACGTCTTTGGCATCGAACAATCGCTGATTCGTTCACTCGAAAGCGCTCCAGGTCGAGTGGTGATCTTAGGTTCCGGTGCAACGGCAACTTCGGCAATGTTTGCCGTCTCTCGCGTCTATCCGAATGCTCGCATCACACTTGTTGCGAGGAACAAAATAACGTCAGGGGCAGTTCGAGACAGAGGCCGAGACAGCGGCATCAGAATAAAGATCGCTCCCATGGCCAGAATGATGCGCCTAATCTCACAGAGCGACCTCGTGATCTCGACACTTCCGCCAAGGGGTCTCGACCAAGCAGCGAAGAAATTGACTAAGTGGTTCGCCGCGAAACCCAGAGGCGTTTTGCTCGACGTGGCTTATGATCCCTGGCCGTCTTCAATCGCGCGAGTTTGGCTGCAAAACAAGCGCCAAGTTATTAGCGGCGTCGAGATGCTGATTTGGCAGGCCATCGCCCAAATTCGCATTTTCAATCACAACGACATCGATGTTGAATTGCCAAACGAACGAGCGGTTGAGCTGTCAATGCGCCATGCACTCGGTTTGATATAGACCTCGCGTGCGGCCTTGTGGCAGAATTGACAGATGTTGCGTTGGATAACCGCCGGAGAATCTCACGGCCCAGAATTGGTCGCTGTTCTCGAAGGCTTGCCAGCAGGCATTGAGATAACCACAGCAGAGGTTAAAAGCGCACTGGCACGCAGGCGACTCGGCTACGGGCGCGGTGCTCGCATGAAATTCGAGCAAGACGAAGTTTCTCTCAGCGGTGGAATTCGCCACGGCCTAACAATGGGTGGGCCAGTTGCCATCACTATCGCCAACACCGAGTGGCCAAAGTGGCAAGAGGTAATGTCTGCCGATCCGCTAGACCACGAGATTGCCGGAGCACGAGCAGAGGCACTGACTCGACCTAGGCCGGGCCACGCAGACTTCACTGGAATGCAAAAGTATGGCTTTCTCGATAGTCGTCCGGTGCTTGAACGCGCGAGCGCACGCGAGACAGCTTCTAGAGTTGCTCTTGGCGCAGTTGCCTCGAAGTTTCTAAAGGCGCTAGGCATCGAACTAATTACTCATACCGTCGCTATCGGCAAGGTTTCTGCTCAATCTGAACTTGAGCTTCCAACGCCGCGAGACCTTGAAGCCATCGACAACGACCCGTTGCGCGCATTCGATGCCGATTTGTCGCACCGCATGGTTGCCGAAGTCGACGAATGTCACAAAGACGGCGACACTCTCGGTGGAATCGTAGAAACTTTGGTTTACGGCGCACCGCCGGGGCTTGGTTCTTTCGTGCACTGGGACAGACGCTTAGATTCACAATTGGCCGGTGCGCTAATGGGCATCCAGGCAATAAAGGGCGTTGAAGTCGGCGATGGTTTTGAAACCTCACGGCGCCGTGGCTCGGCAGCGCACGACGAGATTGTTCGAGAAGGTGGCGTTTCGCAAAGAATCACCGACCGTGCAGGTGGAATCGAAGGCGGAATGAGCAACGGCGAGATCATTCGTGTTCGCGCAGCCATGAAACCAATCAGCACAATTCCTAAAGCTCTGCAAACTATCGACGTGGCAACCGGCGAAGCAGCCAAGGCTCACCACCAGCGCTCAGACGTTTGTGCTGTTCCGGCAGCGGGTGTTGTCGCTGAGGCTATGGTGGCCTTGGTCATCGCAAACTCGGTGCTCGAAAAGTTTGGCGGTGACTCGGTCACAGAGACCAAGCGCAACATGGATAGCTACCTTGCGGCAATTCCCGAAGTGCTTTCATCTAGATCTACCAGTTTGACGAATGGTCAATAAAGAGCAGGTAATTGTGTTGGTCGGCCCAATGGGAGTCGGCAAAACTACCGTTGGCAAGAAACTGGCAAATGCAATTGGCCTTGATTTTAGAGACACAGATGCTTTATTCACCAAGGAACACGGAAGCATCACCGAATTCTTCGCGCAGCACGGAGAAGACCGGTTCAGAGAACTAGAGGCTTCAGTTGTCGCCGAGGCACTTAGCCAGCCTGGAGTCATTGCGACTGGTGGGGGTGCTGTTTTGACCGAGGCTAATCGCGAAGCGATGTCGGGTGCAACGGTGGTTTATCTTGCGACCGATGGCACACACATTGCGAAGAGAATCAGCCAGGGCAGCAGGCCGCTTTTGAAGAACGGTCTAACCGATTGGAACCGAATTTACTCGGCAAGAAAGCCGTTGTATGAGCAGGTTGCCGACATCACAATTGACAGCTCGGGTCACCCGATAAAGCAGACCGTAATTGAAATCAGAGAGGCCTTAGGCATCTAATGAACGACATAACTCGAATTGCAGTTACCGGTGAATCTGGATACGAAATAATCGTCGGTCGTGCACTGCTTTCGCACGTTGCCGCTGCTATTGGCGATAAGGCAAAGAAAGTTTTGGTGGTGCACCCTGTAGCCCTTTCGCAAAGCGCCGAGCAACTTCGCGAAACCCTCGCTGAGGCTGGATTCGAAGTTTTACTAGCCGGAGTTCCAGACACCGAAGAAGCCAAGCGCGTAGAGGTGGCAGCATTCTGCTGGCAGATTCTAGGGCAGTCTGACTTCACTCGAAGCGACGCAATCATTGGCTTCGGTGGTGGCTCAACCACTGACCTGGCGGGTTTTGTTGCAGCAACCTGGCTCAGGGGAGTCGACCTGATTCAAATTCCGACCACCTTGCTGGCAATGGTCGATGCTGCCATCGGCGGAAAAACCGCAATCAACACGGCAGAGGGCAAGAATTTAGTTGGCGTCTTTCACGCACCCAAGCAGGTCATTGTTGATCTCGACACTCTAGAAACCCTGCCACGCAACGAAATTCTCGCAGGCTTTGGCGAAGTGGTGAAGTATGGCTTCATTGAAGACCCGAGAATTCTCGAGTTAATCGAATCTGACCTTGCCTCGGCAACTGACCCTTCAAGCAACGCGTTCAGAGAAATTATTGAGCGAAGCATCGCCATCAAAGCACGGGTTGTTAGCGCAGACTTCAAAGAAAGTGGCCTCAGAGAAATTCTGAATTACGGCCACACGCTTGGGCACGCTATTGAACTAAACGAGCGCTATCAGTGGCGTCATGGCGCTGCGATATCGGTAGGCATGATGTTCGTTGCCGAATTGGCCCGAATAGCCGGTCGACTAGACGACGCAACCGTCGAGCGCCACCGCACGGTGCTGACAATGATCGGACTACCGACCACCTATCAGTCGAGCGAATTCGAAAAATTGCTAGCCGCGATGCAGCGAGATAAGAAATCTCGAGCAGGGCAGCTTCGTTTCGTGGTTCTCGACGCCATTGGCAAGCCGACGATCATGAATGCGCCCACCCCCGAAATGCTTCACGCCGCCTATCAAGAGATCGTCGCTTAGTCGGCTAGCCTTTTGTCATGTCTAAAGTTCTAGTTCTCAACGGCCCCAATCTTTCGCGCCTGGGTTCACGGGAGCCTGAGATCTATGGCACTACCGATTGGGCCTCACTGGTTGAGAGCGTTTCAGCCAGGGCCACAACACTCGGCTTGGTAGCCGAAGTGCGACAAACAGACTCAGAGGCAGAACTTATCGGTTGGCTGCACGAGTCAGTCGACACACAGTCACACGTAATTTTGAATCCGGCAGCCTTCACCCACTATTCATATGCGGTTCGTGATGCAGCAGCACTGGTAACCAAGGGCGGCCGACGTCTAATTGAAGTTCATTTGAGCAACCCGCATGCACGTGAGGAGTTTCGCCACACCAGCGTGATTTCAGGTGTAGCCACTGGCGTGATAGCTGGCTTCGGCGTCGGCTCATACCTGCTTGCGCTCGAACAGCTTCGCCAGTAAAAAGCCAGATTCCCCTAGACTTAGAGGGCGGAAAACCGCCGATTTAGAACCCAGATTTAGAAACGAGTCGATTCAGCATGGCAACTTCAAATGACCTAAAAAATGGCATGGTGCTCAACATTGAGAACCAGCTGTGGGCTGTAATCGAGTTTCAGCACGTTAAACCTGGCAAGGGCCCAGCTTTCGTTCGAACCAAGCTCAAGAACGTGCTCAGTGGCAAGGTAGTCGACAAAACTTTCAACGCCGGCGTTAAGGTAGAAACCGCCAACGTCGACAAGCGCAACATGACCTATCTATACAACGACGGCAGCGGCTTCGTTTTCATGGATAACGACAACTTCGATCAGTTCACCGTTTCAGCCGAGACCGTAGGCGAGGCATCTGGCTACATGCTTGAGAACCAGCCAGCTCTTGTTGCTCTTCACGAAGGCAACCCAATCTACGTTGAGCTTCCTGCTTCGGTGATTCTCGAAATCACCTATACCGAGCCGGGGCTTCAGGGAGACCGCTCAACTGGCGGAAACAAGCCGGCCACCCTTGAAACCGGTCTTGAGATTCAGGTTCCTTTGTTCGTCGAGCAGGGAACCAAGGTCAAGGTAGACACCCGCACCGGTGACTACCTCGGTCGCGTAAACGACTAATCGGTGAGCGCTAGAACCAAGGCTCGCAAACGCGCGGTTGACGCGCTGTTTGCCGCTGACATCCGTGAATTGAGCGCCGTTGACCTGCTGGCAGAGTCTGAAGCACTAAGCCCTGAACGCGAACAACAGCAAGAGATTTTTGGCTACGCCAAGACCTGCGTCGAGGGCGTAACAGCTAATGGCCAAGAGATCGATGACACGCTCGAAACCTACGCGCAGGGCTGGACAATTGCCAGGATGCCAGCGCTTGACCGTGCCATTCTTCGCCTCGCCACCTGGGAGATTCTTTTCAACGATGGCGTTCCAGACGCGGTAGCCGTCGACGAGGCTGTAGAGCTTGCCAAGGAGTACTCAACCGATGACTCGGCCGGCTTCGTAAACGGCTTGCTATCAAAGATCGTGTCGACCAAGGCAGCCAAGTAGCCTATTATTTAACCAGCATCATCCTTTAACAGCGCCCTGTGAGGCGCAGAAGGAGGTGGGCGTGAACTCACGCACCGTCTTAAACAGTGACGACATCAGTCGGGCAATTACCCGCATCGCTCACGAAATTCTTGAAGCCAATCACGGCACTGACGATCTAGTCATTCTTGGAATCCCAACTCGTGGCGTGCTCTTAGCCGAGCGCATAGCCGAAATCATTCGCCGAAATGGCCCTGCAATGCCGGCAGACTTTCTTGGCAGACTCGACATCACCATGTATCGCGATGACCTAGGTCGGCAACCTGGTCGTGAAGTCACACCGACCCAAATTCCGGCTGGTGGCATTGATGACAAGGTAGTCGTCTTAGTCGACGATGTGCTCTACAGCGGGCGCACAATTCGAGCTGCCCTAGACGCACTGAACGCATACGGAAGGCCAAGAGCTGTCAGACTTGCCGTTCTCGTTGATCGAGGGCATCGCGAGCTGCCCATCCGTGCAGATTTCGTTGGCAAGAACCTGCCGACTTCGCGTGACGAACGCGTGAGCGTGCACTTGCAGGCAAGCGATGGCAACGACTCGGTGGTGATTGAGCAATGAAGCACCTGCTCAGCACAGCCGACCTGAGTGCAGACAAGGCAATCGCCCTACTAGACCTTGCAGACGAGATGGCTCAAGTCAATGAGCGTGAAGTCAAGAAGCTGCCTACGCTTCGAGGCAAAACCGTGGTCAACCTTTTTTTCGAAGACTCAACAAGAACCAGGGTTTCGTTTGAGTTGGCGGCAAAGCGCCTCTCAGCCGATTTGATTAACTTTTCTGCCAAAGGATCGAGCGTCTCAAAGGGAGAGTCACTCAAAGACACTGCTCTTACCCTGGCAGCCGGTGGCGTTGACGCTTTCGTCATCAGACATCACGCCTCAGGAGCGCCGTTCAACCTTGCCCATAATGGCTGGACGAACGTGCCCGTGGTTAACGCCGGTGATGGCACGCACGAGCACCCAACTCAGGCCCTGCTTGATGCCATGACAATGCGGCAGCGTCTTCATGGTGCTGCGAACACCCGTGGCAGAAACCTTGACGGCGTGCGAGTCGCGATTGTCGGAGACATTTTGCATTCGCGTGTTGCTCGATCAAACCTGCACCTGCTCAAGACTTTGGGTGCCGAGGTTACCCTGGTTGCACCGCCAACGCTTATGCCGAGCACTTCAAAGTTTGTTGTTGATAGCAGCTTCGACCTTGATGAAGTTCTTGCGAAGCCTCTCGACGTGCTCATGATGTTGCGCGTTCAGTCGGAACGAATGAACGCAGCGTTTTTTCCGAATGAGCGTGAATACTCACGCAACTGGGGATTGACCGCAGAGAGATTTGCTCGGCTTTCGAGCGACACCGTCATCATGCACCCTGGCCCAATGAACCGCGGGCTCGAGATTTGCAGCGAGGCGGCAGACAGCCCACAGTCAGCAATTGTTCAACAAGTTGCAAACGGAATATCAGTTCGCATGGCAGTTCTTTACAGCCTCATTTCAGGAGAGCACAATGACTAGTTTTGTTTTGAAAAATGCAACACTTCCAGATGGCGCCGTCACCGACATCCGCATAGAAGATGGAATGATCGTCGAGGTCGCAACCGGCCTTGACGCCGACGAAAATATCGATTGCTCAGGGCTCCAAGCTTTGCCAGGTCTAGTTGACCTGCACACACACCTTCGCGAGCCCGGTTACGAGCAGAGCGAAACCGTTCTGACCGGCACCCAGTCGGCTGCGCTTGGAGGTTTCACGGCGGTTCACGCAATGGCAAACACAATGCCGGTTGCCGACACTGCGGGTGTTGTCGAACAAGTGCGATCGCTTGGTGAACGCGCCGGCTATGCCGAAGTGTTTCCGATTGGCGCTGTCACTGTTGGTCTTGATGGCAAGCAGTTGTCTGAGATTGGTGCGATGGCAAATTCGGCTGCCAAGGTAAGAGTCTTCAGTGACGACGGCAAATGTGTCTCTGATCCGCTGATCATGCGCAGAGCGCTCGAATATGTCAAAGGCTTCGGCGGCGTCATCGCTCAGCACTCGCAAGAACCACGTTTGACTGAGGGCGCTCAGATGAATGAAGGTTCGCTCAGCGCGACGCTCGGTCTAACTGGCTGGCCAGCGGTAGCAGAAGAGTCGATTATTGCCAGAGATGTTCTGCTTGCCGAGCATGTCGGCGCTCGATTGCACATCTGCCACCTCTCAACTGCCGGTTCTGTTGAGATAGTTCGCCAAGCCAAGGCTCGCGGTGTTCAGGTGACCGCAGAAGTTACGCCTCATCACCTGCTGCTCACTGAAGATTTAGTCACTGGTTACAACGCCGTTTTCAAAGTGAACCCTCCGCTAAGAACCGATGAAGATGTGAAGGCACTGCGAGCTGCGTTAGTCGATGGCACCATCGACATCATCGCAACAGATCACGCACCTCACCCGGTCGAAGCCAAAGATTGCGAATGGTCAGCAGCGGCATTCGGCATGGTTGGTCTCGAGACAGCGGCTTCGGTTGCGCAACTCGTCTTGATCGAATCGGGCCAATCAAACTGGAAACGTCTCGCTGATGTGCTTTCTCACGCACCAGCACGCATTGGCCAAGATGAGGAACAGGGTCAACCAATCGCTGTCGGCAGCGTTGCTAACCTCGCATTTATCGACGCCAAGAAGACACGCACTATTGAGGCTAGAGCAGGAAGCAAGAGCGTGAACAACCCATACGCAGAAATGCAATTGCCTGGTGTTGTTGTGCACACCATTTTTCGTGGCCGCTTCACCGTTCGAGACTGTCAATTAGTAACAGGTGGCGACCGATGACTCAGCGCGACATCGTCGCAATTCTCTGCATTGCTCTTTTTGTTTTCTTGGTTTCGTTGGCTGTTCGCTCTTTGAAAAAGCGGTCAGCAGGTCAACCTTCACTGATTTTGCGCTCAGCAGAAGATCTGACCGGAGATGAAGTCGGTGAGGCAAGTGGTTACTACGTGTCGACAACACTCACAGACGCTCCGCTCGACCGAGTCGCTCATCGCAGTCTTCTGCACCGCGGCAAGGCGCGACTCTCTGTGCTCACCGACGGGCTTGTAATTGACCGCACCGGCGAGCCAAGCATTGCGATTCACGCGAGCGAACTTCTCTCGGTCGGCCGTGCAAGCGCATCAATTGATCGCGGAGTAGAAGCTAACGGCTTGCTTGCCATCACTTGGATGTCGGCGGCTAACCGACTCACCACGAATCTTCGGCTGAGAAGCGAAGATGACAGCCAAGAACTGTTTGCCACTATTTCAAAGCTTGCAGAGAAAGAAGCAATCGCATGACAAAAGCACTTCTCGTTTTAGAAGACGGTCGAATCTTCAGGGGTCACAGCTACGGCAAACAGGGCAGCAGCCTAGGCGAGCTTGTCTTCGCAACCGGAATGACCGGATACCAAGAGACTCTGACAGATCCGTCTTATGCAGGGCAGATCGTTGTTCAAACCGCGCCGCACATCGGCAACACGGGTGTAAACAAGCGCGACGAAGAATCAGACAAGATTTGGGTTGCCGGCTATGTTGTGCGCGACCCCTCTAGAGTGGTTAGCAACTTTAGAGCTGAGAGCTCGCTTGACGACGAGCTCGAGAAGTACAACATTGTTGGAATCAGTGGCATCGACACTCGAGCGCTAACTCGACACCTTCGCAGTGCAGGCGCGATGCGTGCTGGTGTCTTCAGCGGGTCTGCGGCAGAAGCGAGCGATTCGCAACTGCTTGAAACGGTTCGCGCAGCGAAGCAGATGAAGGGCTTGTCTTTGAGCGATGAGGTCTCAACCTCTGAAGCCTTCGAAGAGCAACCTGCAGCCACTTCAATCGGCAAAGTTGCAATCGTCGACCTTGGCATAAAACGTTCAACCATTGAACACATGCTCTCGCGCGGTTTGACCGTAAAGGTCTTTCCGGCGAAGGCATCAGCCGCCGAGATCACTGCTTACCAGCCAGACGCGGTTTTCTACTCAAACGGCCCAGGCGACCCAGAGGCTGCAGTTGGCCAGGTTGCGGTCTTGCGCGAAATTCTCGATCAGAAGATTCCATTCTTCGGAATCTGCTTCGGCAATCAGCTGCTCGGGCGAGCTCTTGGATTCGACACATACAAGCTGCCATTTGGGCACCGAGGAATCAACCAGCCAGTTCTCGACCGAACCACAGGCAAGGTCGAAGTTACCGCGCACAATCACGGTTTCGCGGTCAAAACTGATGGCCTTGATGACATCACAAGCCCGAACGGCTATGGCAAGGTCAAGGTTTCTCACATCTCACTAAACGATGACTGCGTCGAGGGCTTAGAGTGCCAAGATATTCCTGCCTTCTCAGTTCAGTATCACCCCGAAGCGGCGGCCGGGCCGCACGACAGCTCATATCTTTTCGACCGCCTGGTTGACCTGATTACCACCTCAAAGAAGGCCAAATAATGCCAAAACGTTCAGACATCAAAAGTGTTCTAGTTATCGGATCCGGACCGATCGTTATCGGCCAGGCCTGCGAATTTGACTACTCTGGCACACAGGCTTGCCGAGTCTTGCGCGACGAGGGCATCCGTGTGATTTTGATCAACTCAAACCCGGCCACCATCATGACCGACCCTGACTTCGCAGACGCAACTTACGTTGAGCCAATTACGCCCGAGATTATCGAATCGATCATCATCAAAGAAAAGCCAGACGCAATTCTGCCGACGCTTGGTGGGCAGACAGCGCTCAATGCCGCGATGGCGCTTGATGAGTTGGGCATTCTCGAGAAATATAACGTCGAACTTATCGGTGCAAAGATCGAAGCAATCAAAAAAGGCGAAGACCGCCAGATTTTTAAACAGCTCGTGCTAGATGCGGGCGCAGACGTTGCTAAGTCGGTCATCGCACACAACATGGATGACTGCATCGCAGCCGCCGAAGTACTTGGCTACCCGATGGTGGTTCGACCATCGTTCACAATGGGTGGCCTCGGCTCGGGCTTTGCCTATAACGAAGAAGACCTTCGTCGCATCGCTGGCGCTGGTCTACAGGCAAGCCCAACCACCGAGGTTCTTCTAGAAGAGTCGATTCTCGGCTGGAAGGAATATGAGCTCGAACTCATGCGCGACAAGAACGATAACTGTGTTGTCGTTTGTTCGATCGAGAACGTTGACCCGGTTGGCGTGCACACCGGCGACTCAATCACAGTCGCACCTGCTTTGACACTGACCGACCGCGAATACCAGAATCTTCGCGACATCGGCATTCAAATCATTCGCGATGTTGGCGTTGACACAGGTGGTTGCAACATTCAGTTTGCAGTCGACCCTAAAGACGGCCGTGTCATTGTCATTGAGATGAACCCTCGCGTTTCGCGTTCATCAGCGCTTGCCTCAAAGGCAACTGGTTTTCCGATTGCCAAGATTGCAGCGAAATTGGCAATTGGCTACACCCTCGATGAGATTCCGAACGACATCACCAAGGTCACCCCGGCGAGCTTCGAGCCAACGCTCGACTACGTCGTTGTCAAAGTGCCGCGTTTCGCTTTCGAGAAGTTCCCAGCTGCTGACCCAACCCTGACCACAACCATGAAGTCTGTTGGCGAGGCAATGGCCCTAGGTCGCAACTATAGCCAGGCCTTGCAGAAGGCTCTTCGCAGCCTTGAGCGCAGGGGCAGCTCTTTTCACTGGTCTGGCAACGCAGGCAACAAGAACTCTCTGCTTGAGCAAATCAAGGTGCCGACCGATGGTCGCATCGTTGCTGTTCAACAGGCTCTTCGCGCCGGCGCGACTATCGACGAGGTGTTCGAGTCAACCAAAATTGACCCGTGGTTCATTGACCAGATTGTTCTAATCAATGAGGTTGCCGATGAAGTTGCCAAGGCCAGCTCGCTAACCGCCGACCTAATTCGACACGCTAAAGACCACGGATTCAGTGATGCCCAATTGGCTCAGCTACGTGGAATCTCAGAAGAAGAAGTGCGAAGCATTCGACACAACTTCAAGTTGCGCCCGGTCTTCAAGACTGTTGACACCTGCGCAGGGGAGTTTCCGGCTGAAACGCCTTATTACTACAGCACCTATGAAGAAGAGACAGAAGTTTCAGCGTCTTCTCGCAAGAAGGTAGTAATTCTCGGATCAGGGCCGAACCGCATCGGCCAGGGCGTCGAGTTTGACTACTCGTGCGTTCACGCCTCATTCGCACTTAGCGATGCCGGTTATGAAACCATCATGATCAACTGCAACCCTGAAACCGTTTCAACCGACTATGACACGAGCGATCGTCTTTACTTCGAACCGCTGACACTCGAAGATGTTCTCGAAGTAATTCACGCAGAGCAGCAGAGTGGCGAGCTAGTCGGTGTGGTTGTGCAACTCGGTGGTCAAACAGCCCTCGGCCTTGCCAAGGGGTTGAAGGCAGCAGGCATTCCAATTCTCGGAACCACACCTGAGGCTATCGACCTAGCAGAAGAGCGCGGGCTCTTTCAGAAGATTCTTGACGAAGCCAAACTACTCGCTCCGGCCAATGGAACTGCAATCACGCTTGCAGAGGCCGAGGTCATTGCGGCACGAATCGGATACCCGGTTCTGGTTCGACCTTCGTATGTTCTCGGCGGTCGCGGCATGGAGATCGTCTATGACCAGCTTTCTCTTGTTGATTACTTCGACCGCATCGCAGATCAGGGAATTGTCGGACCGACCCATCCGTTGCTTGTCGACAGATTCCTTGATGACGCTATCGAAATCGACATCGACGCTCTTTATGACGGAGAGCAAATGTATGTCGGCGGAGTTATGGAGCACATCGAAGAGGCCGGCATTCACTCAGGTGACTCAAGTTGCACACTGCCACCTGTGACCATGAGCGAGGCTCAGATCGCTCGCGTTGTAGAAGCCACACACGCAATCGCAAAGGGCATTGGTGTTCGAGGTTTGCTCAATGTGCAGTTTGCACTCGCGAACGACGTTCTCTATGTTCTTGAGGCGAATCCTCGCGCATCTCGCACCGTGCCATTTGTTTCTAAGGCGCTCGGCATAACGTTGGCCAAAGCCGCGTCTCGGGTAATGGTCGGCGAGAGCATCGCATCGTTGATTGCCGATGGTGCACTACCTGAGAAAGATGGAACCTACATTCCAGCCGGCTCAGCAATCTCGGTTAAAGAAGCCGTATTGCCTTTCAAGCGATTCGCAACCAAAGACGGCCGTTTCGTCGACTCACTGCTAGGTCCAGAGATGCGATCGACCGGAGAAGTCATGGGAATCGACGTCGACTTTCCTCGCGCATTCGCAAAGAGCCAGGCAGCGGCTGGTTCGGCCTTGCCAAAATCAGGCAGTGTGTTCGTTTCGGTCGCAGACCGCGATAAGCCACACCTGGTTCTACCGGTTCGCAGGCTTCAGCAACTCGGCTACAAGGTCTTGGCGACCTCGGGCACGGCTGCGATTCTCGCGCGCCACGGCATAGAGGTGCAGGTAGTTCGCAAGCACACCGACCCAGACTCGATTGAAGGCCCGTCGATTGTTGATCTGATCAACGACGGCAAGGTCGATGTGGTCGTGAACACCCCGAGCGGCTCACACGCCCGCAAAGACGGTTATGAGATTCGCGCAGCAACCACAGCGGCAGACAAGGCCATCTTCACGACGATTGCCCAGCTCAGCGCTGCTATCGGTTCTTTCGAAGCAGTCTTGGCTGGTCCGTTTAGCGTCAAGTCGCTTCAAGAACACGCGCTAGATCGAAGGGCTGCACTTGCCAACTAGTTTCGGTTCACGCCTGCAAAAGGGGTTCGACAAATACGGCCAACTCTGCGTTGGCATCGACCCTCACTCAGCGTTGCTCGAAGAATGGGCGCTCGAAGACACAGCAGATGGCCTGCGCTCGTTCTCGTTTGCTGTGCTTGACGCTGCTATTGGCCGAGTTGCGGTCATCAAGCCACAGGTGAGTTTCTTCGAGAGACACGGCTCTCGAGGTTTCGCTGTTCTCGAAGAAGTTGCCCA
>JAGOAI010000011.1:25805-30241 GCA_017983965.1 Rhodoluna sp. | reverse complement strand
CGGCCTTCTGCCTTGATGTCACCTAGTCCGTCGATTGGGTTACCCAGTGGGTCAACCACGCGACCGAGGAACTTGTCGCCAACAGGAACAGATAGAACTTCACCGGTGCGGTGAACTTCCATTCCCTCGACGATGCCCTCGAAGTTACCGAGCACAACGGTTCCGATTTCGCGCTCATCCAAGTTCAGAGCTAGACCCAAGGTGCCATCGGCAAACTTGAGCAACTCGTTAGCCATCGCGCTAGGCAGACCTTCAACGTGCGCGATGCCGTCACCGGCGTCAATCACGTGGCCTACTTCGGTGCGCGAAGCCTTGGCTGGCTCATAAGACTTAACGAAGTCTTTTAGAGCGTCGCGAATCTCGTTCGGGCTGATTTTCAGATCTGCCATCTCGTTCCTCTACTTCTCGGTGTTACCCGTTTTTACTTGGTTGGTGAACCAACCGAAGATTTTGCCAACTCGCTTATGCGAGCTGAAGTTTTGCCTCATTTAGTCGACTGCTCAATGAGCCGTCGATAACATCTCCAGCGATTTGCACGCGAACGCCACCGAGAATTGCTGGATCGATCTCGATGTTCAACTTCAGGCTCTTGCCATAGGTTGCTGCCAGGCTCTTCTCGAGTCTGTCGATTTGCTTTGAAGACATTGGCTGAGCCACGGTCACAACTGCAACTAGACGCTCGGCGAAGGCAGAGACCTGCTTGCCGAATGCCTCGAGCACTGTTGAAGCGCGACGTGCGCCACTGCCGATAACTGCACGGCGAATCAATAGAGCAGCCTCAGGTGTCGCCTTTCCCTTGATTAGGGTGTCGACCAACTTTGTCTTTGCTGCTTCGCCAGCGTTCTTGTCGGCAAGGGCAAACTGCAACTCTGAATCGTTGTCGATTGCCTGCTGAAAACCAAATAGCGCTGACTCGAGAGCATCGATCTTCTTGTTTGAAGAAGCAATCGAAGCAACGGTGTGCACCGCGATGGTTTCTAGAGCCGAAGCAAGGTCGCGTGGTCGTGACCAACGAAGCGAAACCAGAGAGTTCAGATAATCAAGTGAAGTCTTTGACGCTGCCTTGCCGAATACGGCTTTGACAACACCGGCCTTCGCATCTTTCTCAGTGGAAGGATCTGAGAGGATGCCGCGAAGCTGTGCAGAAGATGCGAGAACCGCACCGATTGCAAATAGCTCGTCGGCGAACTTGATGTCAGCTTTGGCTAGCAGAGGTTTTAGCTCTGCTAGAGCTTTAGCTGTTGACTGTCTGGTTGCGCTTGCCATGGTTATTTCTTCTTGGTCTCGAGTTCTGCCAAGAACGAGTCGACAACGTTAGCCGCCAATTTGTCGTTCTTGAGGCTCTCGCCCACAACGCTTGATGCAAGGTCAACAGCAAGGCTGCCAACTTCTGCGCGAAGTGAAACTAGAGCCGCCTGAGTCTCTGCTTCGATCTGAGACTTGGCAGCTGCAAGCAAACGTGCTGCTTCTGCCTGAGCGGTCTCTTTGATCTCTGCACCAATCGCAGCGGCCTCAGCGCGAGCTTCTTCTCGAATCTGCGATGCCTCGGCGCGAGCAGCTGACTGCTCGGCTTCGATGTTCGCAGTCTTTGCAGCAGCTTCGGCCTGAGCCTTTTCTGCAGCTTCGAGACGTCCCTCAATTGCTTCGGTGCGTGCGTCTAGGGTCTTCTTGAAGTTAGGCAGAACCTTGAACCAAAAGAACACCAAGAGAATAGCGAAGACAACCGATGACCAGACAAGGTCGTAAACAGCAGGGATCAGAGGGTTGTGTGTTTCACCCTCCGCCGCTGCTGCTGCGAGAATCCTTGAAATCATGGTGTGGGTTTCCTAGCGACTAAACGAAGATGAATGGGGTTGCAAGACCGATAAGCGCTAGCGCCTCGGTAAATGCGATACCTAGCCACATGGTTACCTGCAACTTAGCTGCAAGTTCTGGCTGGCGAGCGATTGATTCGATGGTCTTTGAAACTACTAGACCTACACCAATGCCTGGGCCAACTGCTGCAAGGCCGTAGCCGACTACTGCAATGTTGCCCGATAGAGCGGCGATGTTGTTTACGTCCACTTGTTTGTTTCCTTCCGTGGTTTTGAACTAGCGGTTGCTAGCCCTTAGTGCTCGTCTGCCAAGGCCAACTGAATGTAGACCGTTGTCAGAAGAGTAAAAACGTATGCCTGCAGGAACGCGACCAAAATCTCAAAGAGAGTGAACGCGAAACCGAACAGAAATGTTCCCGCTCCAAACAGCTTGAACAAACCATCTGCGTTGAAGAAGAAGAACTGTGTTGCTGAGAAACAGAGCACGAGCAAAAGGTGGCCCGCGATCATGTTCATCATCAAACGCAAGGCCAAAGTGACCGGGCGCAAGATGAAGGTTGAGAGGAACTCAATAGGAGTTACCAGCGCATAGAACGCCTTAGGAACGCCAGCCGGAAACAGCGCTGCGCTAAAGAAGTGGCCGCCGTGTTTGCGCACACCGGCGTAGATGAAAGTCACGTATGCGGCTAGCGCCAAGACGATTGGCAAACCGATAACTGAGGTTCCGGCGATGTTCAAGCCAGGAATGATGCCTGTGATGTTCATGCCGAGAACGATGAAGAAGATTGTGCTCAGCAGTGGCAAGAATCGGTCGCCGTCTTTTTCACCAAGCTGATCGTGGGCAATGCTCTTGCGAACGAAGTTCAGAGAGATTTCGCCCATCAACTGAAAACGTGAAGGAACCAAGATGTTGTTCTTGTATGCCTTCTTGAAGCGGGCGGTCAAAAGCCAGAACACAATTACCAAAACCGTTGTGACTAAAAGACGAATCAGCATGATTCGGTTTAGTTCAAATGGGGTTCCCGCGAACGCAACAACTTCAGGGTAAAACTCGTTGATTGAAGGAGGGTGAAAACCGTCAGAGCCCGACGACTCGGCATTGGCTGCCAGAGCTAGCAGAGAAAGAGCGTTGATCAACGGCGGTGTTCTCCTGAGTCGGGGCAAACGCTAGGCATTTGCGGCGATTGTAAGGCGGGGTTTGAACAGAATTTGGTCCCGTTCGATTTGTAATTCTAACAGCATAAATCCGCGTGAAAATGCGGTTGTCAGCCCGTGAACCGAATTATTTAGTTCGAACCCACGGTTGGAATGCGAGCCCGCATAACGGCGACCGCGTCGAGGGCAAGACTGCCGAGAACCGAGGCAACGACACAGCCAAAGAGAATCGGGCCGACGATGAAGGTTGCCGACTTGAGCACGGCCACGAACACGATAAAGCCAACCAATTTGACGATCCAGCCGCCCATGACAACGCCAAAGAAGCCACCTAGTGACAAACGGCCGCCGAGCCAGACCGAGAGGGCTGTCATTGAGACGAAGACCAGGGCCATGCCAGCTCCAATCAGAGCACTGAGCAGGCCAGCCGTCGAGGCAACGAACCAGCCGATAACGCCGCCAATGAGGGCGATTGCCGCAATCAGAATGGCTCCCTGCTTCAAAACCTGACCAAAGAGCTGGGCGATTGAGTTAGACATTATTTGCTCCGATTCGTTTCTTGAGAATTGGCCAGATCGTGAACGCCGTTGCGGCTGCTGCCCCGACCAAGATGAAGATCAAGATGAACTGCCAGCTCCAGAAGAAGAACAGAAGGCAAGACAGTGAGATTAGGGCCGTCCAGATATAAAAGACCAAAACCGAACCCACGTGGCTGTGGCCAAGATCTTGAAGTCTGTGGTGAATGTGCTGACGGTCTGCCGCAAATGGCGACTTGCCGGCTCGAAGTCGACGCAAAACCGCCATAGTGAAATCGAGAAGCGGCAAAACCAAAATTGCCAGCGGCAAAATCAACGGGATGAACGCCGGCACGAGGTCATCCTTGCCTGCCATGTGCGGGTCAATTTGACCGGTCACGGTTAGAGCCGAAGTCGCCATCAGCAAACCGAGCAGCATCGCACCTGAGTCACCCATGAATATTTTTGCTGGTCGCCAGTTGTGCGGCAAGAAACCGATGCACATTCCGATGACGATTGCAGAAAGCAAAGATGCGAGGTTGAAGTAGTTCGATGGCGAAGTCTTTTGCGCAAGCAGATAGCTGTAACCGAAGAACGTGATGGTTCCAATGAGAACCACACCACTGACCAAGCCGTCGAGGCCGTCGATGAAGTTCACCGCGTTCATTACAAGCACGGTTAGAAAAACTGTTGCAACGAGTGAGGTGCCAAAGCTGCCGATAGTTAAACCTGCGATCGGCAGCGAAATAATTTGCACGCCTTGCCAAGCCAAGATTCCGGCAACGGCAAACTGCCCTGCCAACTTGAGGGTCCAGTCGAGGTCATAGAGGTCGTCGAGAAAACCAATCAGGGTGATCATGAAGGCGGCGACCACGATGGCGATGATTTGCACCGGGTCTGCGAAGACGCTTTTGAACCAACCGAATAACCCAGCGGCTAAAAGGGCGACAAC
>JAGOAI010000011.1:0-25705 GCA_017983965.1 Rhodoluna sp. | reverse complement strand
AGAGGTCGTCGAGAAAACCAATCAGGGTGATCATGAAGGCGGCGACCACGATGGCGATGATTTGCACCGGGTCTGCGAAGACGCTTTTGAACCAACCGAATAACCCAGCGGCTAAAAGGGCGACAACGAAACCTGCAAACATGGCAACGCCGCCGAGACGAGGTGTCGGCTTGGTGTGCACGTCGCGGGCGCGAATCTGCGGATAGAGCTTGTATTTGTGCGAAATCTTTAGGGTCACCCCGGTGAGCGCATAGGTAACAATCGCGCTAATCAAGGCAATCAGGCCATAAGCGCGCACTAGTTATCGCCTTCAAAGAGGTCGCCGACCACGGTCTTTAGCTTGGCCTTCTTCAACGAACCGAGGCGAACAATCTTCACTTTGCCTTCAACGACTACTTTGCCGTCGACGAGGCTTTCGGTGATTGACGTCAAATCAAGAATTGTCGAGGCTTCACCCTTTGGCGATGGCCCGCTGTCTAGATAGACGCCGACCGATGCGCCAAGATAAGCCTCTGCCTGTTGGCAGGTGGTTGCCGCTGGTTCGCCCGTGAGGTTCGCACTCGAAACAGCAAGTGGCCCGGTTTCTTCGAGAAGCGCTAAAGCAATTTTGTGATCAGGCATGCGCAGCGCAACTGTGCCTTTAGTTTCGCCAAGGTTCCACTGCAAGAGCGGTTGTGCTCTCAAGATAATGGTTAGCGCTCCAGGCCAAAAAGTTGCGGCTAAGTCGCGAGCAAGTTGCGGAACAAAATCGGTTAGCGCATCAAGTTGTGTCAGGTTTGAAATTAGTACCGGCGGTGGCGACTGAGCGGTGCGACCTTTTGCATCTAAAAGCGCTTGAACACCTGTGTGTGAGAACGCGTTTGCCGCGATGCCATAAACGGTGTCTGTCGGCAAAACCACAAGTTCGTCACGCTGCAGCGCGACCTTCGCTAGTCGCATTCCGGTTAGCAGGTCGGTGTCAACTGCACAGTCAAAGATTCGCTGCACGGTTACTCCTTTCGCTGCTAATGAATTGCAGAGACCGCTCGGTCTTTGCCGGCTAGATCTTGGAAGGCACGAACGTCGCGCCAACCTTCAGCCAATAGTAATTCACAGACCATCTGCGACTGAGTGTCTGCGTGCTCGATGACCAACATGCCACCCTCGAGCAGCAGCCTTTTAGCTACGCCCGACAAGACACGGATGACATCTAGGCCGTCTTCTCCCCCATACAAAGCAAGTGAAGGTTCGTGAAGGTGAACCTCTGGGTCAATAGGAACCATCGCCGCCGGAATGTAAGGCGGGTTAGAAACCACCACCGAAACAGAGCCGTTTAGAGAGTTGAAGGCATCGGCAAGATCGCCGAGCACCAACTCGGCTCCCGAGTACTTTTCAAAGTTTGTCTTGGTGAAAGCAAAAGCGTCTTCAGACTTCTCGATTGCGTGAACCTGCGCGTTTGGCACCTCAACGTGCATCGATAGCGCGATGGCTCCGCTGCCAGTGCCAAGGTCGACGGCAATCGGCGTCTCTTGCTCGCTTTCTCGAAGAGCATCGATAGCTATTTGAGCAACGACTTCGGTTTCTGGTCGTGGAATGAAAACGCCCTTGCCTACGTTCAACTCAAGCTTGCGAAAATAGGCAACCCCGGTGAGGTGCTGCAGCGGTTCGCGGGCAAATCGGCGGGCCGCCAGCTCAGTAAAGAGTTTGGCTTGTGCGTCGTCGAGTTCGAAGCCCGAGATCATGGCGGCCTGAACTTCTCCGCGGTTTAGCTGAAGCACGTGACCGGCAAGAAGTTCAGCATCGACGTTGGCACTGTGAATTTGCGCGCTTTCGAATTTTTCGACAGCGTGTGCGACAAGCTCGCGCAGCAACACCTTGGTTACTTTTCGCCGCCGAGAGCCGCTAGGCGGGCTTCTTCGTCAACCTGAATTGCAGACTGAACCACTGGCTCGAGTGCGCCATCCATGACCTGGTCGAGGTTGTATGACTTGTAGCCGGTGCGGTGATCTGCAATGCGGTTTTCAGGAAAGTTATAGGTGCGAATGCGTTCGCTTCGGTCAACCGACTTGACCTGAGACTTTCGGGCGGCAGACTGCTCTGCCTCAATGGCCTCTTGCTGGGCCGCAAGAATTCGAGCGCGAAGCACGCGCATTGCTGCTTCACGGTTTTGCAACTGCGACTTTTCGTTCTGCATCGAAACCACGATTCCGGTTGGAAGGTGGGTGATGCGAACCGCAGAGTCAGTGGTGTTAACCGACTGGCCACCAGGGCCGCTCGAACGATAAACGTCGATGCGCAAGTCGTTCTGGCTTATTTCAACTTCTTCGGGGGCATCAACTTCAGGAAACACGAGCACGCCGGCTGCAGAAGTGTGAATGCGGCCCTGGGTCTCAGTGACCGGAACGCGCTGCACACGGTGCACGCCACCTTCATACTTCAGATGCGCAAAAACGCCCTGAGCTGGGTCGGTGGTGTTCGACTTGATAGCGATCTGAACGTCTTTATAGCCACCGAGGTCTGACTCGTTCTTATCGAGAATCTCGGTCTTCCAACCCTTTGAGTTGGCGTACTGAATGTACATGCGAAGCAAGTCGGCTGCGAATAGTGCCGATTCTGCACCACCCTCACCGGCCTTGATTTCCATGATGACATCGCGGCCGTCGTCTGGGTCGCGAGGAATAAGCAGGCGGCGCAACTTTTCGGTTGCGACCACAAGCTTTTCTTCGGTGGCGGTTACTTCTTCAGCAAATGCCTCGTCTTCTTTGGCAAGTTCTTTTGCTGCGGCCAAGTCTTCGTTTAGAGCGACGACTGAGTTGTAGGCAGCAACGATTGAACTCACTTCGGCGTAGCGACGATTTAGTTTCTTCGCTAGAGCCGGGTTGCCGTGAATGCTCGAGTCAGACAGTTGTGTCTGAAGCGCGAGATGCTCGGCTAGAAGAGGTTGAACTGAATCGAGCAATTGTTAGTCCTGGTCAGATCCTGAAGGAACCGGCATTGACTTCTGAACCTGCATCAAGAATTCGACGTTGCTTGAAGTCTCTTTCAAGCGGTTCAAGACAAGCTCGAGTGCCTGCTGCTGGTCTAGACCGGCAAGCGCACGACGGAGCTTCCAGATGATCTTGGTCTCGTCTGGTGCCATCAAGATTTCTTCGCGACGGGTTCCTGAAGCGTTCACATCGACAGCCGGGAAGATGCGCTTGTCTGCAAGTGCGCGAGACAAACGAAGCTCCATGTTTCCGGTTCCCTTGAACTCTTCGAAAATGATTTCGTCCATCTTCGAACCGGTCTCAACAAGAGCGGTTGCAAGAATGGTCAGCGAGCCGCCGTCTTCGATGTTACGAGCGGCACCGAAGAAACGCTTTGGTGGATAAAGCGCTGCAGAGTCGACACCACCAGAAAGAATTCGGCCTGACGCTGGTGCGCTCAAGTTGTAGGCACGACCCAAACGAGTGATCGAGTCGAGCAAGACAACAACGTCGTGACCTAGCTCAACCAAACGCTTTGCGCGCTCGATAGCCAACTCGGCAACGGTGGTGTGGTCTTCTGCTGGGCGGTCAAAGGTTGAAGCAATAACTTCACCCTTGACGGTGCGCTGCATGTCGGTAACTTCTTCTGGGCGCTCGTCAACCAAAACAACCATCATGTGAACTTCTGGGTTGTTTGTGGTGATTGCGTTTGCGATTGCCTGAAGCACCAAGGTCTTTCCGGCCTTAGGTGGCGAAACGATTAGGCCACGCTGGCCCTTACCGATTGGAGCAACAAGGTCGATGATTCGAGTGCTCAAGCGGTTCTGCTCGGTCTCGAGACGAAGACGGCTCTGAGGGTAAAGCGGAGTTAGCTTGCCGAACTCAACACGAGCGGCTGCCTCTTCAACGGTCTGACCGTTGATTGAGTCAACACGAACGATTGCGTTGAACTTCTGACGACCCTGCCCTTCGCCTTCTTTTGGCTGGCGAATTGCGCCGACAACGGCGTCACCCTTGCGCAGGCTGTATTTCTTGACCTGACCCAGTGAAACATAAACGTCGTTTGAACCTGGCAGGTAACCGCTGGTGCGAACGAACGCGTAGTTGTCTAGAACATCAAGGATGCCCGCCACCGGAACGAGCACGTCGTCTGGTGAGATCTCTGGCTCAATTTCATCGCGGTCGTTGCCACCGTTGCCACCGCGGTTGCGGTTGTCACGGTTGCGGTAGCGATCACGGTTGCGATTGCGGTTGCGATTGCCACCACGGCGCTCGTCGTTGAAGTCGCGCTCGTTGCGTGAATCGTTGCTGCGAGTCTCGCCATCTTTCGATGAACCTTCGCCGTTTGATTCGCGCTTCTCGCGAGGCTCGCGGTTTTCGCGCGGTGCGCGTTCTTCACGAGGTGCTCGCTCTTCGCGTGGTTCGCGCGCTGGCTTCTCTGATGAGCCGCCTTCGCTGTCGCTTGAGCCTTCTGGCTTGCTTGCACCGCGGCGACGGGTTGGTCGCTTCTCGCCGGTTGAGGCTGAGGTGTCTTTTGCTGCTGAATCGCCTTCGGCCGCTGCGCGACGTGGCTTCTTAGCTGCTGTGGTTTCCTGGATTTCATCCATGTAGTGATTACTCTTTCTCAGATTTAGATGACATTGATTTTGTTTGCCATCATCCGCACGATTTTGATTGCGTGCGTTCGCATTAGATTTGCGAGGGATTTCACCAAAGCGTTCTGATTGAACTGCTTATTTAGTGGTGCGTGATAACTGTAGCACCCTTGAAGTCAACAGCCAACAGCAACGCACGCCACTGTGGATAGTTTTCGGCGGCTAGCTTGGCTGCCTCGAGACGCTCGGCCGGGTCGCTTGCCAAGACCAAAACCGACGGCCCCGCCCCCGAAACCACTGCCGCGTGGCCGTTTTCGCGCATGAGCTGAACCAGCGCGTGGGTCTCAGGCATGGCCTCGGCACGGTAGCTCTGGTGCAGGCGGTCTTCGGTTGCGGCCAGCAGTAGCTCAGGGCTCTGGGTTAGCGCGGCAACCAGCAAGGCTGATCTCGATACGTTGAAAACGGCGTCTTCGTGAGGAACCGACTCTGGCTGAAGCGAGCGAGCAACGGCGGTCGACATCTTGAAACTTGGCACGAGCTCAAGCGGCGAGACACCGCGGTGAACGAAGAGCTTCTTGGTGTGCGGGCCTGACTCGTCTTCCCAGGCGATGTTTAGGCTGCCAAAAAGCGCTGGAGCAACGTTATCTGGGTGACCTTCGAGTTCGGTTGCGATGTCGAGCAGGTCGGTTGAGTTGATCTCAACGATGCCCTCTAGCAAGCCCTTTGCCGCCATGATTCCACTGACCACTGCAGCGCCAGAAGACCCCATTCCGCGACCGTGAGGAATCACGTTGTGCGCCTTGATGCGCAAGCCGGGCATTTTCTGACCGAAACGCTCGAAGGTGAACTTGATGCACTTTACGACGAGATTGTTTTCGTCTGTGGCAACTTCGCCAGCGCCCTCGCCGGTGACCTCAACGATTACGTTGTTTTCGGCAACCGCTTCGACTTCGAGCTCGTCATAAAAAGCGAGCGCCATGCCGAGGGTGTCAAAGCCCGGGCCGAGGTTTGCCGATGTTGCCGGAACCCTGACCGAAACTTTTCTGCCGACGATTGACATGACTTAGTTCAATCCCAAGCTGTCTGCAACTTCTGCAGCGTTGTTGTTGACTACGGTCGGCTGAATGTCGCCACCGTTTTCATCCTTGAGTGCCCAACCCGCATCTTTGAGGCCGTGACCGGTGACGGTGACAACGATGGTTGCGCCGGCGAGTGATTCGCCCTGCTGCGATGACTTGTATAGACCGGCTGCCCCAGTTGCCGAAGAAGGCTCTACGAAAACGCCAACCTCGTTTGACAAGAAGCGGTGCATCCAAAGAATTTCTTTATCGCTGACTGCGCCGAACTTTCCTTCTGAACATTCACGAGCGCTCTGAGCGAGATCCCACGATGCTGGGTTGCCGATGCGAATTGCGGTGGCAATGGTCTCTGGGTTCTTGACTGGCGAGCCCTGAACAAACGGTGCTGAACCTTCAGCCTGAAAGCCCCACATTTTCGGAACGCGCTTGATGCGGCCTTCGTTGAAGTCTTCTAGGTAGCCCTTGAAGTAAGCCGAGTAGTTTCCGGCGTTGCCCACTGGTAGAACGTGAAAGTCAGGAGCGAAACCAAGTGCGTCGACGACTTCGAAGGCACCAGTCTTCTGGCCTTCGATGCGGTCTGGGTTTACCGAGTTCACAAGGTGCACCGCGTAGTTGGCAGAAAGATTGCGAGCTAGGTCGAGGCAGTCATCGAAGTTTCCGCGAACCTGAAGAATTTCAGATTTGTGCGCAACGGCCTGGCTCAACTTGCCGAGAGCAATCTTGCCCTCAGGAATCAGAACTACCGACTTGATGCCAGCAGCAGCAGCGTAGGCAGCTGCCGATGCCGAGGTGTTTCCGGTTGATGCACAGATTACGGCCTTGGCACCATGGCCAATTGCCTTCGAAACTGCCATGGTCATTCCGCGGTCTTTGAACGAACCGGTTGGGTTCATGCCTTCGACCTTGAGCATCACTCGCTCTGCGCCAACGAGTCGAGCAAGAGCAGGAGCTTCAACAAGCGGAGTGCCACCCTCACCCAAAGTGATGATCGGGTTGTCTGCGCTGATGTCTAGGCGATCAATATATTCACGGATGACTCCGCGCCACTGGTGTGCCATTAGATTCCTTCTACTCGAATAACTGAAGTGATTGACTCGACTGCGTCACTAGCTGCGAGTGCAGCAACGACGGCCGAAAGCGATGCATCGGTAGCCTCGTGGGTTCCGATTTCAAGGTTTGCGGTTTTGCCACCGGCGGTTGGAGTCTGTTCAACAAACTCGATCGAAACCTCGTGGCTTGCAAAAGTGTTTGCGATTGCCGCGAGAACACCTGGCTGGTCAGTGGCTTCGAGCGTGATTTGGTAGCGAGTGTAAATGCGGTCGATTGGCAACACCGGAAGATTTGCGTGCACCGAGTCGGCAAGACCTGGGCCACCGGCAACGTGGCGCTTTGCAGCGCTAACTAGGTCACCGAGAATTGCAGACGCAGTCTGTTTGCCACCAGCACCTGCCCCATAGAACATGAGCTGGCCGGCAGACTCAGCCTCTACGAACACGGCGTTGAAAGCACCGCGAACTGCGCCGAGCGGGTGGGTTCTTGGAATCAAGGTTGGGTAAACACGAACCGAAACACCCTCAACACCAGACTTGTCGGCGTCGATGCGCTCTGCGATTGCAAGCAACTTGATGACATTGCCATCGCGCTGCGCTGCTCGCATAAGTTCAGGAGTAACACTCGTGATTCCTTCGCGATGAACCTTTTCGATTGGCACTTCAGTGTGGAATGCAAGGTAGGCCAGAATTGCTGCCTTCTGGGCTGCGTCGTAACCCTCGACATCGAGCGTTGGGTCTGCCTCTAGGTATCCGAGTTCGGTCGCTTCGGCCATCGCTTCATCGAGAGTGATGCCAGCGGTATCCATGCGGTCAAGAATGTAGTTTGTCGAACCGTTGACGATTCCCATGACGCGCTGAACTTTGTCACCGGCAAGTGATTCGCGAAGCGGTCGAATGATTGGAATCGCCGCGGCAACCGCTGCCTCGAAATAAAGCTGTGCGCCAACCTGCTCTGCGGTGTCGAACAACTCGGTGCCGTGAGTTGCGAGCAAAGCCTTGTTTGCGGTGATTACGTCGCTGCCTGAATTCAGTGCTTGAAGAATGTAGGTCTTGGCCGGCTCAATGCCACCCATTACCTCGATGACGATGTCGGCACCGAGAATAAGTGCCTCGGCATCGGTGGTTAGCAACTCAGTCGGAAACCCCTCAGGGCGTGCGGTTTTGGTGTCGCGCACGGCGATGCCGATTAGCTCTAGCTCTGCGCCAACACGGGCGGCAAGCTCTGCCTTGTTCTCGGTGAGCAAACGGGCGACCTGCGCGCCGACCGAGCCGGCACCCAGCAACGCGATTCGCAACGGACGATACTCGATCACGGTGTCACTCTTTCTTGATTCGCTTGATAGCGAAGATCTCTAGTAAACAAGTCTGCCTCGGATTCGGCTCTAATTACGAGCCTTGCCTCACCAGCTCGCACGGCAACCACACCAGGGCGGGTCAAAAAGTTGTAGTTATTCGAAAGCGAATAGCAATAGGCGCCAGTGGCAGCCACGGCCAAAACGTCGTTCGGGGCAACATCTGAAGGCAGGTAGTCGTGACGAACCACGATGTCGCCGCTCTCGCAGTGCTTGCCGACCACGCGGGCTAAGGCTGGCTCTGCCTTGGTTGAACGTGATGCCAAAACGGTGTGATACTCGGCCTCATAGAGAGCGGTGCGCATGTTGTCGCTCATGCCGCCGTCAACAGAGACATATTTGCGAGTTGCACCAGCACCACCGTCGGTGACGTTTACGTCTTTGATTGTGCCAACCGTATAAAGAGTTACGCCCGGATTGCCCGCAATGTAGCGACCAGGTTCGAAGGCAAGAGCCGGAACCTCGACGCCGTGCTTGTGGCACTCAACTTTTACGGCAACCGCAATTGCCTCTGCGAATGCATGGATGTCTGGTGCGTCATCAGCCGGTTTGT
This sequence comes from Rhodoluna sp., assembly GCA_017983965.1. Taxonomy (GTDB): domain Bacteria; phylum Actinomycetota; class Actinomycetes; order Actinomycetales; family Microbacteriaceae; genus Rhodoluna. Next base: position 17,129 of record JAGOAI010000011.1, on the reverse strand, counting down.
AGTTGATGCCGAAACCGCCACCGAGGTTAAGTTCTGCAACTTCACCGTTCTTCGAAAGTTCGGCGTGCAGCTTCACCAAACGGCTAACGGCTTCAACGAAACCTTCGCGTGCGTGAATCTGCGAACCAATGTGAGAGTGCAAGCCAACGAAGTTCAAGTGGCTGTGCGAACGAATTTTCTCTACGAGCCCAGGAGCATCGGCAATCGACATTCCAAACTTTTGATCTTCGCGGGCGGTCGCCAAGAAGTCGTGAGTGTTAGCGTGCACTCCGGTGTTTACTCGAAGGCGAACCTTCTGAATTTTGTCTTGAGCGGTTGCCGCTGCTGCGATGCGTTCGATTTCGATTTCGCTGTCGATAACGATTGCTCCGACGCCAGCAGAGATTGCACGCGCAATTTCACGGGTCGACTTGTTGTTGCCATGAACGCCGATGCGTGCTGGTTCAATTCCGCTTGCCAACGCAGCTGCAAGTTCGCCGCCGCTGGCAACGTCGATGTTGAGACCGAGCTCGTTGATCCAACTTGCGATTTCGACAGACATGAATGCCTTGCTCGCGTAATAAACCTTTGCGGTGGTTCCAATTGACTCGGCGGCAGCTGTCAGCGCATTGCGCACAGATGTTGCACGTGCCCTGAAGTCATCTTCGTCAATTACATAGAGCGGCGTGCCGAATTCGGCAGCAAGTTCGCGAACCGAGACGCCAGCGATTGTGCATTCGCCAGTGGCCTGACGCTCAAAGTGGCGCGGCCAAACGCGGGTGTCTAGGGCGTTCACATCTGCAGGAACATCAAGCCAGTCAGGGGCAAGCGGGTTAGTCATCACTTACATCCTCTCTGGTGCGTTGACACCGAGCAGGGCCAGGCCGTTGCGCAAGACAACGCCTGCTGCGTTATTTAGCCAGAGTCGGGTGCGGTGCACGTCGTCTACTGCACCGCCAGATAGCGGGGTGACGCGACAGTTGTCATACCAGCGGTGATAAGCGCCAGCCACTTCTTCAAGATAACGAGCAACGCGGTGCGGCTCTCTGAACTCTGCTGCCGAGGCGATAACGCGTGGCAACTCGCTCAACTTGGCGAGCAACTCGCTCTCGGTTTCGTGGTTCAAAAGTGAAGGGTCAAAGACGCTCAAGTCGACACCGAGGGTCGCCGCATTGTTCTCAACCTGGCGGGTGCGCGCCTGCGCATACTGCACATAGAAAACCGGGTTGTCGTTGGTCTTCTTTGACAGCTGCTCAAGGTCGATGTCTAGCGAAGAGTTAATCGAAGAACGAGTTAGCGCATAACGTGCCGCGTCGACACCGACAAAACCAACCAGGTCTTCCATGGTCACTACTGTGCCCGCACGCTTCGACATGCGAACCGGCTCGCCGTCTTTCACTAGGTTCACCATTTGACCGATAAGAATTTCGAGGTTCTTGCCAGGCTCGTCGCCGAACGCGGCACACATTGCCATCATGCGAGGAACGTATCCGTGGTGATCTGCACCGAGCATGTAGATGCACTGATCGAAACCACGACTTCGCTTGTCGAGGTAATAGGCAAGATCGCCAGCGATGTAGGCGGCTTCGCCATCACTCTTCAAAACAACGCGGTCACGGTCGTCTCCAAAAGTAGTTGTGCGCAACCAGAGGGCGCCATCTTGCGCAAACATGTGACCAAGGTCGCGAAGTCGATCAATAGCTTTTTCTACGGCACCAGAAACATAGAGCGAGTTTTCGTGAAAGTAGACGTCGAAGTCGACACCGAAGTCGTGAAGTGATTCGCGAATCTCTTGAAACATCAGCTCGACGCCGGCGGCACGAAACGCTTCTTGAGCATCGGCTTCGTTCATCGCCAAAATGTCTTCGGCGGTCTCGGCTAGAACTCGTTCTGCAATCTCGGTGATGTAAGCACCGGCATAGCCGTCTTCGGGTGCTTCTTGTTTGCGAGCAGCGGCCAGCAATGAACGAGCGAATCGGTCGATTTGAGCGCCGTGGTCGTTGAAGTAATACTCGCGAGTGACCTGGGCTCCTTGAGCTTCGAATACTCGGGCAAGCGAGTCGCCAACGGCGGCCCATCGGGTTCCACCAATGTGAATCGGGCCGGTTGGGTTTGCCGAAACGAACTCGAGGTTCATTTTGACGCCCACCATTTCGGCCGACTTGCCATAGTTCACGCCTGCTTCGACGATGGCCTTTGCCAACTCGCCGGCTGCAGCGGCGCTAAGGGTGAGGTTGATAAAGCCTGGGCCAGCAATGTCGACCTTTGAGATTCCGTCAACCTGCTGAAGTTCGGCTGCTAGCAATTCGGCGAATTCTCGCGGTTTCAGACCGAATCGGGCCGAAAGCTGCATGGCCGCGTTGGTAGCCCAATCGCCGTGTTCGCGGTTCTTTGGGCGCTCGATGACCACCTCTGCAGGCAATTCGGCAGGCGCGAGTTTGCCCTGAGCCATCAAAGTGGCCAGGATGCGAACAATCGCATCGTTTAGATCTGCTGGAGTCAAAAGAAATTCCTAAAAACACGCCCGAATTGGGTCAATTCTACCGAGAATCGGCTACCCAAGCACTAGCGGTCGAAAGCAGAATCAATCTCGCTTGCCACTGTTGTCCAAGTGAGCGACTCGTTTATCCATTTTGTTGAAGATATCCAAAATTGTCTGGACACAGCCTCGGGCATTGCAGTCGAGGCATCAAATCCAAACACCTCTGCATTCTTGAGCGTCTCCGCAGCAATGCGGCTCAAGACATCTCGATACTGGTCGACAGGAAAAGTCTTATGAGGCGAAAGAAAGTTGGTCGTCTTTACCATGGTCGTTCCGAAACTGTCAGAAAGAATGAAACTCAGAACTTTAGCCACGTCACTGTCTTGGCTGAACGCTGAAGCCAGATAGCCGTCACCAAGAACAGCTCTTTTGCCACCATCTGCTGGCGGAAGCGCAAATGCGTTTGCGTGGGAGAAATCCGATCGGGAAATTTCAGCCTTTATGTCATCTGGAAAAAAGTCAGTGATGAACAAACCCTGTCGCATCATGAAACACTGACCAGCACTCTTGCCGCCACTTGAAAATAGGGCTTCGGTTTTTCCAAAGTTTTCACGAGCCATGCCTGCACCTCCACCAGAGACATTGCCCGGCTGGAGAAGCAGCGTGCTTACTTTCTCTGCGGCCTTGCTAATTTCTGCCGAATCGAATTTCAAAGCGCCAGAAATCCATTTGTTGTAATTCTCTGGGCCTTCATTGCTAAGCACATACTGTTCTATCCAGTCGGTAGCAACCCATCCGGTTGCCCCACCCGATTCGATTCCTGCGCACCACGGGTAACCACTGCCTTCTGATTTAATTCTTTCAATCAGAACCTCGAGCTCTCGGTTTGTGCTGGGAACTTTGTATCCGAGACGCTCGAAAGCTTGGGGGTTGTAGAAGACGAGAGATTTAACACCAGTTTTGATGTTGCTCGAAGTCGGCAGGCCAAAAGATTTGTCTCCAGACATTGCCACCTGATCCCAGCCTGGTACAAGGGTTTTTCTAATGGCTTCGATGTCAACCAATTGATCCAAAGGAACCATTTGCTCACTGTGAGCTAGCAGCGGCCTAGGGTTATCCCAAATGGCAACGTCTGGCAAAGTCGAATTTGAAGCATCAGATTGAATCTGGCTATCCATGTCAGCAATTGGTTTATAGATTGCACGAACACCAGATGACTTTGAAAAGGAATCGAGTTCAGCCTGAAAGGCATCTGCTTCTAGCCCAAAGTAAGGTCCATAAATTGTCACTGCACCATCACCCGGAGGAAGCGTTGGACTGCAAGCCACAAGCGACGCAGACGCAAACATCACCGATGTGATGCCCGTTAGCATTCGCTTTATAGAAGCAGGACTCGAAAAGGGGTTCGACCAAATTTTTGCTAGCACTCCAACAGCATATACTTTGAGAGAACCCCCTGCCCCCATAGCTCAGGGGATAGAGCGCCGCTCTCCGGAGGCGGAAGCGCAGGTTCGATTCCTGCTGGGGGCACGTGAACATAACTGACCTATTACATGCTCAAGACTGGATCGAATCGATCGTTCGCGATTTCGGACCAGTCTCGGTCTTCATCGTCTGCGGCATTCTCTATGCCGAAACCGGCCTGCTCTTCGGCTTCTTCTTGCCTGGTGACAGCATCTTGTTTCCGATGGGCCTAATGATGGCAACCGGCACCCTGCCTTTTCCGCTTTGGTTGGCAGCCATGATGTTTACCGCGGCCGCTTGGATGGGCGACCAGACCGGCTACTGGGTTGGCCGCAAGGTCGGGCCAGCGATTTTCAATCGTCCAAAATCGAAGTTCTTCAATCACCGCAACGTCGAACGCACTCACGCATTCTTTGAGCGCTACGGAGCCAAGGCGATTATCTTTGCTCACTTCGTGCCGGTGATGCGAACCTTTATTCCGATTGCCGCCGGTGTTGGCGAAATGCCTTACCGTCGCTATTTGAAATACAACGCCATCGGTGTTGTCAGCTGGGCATTCGGTGTCACCATGCTCGGTGCACTTCTCGGTCAGATTCCGTTCGTTCGCGAAAATGCGGTGTTTGTCACCGGTGCGTTCTTGTTGATCTCGACCATTCCCCTGGTCACCGAGTTTCTAAAGGCCAGACGAGAGCGACGCAATTAATTGTTGAAGCGCCATCGCACGATGGCTCATTGAGTTCTTCACCTCGGGTGGCAACTCTGCCGCCGTCACTTCAAAACCCTCTGGGATAAACACCGGGTCGTATCCGTGCCCGAATTCGCCACGCTCTTCGTGAGCAACTCGACCAGGCCAAATGCCCGTAAAACTTTGTTCGCCATCTTCGCTAACCAAGGCAATCGTGCAAACGAACGCTGCTGCTCTGTGTTCTTCGTGAATGTCTTTTAGTTGCGCGAGAAGCAACTGACGGTTTGCCGCGTTGTCTCTTGTGCCAGACCAAATCGCAGTGAAGATGCCTGGTGAGCCACCAAGAATTTCAACTGCGATTCCACTGTCGTCTGCGATTGCCGGCAGGCCGGTGTGAGCGTGTGCCGCGCGAGCCTTGATGAGTGCGTTCTCAAGATAAGAGGTTCCGTCTTCGATTGGCTCTGGGCCGTCATAGCTAACCAACTCGAGACCGGCAACCGCCGGTTCGAGAATCGCAGAAAGCTCTTGAAGCTTGCCCTGGTTGTGCGAAGCGAGAACGAGTTTCATGGTTAGTTTGCGAGCGCTGACTTTTGAATCTCGGTCAACTGCGCGGTGCCCTTTAGCGCTAAGTCGAGCAAGCTGTTGAGCTCGTCGCGGTCGAACGGCACACCTTCGGCCGTGCCCTGAACCTCAACGAACTTGCCGCCGCCGGTGACAACCACGTTCATGTCGGTTTCGGCTCGCACGTCTTCTGTGTATGCAAGATCTAGAAACGGCTCGCCATCGATGATGCCAACCGAGATGGCGGCAACGCTGTCGCTAAGCGGCTTCGACTTTGCCGGAATGTGCTTGTGTTCGCGAGCCCACTCGATGGCGTCGTGCAGTGCGATGTATGCACCGGTGATTGCAGCAGTGCGGGTTCCGCCGTCGGCTTGCAAAACGTCGCAGTCAATCACGATGGTGTTTTCGCCAAGTTCGCGAACGTCGATGATGGCTCGCAGTGAACGACCAATGAGTCTTGAGATCTCGTGGGTGCGACCGCCGACCTTGCCCTTGACCGCTTCGCGATCGTTGCGGTCGTGGGTTGCGCGAGGCAACATCGCATATTCGGCAGTGACCCAACCCTCGCCCTTGCCGACTTTCCAGCGAGGAACTCCTGGGGTGAATGAAGCAGTGCACAAAACCTTGGTGCCACCAAATGAAATCAGTGCAGAACCTTCTGCGTGAGAACTCCAGCCGCGCTCGATGGTAACTTCGCGAAGTTGGTCGACCTCGCGGCCGTCGATTCTCTTTGTCATTTTCGCCTTTCTAAGCGATGGTTCTTCTAAGAAGAAATGTGTTCAACAGTTGCGACTTCAGGGCCAAGAAAACGTCTGGCCAGAATTCCAAAAGACTTTTCGTCGCCGGTTGCTAAGAAGCGCAACGTTGGCTTGTCACTCGAGGTGCGCAGCAAGTCATGGGCGACAAGCGTGCGGTAGACATCCTTGGCTGTTTCTTCGGCACTCGAAACTAGCGTGACGTCTTCACCCATCACATAGCTGATTGCGCCAGTTAGCAGCGGGTAGTGTGTGCAGCCGAGCACCAAGGTGTCGACACCCGCGGCTTTGATTGGTGCCAAATAGCTCTCGGCAACCTTGAGCAGTTCTGCGCCAGACGTGACACCGCGTTCGACATAGCTAACGAATTCTGGGCAGGCAGCGCTCGTAATCTGCAAGTCGACAGCTGCCGCGAAGGCGTCGTCGTATGCCTTAGAAGTAATGGTGGCTGACGTGCCGATGACCCCGACTCGATTGTTTCTGGTTGAGGCAACTGCTCGACGAGCTGCCGGCTGAATAACCTCAACTACCGGAATGCCGCGACCTTCGGTGTAACGCTCACGAGCGTCGCGAAGAACTGCGGCCGAAGCTGTGTTGCAGGCAATCACCAAGAGTTTGACACCCTGGTCGACCAGGCGATCCATCACGCCGATGGCAAGTTCGCGAACCTCTTGAATGCTCTTGGTTCCATAAGGAGTGTTGAGAGTGTCACCAAGATAGATGACCGATTCATTTGGCAACTGGTCAATAATCGCCCTGGCGACGGTTAGCCCACCGACTCCTGAGTCGAAGATTCCAATCGGCGCATCGTTCACGAAATTAGTCTAACCGCGGGCTCTTTTTGCGCGGGTAGGCTAAAACCGTGCTTAACACCTCTGCCCTGCTGACCGACCGCTATGAGCTAACCATGCTGCAGGCGGCTCGGCACTCGGGCACGGCAGATCGCAAATGTGTTTTCGAAGTTTTCACCCGTCACCTGCCAACCGGTCGTCGCTATGGAGTGGTTGCCGGAACCGCAAGACTTCTCGAGCACCTTCAAGACTTTCGTTTCGATCAGGCAACCCTAGATTGGCTAAGAACCGAGAAGGTCGTCGATTCGGCAACCGTCGACTGGTTGGCGAACTACAAGTTCAACGGAAACATCTCTGGTTACCGCGAGGGTGAACTCTTCTTTGCCAACTCACCAGTGCTCACAGTCGAATCAACCTTTGCCGAAGCGGTTTTGCTCGAGACACTGATTCTCTCGATTTTCAACTATGACTCTTCGGTGGCCTCTGCAGCATCTCGAATGGTTACAGCTGCTAACGGTCGATTCGTTGCCGAAATGGGCGGTCGCCGAGTGAATGAATTCGCTGCGGTCGCCGCAGCTCGCGCCGCGTATGTCGCAGGTTTCGATGCAACCTCGAATCTCGAGGCCGGCAGAACCTGGTCGATTCCAACCATGGGCACAGCTGCCCACGCTTTCACGCTTCTGCACGACACCGAAGAATTGGCGTTCAAGGCTCAGCTCGAAACCTTCGGCGAAAAGACCACCCTGTTGGTTGACACCTTTGACATTGAAGCTGCCGTGCGCAATGCAATCGAGCTCGCCCCGAATCTCGGAGCCGTGCGCATCGACTCAGGCGACCTTGGCATCGAGGTCAACCGGGTTCGCAAACTTCTCGACGGCCTTGGCGCAACCGAAACCAAAATCACCGTGACCAACGACCTCGATGAATATGCGATTGCAGCTCTAGCCGCAGCGCCGGTTGACTCTTATGGGGTTGGAACCTCGGTTGCCACCGGTTCTGGCGCGCCAACCGCAGGCTTCGTTTACAAACTGGTTTCTTTTGAGAGCGCAGACGGCAGTTGGAAGAGCGTTGCTAAGAAGAGCGCGATGAAGGCAAACATTGGCGGTCGCAAGAGCGCGGTTCGCAAACTTGATTCGCGCGGAATCGCGACTGCCGAAGTCATCGGCTCAGAGGTCAGCCCAGCTACCGATGCCAACGATCGCAACTTGCTTGTCTCTCTTGTTGAAAACGGCAAGGTCAATGACACGTATGCCGGCCCTGCCGGAACCGCTCTCGCTCGCGAGCACCACAAGGCCGCCAAGGCAGAGTTGCCGCTGCAGGGTTTGCGGTTGATGCGCGGCGATGCCGCAATCGCTACCGAATTCGTTTAGCGATTATTGCGGGTCTTCGCCCTTTGGCATCGACTCATAAATGTCTTTGCACTCTGGGCAAATCGGAAACTTCTGTGGGTCGCGACTCGGAGTCCAAACTTTTCCGCAGAGCGCAATCACCGGGGTGCCAAGCACTGCAGACTCAACGATTTTGTCTTTCGGCACGAAGTGCGAAAAACGCTCGTGATCACCTGGTTCAACGTTTTGCACCTGCTCTTCGAGCAGAGTGGTCGAGCCACCCTCGTGGCTTGGTTGCGGATTCAGTTCGCTCATGATTGAAACCTAGTTCAACTCTGAGGCATCGCCGAGCGTTACGCTCACAGTCGATTTCTTGCCATCGCGAATGTATTCGACGGTTGCCTTTGCCCCGGCTGGTTGCTGGCGCACGGCCGCGGTGAGCTCACCCGAAGATGCGATTGCTCGATCGTTGAACTTCACGATGATGTCGCCAGGCTTGATGCCAGCTAGCTGTGCCGCACCGCCAGCGGTAACTTCTTCAACCAGCGCGCCGACCGCGAAGCTTGCGCTCGCATCAGAGTTCATCGAATCTGAAACTAGAGCGCCAAGCAAAGCGTGGCTTGCTTTGCCGGTCTTCATGATTTCGTTTGCAATTCGCTTTGCGGTGTTCGAAGGAATCGCGAAGCCGACTCCGATGCTGCCAGACTGTCCGCCGCTGCTTGCTGCGCTAGCGATTGCCACGTTTACACCAACCAATTCACCAGCGTCGTTTACAAGTGCACCACCCGAGTTGCCAGGGTTGATTGCTGCGTCGGTTTGAATTACATCGAGATTGATTGGTCGAGCCGAGCTCTGCTGATTCCAAAGCTGCAAGCCACCACCAGAACCGCTGTCATCTGGCGCAGCCGCTGACGAAACCTGAATGGTTCGGTTGAGAGCAGAGACGATTCCCTTTGTCACGGTGTTCGACAGCCCGAGTGGTGCGCCGATGGCAACCACGTTGTCGCCAACGTTGATCTTGTCGCTGTCGGCAAACTTGATTGGCTTGAATGAAGTGCTTGCCGTCACCTTGATGACCGCGAGGTCGTTAGTTGGATCGGTGCCAATCAGCTTCGCCGAATAAACGTGACCGTCATAAGTCTTGACTTCGATGTCTGGGTCTGCCGTTGCACCGTCGAGAGTCACGACGTGTGTGTTGGTCAGAATGTAACCGTCTTCGGTTAAGAATTCACCGCTGCCGTTGCCACCTTCGGTGCCAGATGAAACCGAGATGGTTACGACAGATGGTTGCGCCACGGCAGCTGCTGCGGTAACCCAGGTCACGCTCTCGGCGTTGTTCACAACAATCGGGGTTGGTGACTGAATGTAGTTGAAAGCAAAGACTGCTACCCCGCCGCCAACCGTTGCACCAACGATTGATCCGAGCGCAATAGCCGCACTGCCGGTTAGAAGAGTTGTTCGCTTAGCCAGGCGCTGCTTGAGAGTTAGCTTCTTAGGTGCTGACTGCTGTGCCTGTGGAACGTCATAGAGAAACTGACCATTGAACTGGTTCATCAGAGACCTTTCTTGCTGGCTGTTGCCTAAATAGTGGCGAACGAGCCTGATTAGTCTATGAAAACAACCTGAGAGTTTTCTAACAGCGGTAGTTGCTCGGGTGTTTTTGGCAGCTAGCCCACACCAGCCTCGGCTTCTTCTTTGCAATAACTTGCCTCGCGGGCTCGGTCACCAAAACCTGAGCGCTTGCCGATCTGGTCACGACGCCGACGGGCATCCATGCGTCATTCAGGCCGAAGCGATAGCTCGCATCGAACGAAACAGTAAGGTCGATTTGTTTTGGGCCCGAGGTGGCGAACGCGGCTACCGCGATGGCTCCATCGTTTAGCCGAATGCTCTCGGCAAGCCATTCGTATTTCGAAGGAACAAATCGCACATAGGCGGTGCGCCCGAGAACGAGCGCGGTTCGTTCGTGCTCGATTGTGTTTGAGGTCAGCAGCATCGACACGAAAATCGGTGCCTGACTCGGCGTTGCGGCAATCGCAATTTCGTTTGGCACAAATGCCGCAGAGTCGGTCTGCTGATTTAGCGAAGAAGAATTTGTCACCTTGGGTTTAACCACTACGACTGGCGCTGGTGGATTGCTCGGCCCGAGAATTTTGCACCCGAGAAGTGCTGCGGCAACTATTTGAGCGGTTGTCACTGTCACGCTCGGGCAAACCGGCGGCTTGACTGCAGCGACAGGCTTGGCATATTTAGTGCTGACAGTTTGGCTGCGGTTTGTAGTCGAGGTTGCCGAGTCAGAGTTGGCGCAGAGAATCACCTGATTGCCGACGATTGCAGAGCCAGCCGAAAACCCAGAACCCGCGCCAGCAACACAGGCTGCCCGCGCCGGCTGCACGGCAACCAATTGCGAGAAGATCAGGGCTAGAAACAGAACAATTCGAATCATTTGCCGAAACTAATTGGTTAGTTGCCGGGCCGAGCGAATTACCCACAGTCGCAGAAGCAGCCAGAAAAAAGAAAAACCCAGACCGAAGTCTGAGTTTTCTTTCTAGTTGCGGAGGCAGGATTTGAACCTACGACCTCCGGGTTATGAGCCCGGCGAGCTACCGAACTGCTCCACCCCGCGGCGTGCTTCTAAGTTACCACGGGGCGGCAGAAGGGTCAACCTACTTAACGAGTTTGAGCAACTGGCTGACGGCGGCATTTAGTCGGTCGTCGGCCTTTCCGTATGCTGTCCAGTCACCGGCAGCAAGGGCAGCGGCTTTATCGGCCAAGGCTTGCTGAGCGATAGCCAACTGCCCCTTGATCTGGTCGTTGACAGTCGTCGGAGTTTCGCCGTCTGTCGGATCAGTCGGCGTGATGATTCCACTGCCACCGCCGAACAATGCATCGAGCGCACCGCTCAGGGTGTCTTCGAAAGCAATCTTGTCGCCGAATGCAACGAGCACCTTCTTTAGCAGCGGATAGCTGGTCTCACCGGTTGACTGAATGTAAACCGGCTGAACATAAAGCAATCCACCACCGACCGGCAAGGTCAATAGGTTTCCGTTGAGCACCTTGGTTGAACCCTGGCGCAAAATGTTGAGCAAACGTGAAACTTCGCTGTCTGCAGAGAAGTTGTTCTGCACCATGCCTGGGCCTGGAATGTTGAGCGCCTTCGGCACACTCAATAGCGTTAGTCGTCCGTAGCTGTCTGCAACTTTTCCGGTGGTTGAGCCAGCGTCACTGTCTGCGACAAGGTAGGCGCGCAAAACGTTTCGGCTCTGCGCGGTTGTTGAGCGCGGAATGAATGTTGTGTAGAGCGAGAAGTTTGTTTCGCTCTGACCTGGCAACTTCATGCTCAAGTAATACGGCGGCTGAAGCTTGCTGTTGGTGCTCGCCGATACGTTGCCGGTTGGGTCGTTCGGGGTCATCCAGCTGTCTGACTGCGAATAGAAGATTCCAGCATCGGTCACGTGGTAATTGCCGAGAACAGTTCTCTGAATGCGGAACAAATCACTCGGATAACGCACGTGGCTAATTAGCGAACCACTCATTTCGCTGATTGGGCGAACGGTGTTTGGGTAGATCTTCGACCAGGTCTTCAAGATCGGGTCTTTGTCATCCCAGGCATACAACTTCACACTGCCGTCGTAAGCATCGACTGTTGCCTTGACCGAGTTGCGAATGTAGTTGATGTTGCCGCGGCTAAGACCGCGTTCGCTCGACGAGTCGGCAACAGCTTGGCTGAAGTTCTCGGCGCTCGAATATGGGTAGTTGGCAGAGGTGGTGTAGCCATCGACGATCCAGAGAATTCGCCCGTCGACTACCGCCGGGTAGGCGTCACCATCGAGAGTCAGATAAGGCGCAACCGCCTTGACTCGGTCGATTGGGTTGCGGTTGTAGAGAATCTGAGACTTGTCGCCAATTGCGTCACTGAGCAGAATCTGCTCGCTCTGAAACTTAAGCGCATAGGCCACGCGGTTCACGAAGCCGTCGAGCTTCGGGCCGCCGTTGCCGCTGAATGTATAAGAAGTAGCGCTCGCCCCGGTGCTGTCTGGATAGTCGAGCTCGCGAGCCGCACCCTTTGACGGGCCAACGATTGAGTAAAGCGGCGACTCCTCACCGAAGTAGATGCGCGGCTCGAATTCACCAAGGGCACCGGCGTTCGGAATTCCGCTCTGCAAGAAGACCGGCTGGCCGTCTGACGCGCTCTGGTTTCCATAGGCAGCAACCACGCCGTATCCGTGGGTGTAAACAATCGTGTTGTTATACCAAGACTGCGAAGTGCCGAGACCCGACTGGTTTAGCTCGCGAACCGAGATGACGGTGTCTTGAGTTTTGCCATCGATTGTGTAGCGGTCGACGTCTAGGTGATCGCCGAAGTTGTAGTACTGCTGAACCTGCTGCAGCTGTCTGAATGCACTGCTGACAAGCGACGGGTCGATGATGCGAATGTTCGCGGTCGTTTCAACATCGTCGCGAAGCGCGCTCGCATCGGTAGTGGTCTTGGCCTGGTAGTCGACCATGTCGATCTTGTCGAGACCGTAGGCCGCCTGAGTTGCCTCGATGTTGCGCTGAATGTATTTCGCTTCGAGGGTTCGCTCATTTGGAACAACCTGGAAGGTCTGCACAACCCACGGGAACACTCCGGCAAGAACGATAGAGCTCACGACCATCAGCGCTGTGCCGAGAAGCGCAACTCGCCAGCGACCAACAATTGCAGTCACCAAGAACAAGATGGCAACCACGAATGCAATCAGCGCGAGAATCTGAAACGCAGGAATCGTAGCGTTGACATCTGAATAGGTTGCACCGGTGTAGAGACCTGCGTCGCTCGTCATGGTTGCGTATTGGTCAAGCCAAAGTGAAGCACCTTGCAGCGCGATGAAAACTGCTGCGGTGATAGCAACCTGCCAGCGTGCCGCTGGAGCAACTGTTGCCGAACGGCCATCGAAGCGAATGTTGCCAAACATGTAGTGAGCTGCTGCAGCGAGCAACAGAGCTAGCAAAATCAAGGTCGAAAGAAAACCGACGGCAAAGTTATAGAACGGCAGGTCGAACAAATAGAAGGCAATGTCGAGGCCAAACTCGGCGTCTTTGGTGCCGGTGTAGGTGTGGTTTACGAAAACGGCAGCGGTTTGCCACTGCGATGAAGCAGCGATTCCGGCAACAATGGCGGCCACAATTGGAAGACCCACCTGAGCGAACTTGCGAAGTTGCTCGGCCAAGAGGCGAAATGCCTCAAAGTTGTCGCCCTGCAGACCGCGGGCATAAATCGGGCGGCTGCGAACTGCAAACCAAACCGTGAACCAGATGATCAGGCCCGAAAGAAGCGCAGCGACAGCAAACGAGACCACCTGAGCGATGATCTGGGTAGTGAAGACACCCTTGAACCCAAGCTGGTCGAACCACAAGAAGTCGGTATAAACGCTGGCCGCAGCAGCAAAAGCGGTGAAAAGAGCCACCAAAATCACGATTGAAACTGTGACCGGCGAAACTTTGCGTTCAGTGTTCTTTGCCATTTTTTGTTTTCCCTTAGTTATTTCGTTGCACAGGTTTCAAGCGAGTTTAGGTTCGCTTTATTTCCAATTGCAGTCACGGCGCGAATTGCATCCTTAAATGTGGTGACGCTAAAGACCTTCAAACCAGACGGGATGTGCCCCGCCACTTCATTGCAGTTATCGACGGGTGCCAAGAAATACTTCGCCCCCGCGCGCACAGCGCCATACATTTTTTGTCGAATGCCGCCGATTGGGCCGATGTAGCCTTCGAGATCTATGGTTCCGGTGCCGGCGATGTGCTGACCGCCGGTGATTGCGCCAGGAGTTAGTTGGTCATAGATTCCGAGCGCGAACATCATTCCGCCGCTAGGGCCACCGATGTCGCTCAGTTGCAGTTCAACCGAAACCGGAAAATCAAACTTGGTGCCGACGAAGATGCCGAGCACCCAGCGGTCATCCGCGTTCTTGATCGGCGTGATATCGAAGTCGAGTTTGCGACCATCGCGCACCACCGAGACTTTGACCGTCGAGGTTTCGTCGAAGTCATTAATCAGTTCGCGCATGTCGTCGATCGATGTCGGCATCTTGCCGTCAATCGCAACAATGTAATCGCCGGCCACAAGCTTGCCCGACGATGGTTTGTTCTTTGAAACCTCTTGAATGTAGATGTGCTCAGGAAACTCGTAGCCAAGTTCTAGCAGGGCCGCTGCGATTGCATCTTGCTGTGACTGCTCCATCATGGCCGTGCTCTCAGCCTCTGACTCTTCGGTGGTTTGGCTAGCCGGAAACACCGAGTCGAGCGAGGCAATGGCCTCGGCCGGGTCGAGCCACGCCCAAAGCAGTTCTGACCAAGAAGGCGTCTGCTCGCGATTGCCAACCACACTCACGGTTAGCAGGTCGAGTTGGCCGGTGGTTTCGTAGGTGTCGGCCCCGGTGATTGAAATAACGTCTTGATCGCCGTCTTGGCCGAGAACATTGACAACCGGGCCTGGTCGTTCAATCACATATGGCGCTTGAACAAAGCTGAGGGTTAGAAGGGCCAGCGTAAAGACAACCAGCATCGCCATGCCGACAACAGACTTCGCTGAGTTCGGTTTTTTCTTGATTTCGCCTTGGGCATAAAGATTCTCTGGCACCGTTCAAGCCTATTAGCGTTAGAGACAGGAGAAACCATGAGCGACAACGGCAACGATTCGAACTTCGAAGGCGACGGGCTAGACCCGCAAGACTTCGAGGCGTTCATGCGCGAGTTTCTTGAAAAGGGCGCTTCAGGCATGGATGTCGAAAAGCTCGCAGCCGCTGCCGGTCTGCCAAACGACCCAGCTCAACTGGCCGCAATGCTTGCCCAACTTCGCTCGGCTTTGAACCAGAGCAACCCCGATGGCTCGGCAGTGAACTGGAAGCTCGCTAGCGATCAGGCGCGTCAGCTTGCCGCAGCAAACTCGGTTGCGGTCTCTGATGACATTCGCAAACAGTTGACCGATGCTCTTGCCATCGCAAACCTTTGGTTGAACCAGGCCACCCAAATTTCTGACCTGACCCAAGAGCCAAAAATGCTTTCGCGCGAGCTTTGGGTTCAAGATGCAATGCCACTCTTTCAAGCGCTGTCTTCGCCGGTAGCCGAGCGCATGAGCGTTGCACTAAGCGAAAGTTTGCAAGCGAACGCGCCAGAGGAACTTTCGGGCGTTCTAGGCAATGCCACTTCGATGATGCGCTCCATGGGTGGCGCTCTTTTCGCGATGCAGCTTGGGCAATCGCTAGGCAAACTTTCAACAGAAGTTCTAACCGGCGGCGACATCGGGCTTCCAATTTTTGCTGAACAACGTGCCGCGTTTTTGACCCAGAATCTCGAGTCATACATAAACGAGCTCGATGTCGAGACCGACCAGGTTTTGATTTATCTTGCGGTGCGCGAACTTGCTCACGCTCGATTGTTCAAGCAGAGCAAGTGGTTGCGCGAACACGTCATCAACCAAATCACCCAGTATGCCGCCGAGATCAAAATTGACACCGAGCGCATTCAAGAAATGACTCGCGACTTTGACCCGAACGACACCGCCGCACTTCAACAGGCTTTTCAGAGTGGTGCGTTTATCGCGGCTCGAAACGACGAGCAGAATCGTGCGCTCGAGAGCATCGAGAACATCTTGGCTTTGATTGAAGGTTGGGTCGATGCAATCAGCGACCAGGCCACTGCTCTGCTGCCAAAGTCGATTGCCATTGGCGAAGCGGTTCGCCGCCGCCGAGCAAGCGGTGGGCCAGCAGAGAAGACCTTTGGAACCCTCATTGGTCTTGAACTGAGGCCGCGCCGCCTGCGCGAGGCCGCCACTCTATGGCGCGAAATCGGCCACCGGCTTGGCAACGAGAAGCGCGACGCCCTCTGGGATCACCCCGACCTACTGCCTACCGCAGAAGAGATAGTCAACCCCGAACTGCTGTTTGCCCGACTAGCCGGCGACACCGACAACTTCGACAAAGAGCTGCGAGACCTGCTGGGCGAATAGCCTGTGGACTACTCGAGCGTTCGCTCGACTTGTCTAACAAGATGCATGCATGGTGCTGCGCATAAATCCGAGTCGAATGCCGATTTGGCGCAGCCCAACTGAGTTGCAACTCGGCGACTCAGAAAACTCGATTCGCATTCGCGGGCTCAGCCCAGGTCAAGAACGTTTGATTGCACTTCTCTATCGAGGCGTAGCCGATAGCTATTTCAAAGAAGTTGCGGCAACCGTGGGTGCCAGCGAACCAGAAAAACTTCTGAAACAAATCGAGCCTGCGCTTCTGAAGCGCGCTGGCGAACCGACAAGTCTCGATGCGCAATTCATTGAAGAACACTTCGCTGAGATTTGCCGGGCTCAGGCATTGCACAACACCGAGGGCACGGTGGTGCTAGAGGCAAGAAAACGAGCCGTGGTGTTTGTTGAGAATTGTCACGGTGCAACAAAAACCATTGCCGAGGCATTGGCAACAGCTGGCGTTGGCACGATTGTGCTCGAAGACGTCGAAGGTTTAGCGCTGGGCAGTCAGACCGTCAAGTTGAGCGACATAAAAGATTCGCAGGTTGACCGAATCGATTTTGCAATTCTGATTTCTAACAATGCAGTTTCACCAAGGTCTTATGCGCGATGGCTCGGTCGCTCTGTGCCGCATCTAAGCGTTGTGTTCGACAGCGAAGGCGTCTCAATCAGCCCAACCATTCGAAGTTCAAAGACGCCGTGCCTCAATTGCTTTCACGAAAACCAAACTGGAAGCGACCCAGCCTGGCCTGCCGTTGCATCTCAATTGCTATTCAGCAAACAACGATTCGATGATGTTTCAAGCGTCTACTTTGCCGCTTCGATTGCCAGCCAGCGATTGCTGCAAGAAATCGACGACTCGAATGGCTTCGCAGATGAGTCGCTCAGCGGTGCTGGCTATCGATTGTCGATGGCAAACGCCGAGATCTCAGAGTTCAGTTGGCAATTCAGCGATGCTTGCAAGTGCCGAGGGTTCTAACTGAGCAGGCTCAAGAACCTAGACGGTTCGCGGTCTCTAGCCGAATTGCCATCGCGCTTCGACCACGAAATGCTCAGTTTTCGCTTGGCGCGGGTGACGGCAACAT